>NC_019729.1:6277881-6578164 GCF_000317475.1 Oscillatoria nigro-viridis PCC 7112
TACTCTGCCTTAAGTTCACCTAATAGGCGATCGATCGATTCCATAACTTAAACCCCCCTAAAAAATGCTGCTGGGTCAACTGGCCCAAATATAATCGCGTGAACTTCGCCCGCCTCCTCAATCAGTTATTGCATTCAGCAATACCTCTGTCAGGGTCATTCCTTCAATATCATCCATCGTGACAGTATCAACGATATCGAATTTAGCCCCGGCGCTTTGCAGTTCGTCATCCAATATCTTGAGAAACTTAGTAGCTTCCGGCGCATTCCCTACTTGAATGAAAGAAATCGCCAACTCTTCATCTCGATCGAGCTTCCGGGAAGCCTCTATAATCGTTTTCATCACTTCTTTGCGATCGTCCGGTTCCCCGTCCGTCACCACTAATATTGTTTCCCCATTTTGCTTGGTCTTACCGGATGCTTTGCGCTGAAAAAAATTGTTCAGAGCGTCTTGCAGCACAGCAGCTAAATTGGTAGTCCCCGCAGGTTCGTTTTCTTGGAAAATTTGCACGACTTTAGCTGCTGTTACGTTGTCGTAGCGCTTGAAGCGACCGGAAAACACATAAACTGTTATGCCGTCAGGATCGAGTTCTTCGCATTTATTCGCCAATGCGATCGTCGATTCTTGCATGAGCGCCCACCGACTTTTACCGCCCATCTGGTCTTTCGTGTACATACTGCCGCTTTTGTCAATGATGATGGTATAATCGCGGTTCTGAAGCATAAGATTTTTCCTGTTAATTAAGTTTTTCCCAAAAATATCAAAACCAGCGAGCAGAAGCTGTTGAGCTTTAGTTGCTCGCTGCGTTTTTTAGTTGATTTGCGATCGCAAAGACCGGAATTTAAGCTGCAACTAAAGCATCTTTAAGTGGCTTCCAGCTAAAAGCTCGATCGCCCCCCATCTCAACTGCTATTTTAACTCGCGGTTCTAACGTCGGCAAAACAGTCAAATACTCAATCTCCTGACTCGACAAAACTTGCCCTTCAATAATCCACAGCACCAGTCCTTTTGCTTTCGGTGGCAAATTGTCTAATTGAGTTTTCAACATCGGCGGCACGTAGTATGTATAACCAACCGACGCTTCATTGCCAGTAGTTTTCTTGCCCAAATGCGGCGGCCGCACGCCGTGAACCCCGGTCAAATACATCGCCAAATCGCCCAAACCCCGCGCCGTAATTGTGTACGCACCGTAGCCCGCAGCCCTCAGCCTGCGTAGGTAGCGCCCCTCAAATCCTCCCTCTAAAGGAACGTACAGGGCCAGCGACCCCGACTTTTCCAAATCCCGAATCAGATCAGATCCCGTCGTAATCAGTCCCATAAATTTGTGTTTCCTGCTGTATCAAAATTTGGTCGATCGCTGCTTGCGAGCTTAAAATATTATAAATCCTAAAGTTGAGGCGAAAAATTCTCATCGCGGCCTTGACAAACGGCAAACACTTCATGTACTATTGTGAATTGTCGTCGCCGTAAAGGATACTGAGTACATTTATGCTCAAGTCCTGGCGCAAACAAGCAAGACCGAAAAAAAACTCGGAGATTTAGCAGGTAAAAAGCCGCATATCTAAACTCTTGCAAGACTTCCACAAGCTCGCTCCCAAATTTAAAACTCCAATTTTAAACACCGAGGAAGGCTGTTGGTTGATAACAGTTAATTGCAGGAACACTGAAATAAATGTTTCTGCACAAGAGCAAGCGGATTGACGTAAACTTCGCAATCCGAAACCTCTTGCGTACATAAAAGGAAAAAAATCCGTGTCTGTAGGCATTCTTGGCACTAAACTAGGCATGACTCAAGTGTTTGACGACGAAGGGAGAGCAATCCCTGTCACCGTCATACAAGCAGGGCCTTGTACAGTAACGCAAATTAAAACGAAACAAACTGACGGCTACAGTGCCGTTCAAGTTGGATACAACGAAGTCAAACCAAAGGCTCTCAACAAGCCAGAATTGGGACACCTTGCCAAGTCTGGGGCAAATCCATTGCGCCACTTGCAAGAATACCGCTTGCAAGATACCAGTTCATTTGAATTAGGTCAACAAATAAAAGCAGATACCTTTACACCGGGACAAATAGTAGATGTCATCGGTACAAACATCGGTAAAGGTTTTGCAGGTTTTCAAAAGCGCCACAACTTTAAACGAGGCCCTATGTCTCACGGTTCCAAGAACCACCGCGAGCCTGGATCGATCGGGCCTGGAACAACTCCCGGTCGCGTTTATCCCGGCAAAAGAATGGCAGGACGTTTGGGCAACGTTCAAGTCACCGTCCGCAAACTAACAATTGTCCGGGTGGATGCAGAGCAGAATTTGCTGCTAATTAAGGGAGCAGTTCCCGGCAAAGCTGGCGCCTTAGTCAATGTTGTGCCTGAGAAAAAAGTAGGACGTTAGTCAGTAGTAAGTAGTCAGTAGTCAGCAGTCAGTAGATAGTAGTTGGCCGTTAGTAGCAAGCAATAACTAAGAACTAAAAGCTGAAAACTAAGACCTGAAAACTAAGACCTGAGAACAGACAACAGACGACAGACAACAGACAACAGACAACTAACAACAGACAACTAACAACAGACAAAGGACAAAAGATATGGTTAACTGTGTAGTGCGAAATTGGCAAGGCGAAGAAGTTGGGGAAACAACTTTAGAACTGCGCGTAGCCAAAGAAGAAAATGCGTCTCACATCGTTCACAGAGCATTGACGCGCCAACTGAATAACGCCCGCCAAGGAAATGCTTGCACCAAAACTCGATCGGAAGTCAGAGGCGGTGGCCGCAAACCCTGGCGTCAAAAAGGCACCGGCCGAGCCAGAGCAGGTTCGATCCGTTCTCCGCTGTGGCGGGGCGGCGGTGTCATCTTCGGGCCAAAACCGAGAGACTTTGAAGTCAAAATGAACAAAAAGGAACGCCGTCTCGCTTTGCGGACAGCATTCCAAAGTCGCACCGAAGACATCATTGTGGTTGAAGAATTTGCAGAGCAATTTCCGAGACCGAAAAGCAAAGAATTGCTGAGTGCGATCTCCCGCTGGGGCATCGAACCCGATACAAAAGTTCTGTTAATCTTGCCAGAACCGCAACCAAACGTCTACTTATCAGGACGCAACATCGAATTAGTAAACGTCATCTTGGCAACTTCCCTAAATGTTTACGACGTTCTCGCGGCTGACAAAATTATCGTCACATCTACAGCCATAGCTAAAATTCAGGAGATTTACGGTGAGTAAAATCGACCCCCGCGACTACGCAGATTTGATCCAGCGTCCGATTCTCACCGAGAAAGCTACCCGAATGATGGAATTAAATCAATTCACCTTCGACGTAGCCCCCAAAGCGACCAAGCCTCAAATCAAAGCTGCAATCGAAGAACTATTTAAGGTCAAAGTCATCGGCGTCAACACCCAAAATCCGCCGCGCAAAAAGCGTCGAGTTGGCAAATTCGTCGGCTTTAAACCTTGTTACAAGCGAGCAACCGTAACCCTGACCGACGGAGACTCGATCCGCAAACTCCTATTCCCAGAAGTCTAGACGATTTTGGATTTTAGATTTTAGATTTTAGATTTTAAATTGCGGTTAACTGGTGGAAATTATCGAACCAGAAAACTCGTAAGTTAACCAAAGATCGCCAATCTTCAACCTAAAATCTAAAATCGATAAACGTCAAATCCAAAATCCAAAATCCAAAATCTAAAATAGATCGATTATGGGCATCCGTTCTTACCGGCCTTATACCTCCAGCACCCGGGAACAAACCGTCTCGGACTTTGCTGAAATTACCAAATCAGAACCAGAAAAGTCTCTAACCAGCAACAAGCACACCAAACAAGGCCGCAACAACCGAGGCGTCATCACCTGCCGCCACCGGGGAGGCGGTCACAAACGGCTTTATAGAGACATCGACTTCCGCCGCGACAAACACAGCATTCCCGCTACTGTCAAGGCGATCGAATACGACCCCAACCGCAACGCCCGCATCGCCCTCCTGTTCTACAAAGACGGCGAAAAACGGTACATCCTGCACCCGCTCAACTTAAATGTCGGTACAGTAATTGTCTCAGGCCCAGACGCGCCGATCGAAATCGGCAACGCCCTCCCCCTGAAGAACATTCCCCTCGGTACCAGCATCCACAACGTCGAGCTAGTACCCGGAAAAGGCGGACAAATCGTTCGCTCCGCCGGCTCCAGCGCTCAGCTAATGGCAAAAGAAGGTAGCTACGTCACCCTCAAACTGCCATCCGGCGAACAGCGCAAAGTCCGCGCCGACTGCTACGCCACCATCGGTCAAGTCGGCAACACCGACGCCAGAAACATCAGCCTCGGCAAAGCCGGCCGCACCCGCTGGAAAGGTCGCAGACCCACCGTTCGCGGTAGCGTCATGAACCCGGTAGACCACCCGCACGGCGGTGGCGAAGGCAGAGCTCCCATCGGACGTCCGGGGCCTGTCACTCCTTGGGGTAAACCAGCATTGGGTGCAAAAACTCGACGCAAAAACAAGCGCAGCGACGCTTTAATCGTCCGGCGCCGCCGCAAAGCTTCCAAGCGCGGCAAGGGCGGCAGACAAAGTTAGTTTAATGGGTAATGGGTAATGGGTAATGGGTAATTGGAAATAACAAATTACCAATGCCCGATGCCCGATGCCCGATGCCCGATGCCCAATTCCCTATTACCAAAACCATGTCTCGATCTCTAAAAAAAGGCCCCTTTGTCGCAGACCATCTGATGACAAAAATCGAAAAACTCAACGCCGCAGGCCAAAAACAAGTAATTAAAACTTGGTCGCGCTCTTCCACAATCCTGCCCCAGATGGTAGGTCACACGATCGCCGTTCACAACGGCAGACAGCACGTACCAGTCTACCTCACAGACCAAATGGTAGGCCACAAACTCGGAGAATTTTCCCCCACTCGTACCTTTAGAGGTCACGCTAAAAGTGGTGATAAAAAGGCGAAAAGATAGCCTAATTAGGTGACAGGTAATAGGTAGTAGGAAAACAAAATACCAATTACCAATTACCTTTTCCCCAATTACCAATTACCAATTACCCAAATCGAAATGGCTATAGATACCACATCCGAAATTAAGGCGATCGCCCGTTACATCCGGACATCCCCCTTCAAAGTGCGCCGAGTCCTCGACCAAATTCGCGGCAAAAGCTATCAAGAAGCGCTGATTTTACTCGAATTCATGCCCTACCGCGCCTGCGAACCAATCGTCAAAGTTTTGCGATCGGCAGTAGCCAACGCCGAACACAATGCAGGATTGGATAAATCCAAGCTCGTAGTTTCTCAAGCTTACGCAGACCAAGGCCCAGTCCTCAAACGCTTTAGACCCCGCGCTCAAGGTCGCGCCTACCAAATCCGCAAGCCAACCTGTCACATTACCGTAGTAGTAGCTCCGCTCCTAGAAAACTAAACCTGGGAAAAACGTAAGAGGTAATAAACAGCTTAAAGTTGAAAAAAATGGGTAATCACAAATTACCAATTACCAATTACCAATTACCAATTACCAATTAACTCATCAACTATTATGGGCCAAAAAATACATCCAATTGGTTTTCGCCTCGGCATTACCCAAGAGCACCGCTCTCGCTGGTTTGCCGATCCCAAAAACTATCCAGAACTCTTGCAAGAAGACTATAAAATTCGCAAGTACGTTCGTAAAACCCTCAACAATGCTGGCATTTCATCGGTCAAAATTGAGCGGAAAGCCGATCAAATAGACCTAGAAGTGTTCACCGCCAGACCAGGCGTTGTCGTAGGCCGCGGCGGAGCAGGCATCGAAACCTTGCGGGTCGGTTTGCAGCAGCAACTCGGTAGCAACCGCCAAATCCGCATCAACGTCGTCGAAGTCCAGCGAGTAGATGCCGATGCCACACTGATCGCGGAATACATCGCTCAGCAACTAGAACGGCGCGTATCCTTCCGCCGAGTAGTCCGCCAAGCAATCACCCGCGCCCAAAAAGTCGGCATCCAAGGCATCAAAATTCAAGTCAGCGGACGCCTCAACGGTGCAGAAATTGCCCGTACCGAATGGACGCGAGAAGGAAGAGTCCCCTTGCACACGCTGCGGGCCGACATCGACTACTCCTACTGCACTGCTCAAACCATCTACGGTATTCTCGGCATTAAAGTTTGGGTTTTCAAAGGTGAAATTATTCCCGGACAGGAACAGGAGGCTGCACCAAATGCTGCAGTACCCCGTACCAAACAAAAGCGCCGCCGCCAGAACTTTGAAGATCGATCGAACGAAGGCTAGCTAATTGTTAACTGTTAGTTGTCATTTGTTAAGTGTGAGTTGTTCCAAACCAATTAGCAATTAACAATCACCAATTACCAATTACCAATTACCAATTACCCAACTCCCTTTCGCCATGTTAAGCCCTAAAAGAACGAAATTCCGCAAACAACAGCGCGGGCGAATGAGCGGTATTGCCACCCGCGGCAATACAGTTAGCTTTGGCGAATTCGCGCTCCAAGCCGTCGAACCCGCCTGGATTACTTCCCGCCAAATAGAAGCCGGACGCCGCGCCATGACCCGTTATATCCGCCGGGGCGGCAAAATCTGGATTCGCATTTTTCCCGACAAACCAGTCACCGAGCGCGCAGCAGAAACCCGGATGGGTTCTGGTAAAGGCTCACCAGAGTTTTGGGTTGCCGTGGTCAAACCGGGCCGGGTAATGTTTGAAATTGGCGGCGTAAGTGAAGAAACTGCCCGCGAAGCAATGCGTTTGGCATCTTTCAAATTACCAATTAAAACCAAGTTCATCACTCGCGAAGAAGGCCAGTCATAGCGATAATCGAAGGTAGAAGTAGGTCGGCATTGGTCAAAATTTTAAACGGCGACAGCAATTTAAAATCGGTCATTCATAACTTTTCTTTCCTTCGACATTCAGCATCTAGACAATTCTGTCTTCTGTCATACCGATCGCTAACGAGAAAGCACACAATTATGTCTTTGCCCAAGATTAAAGAAGCTAGAGAATTAAGCGATGCAGCACTAGCAGAGCAAATTTTAGCCGCCAAGCGCCAACTAATGGAATTACGGCTCCAGCAAGCTACCGGCCGCATGGAAAAGCCTCACCTGTTCAAGCACGCCAAGCACCGCGTCGCTCAATTGATGACAGTTGAACGCGAGCGCCAAATCGCTGCTGATGCAGAAGCGACAGAAAAATCAGCCGCAGCTAAAGAAGCAGCAGGTTCGGCTCCAAGCCCAGAAGTCAGCCAAGAGTGAGCAGCAGCCTAGCCTCGGCTCGCACAGTAGCTAAAAAAAAGTCAATTGCACAACAAAAATAGGTAGCTATGGCAATTAAAGAACGAGTTGGCGTAGTAGTCAGCGACAAGATGGATAAAACCGTCGTGGTAGCAATCGAAAACCGCTCCTCCCACACCAAATACGGCAAAATCGTAGTCCGCACCAAGCGGTACAAAGCTCACGACGAAGAAAATCAGTGCAAATCGGGCGATCGCGTCCGCATCACTGAAACTCGCCCACTGAGCAAAACCAAACGTTGGACGGTTGCTGAGATTTTCGGTGCAAAAAATGGCTAACAGTTAATTCTTAATTGCTTTGAAGTATGCGATCGTCAAATCAATCGATCGACCCTGTGATTAACCATCAATTAGCAATTAGCAGTTAGCAGTTAGCAAGCATCAAATTACCTTTTCCCCAATCACCATGATTCAACCCCAGACATACCTCAATGTCGCCGACAATAGCGGAGCCCGCAAACTGATGTGCATCCGCGTATTGGGAGGTGGCAACCGCCGCTACGGCGGAGTCGGCGATGTCATCATTGCCGTCGTCAAAGACGCCATCCCCAATATGGCCGTCAAAAAATCAGATGTCGTCCGGGCCGTCATTGTCAGAACCCGCAAAGGCCTGCGCCGCGACAGCGGCATGAGCATTCGTTTTGACGATAACGCCGCCGTTATTATCAACGCAGACAACAACCCGAAAGGTACTCGCGTCTTCGGCCCCGTCGCCCGCGAACTGCGCGACAAAAACTTTACTAAAATCGTTTCCTTAGCCCCGGAGGTACTTTAAAATGTACGGAAAAAAGGGTAAACCAACTAGCGAACCGCAGCGCTACAGAATGCACGTCAAAGCAGGCGACACAGTGCAAATAATTACTGGCAAAGAGAAAGGAAAAGTCGGAGAAATCTTAAAGACATATCCTAAAGTCAGCAAAGTAATTGTTAAAGGTGTAAACATCAGAACCAAGCACGTCAAGCCCCAGCAAGAGGGAGAGTCCGGGAAAATAGTCACGTTTGAGGCTCCCATTCACAGCTCAAATGTCATGCACTATTCCGAAAAAGAGAAAATAGCCAGCCGCGTTTGCTATACATTTAGCGAAGATGGCCGGAAACTGCGACAGCTCAAAAAAACCGGAGAAATCATCGATAATTAGTCATTAGTCATGAGCTGACCAATGCTTTCCTGACAACTGACAACTGACAACTAACAATTCCCTGACCAAGCCCAGGGACAGTTAACGAAACACAAAAACTATGCCGGACAAACTCAAGGTTATTTATCAAGAAAAAATCGTTCCGAAACTGATGGATCAGTTTAAATATACTAATATCCATCAGGTTCCGAAACTCGTCAAAGTCACAGTGAACCGAGGTTTGGGAGAAGCATCTCAAAACGCTAAGGCACTGGATTCGTCGATCGACGAAATTGGCATCATCACCGGGCAAAAACCAGTGGTGACGCGGGCGAAAAAAGCGATCGCAGGCTTCAAAATCCGCAAAGGAGTACCCGTCGGCGTTATGGTGACGCTGCGCGCCGATCGGATGTACGATTTTCTCGATCGGCTGATCAACCTCGCACTCCCCCGAATCCGCGACTTCCGCGGCATCAGCCCCAAAAGCTTTGACGGGCGCGGCAACTACAGCTTGGGTTTGAGAGAACAGCTAATTTTTCCAGAAATAGAATATGACCGCATCGATCAAATTCGAGGCATGGACATTTCAATTATCACCACAGCAAACACCGACGAAGAAGGACGCGCTTTGCTTAAAGAAATGGGAATGCCGTTCCGGGACAACTAAGCACTAGAGTAAAAAGCAAAAGATGGCAGCTAACGATACCATAGCAGATATGTTGACGCGCATTCGCAATTCTTGCATGGCGCGCCACCAAACAACCCAAATTCCAGCTACAAAAATGACCCGCAGCATCGCCCAAGTCCTCAAAAGTGAAGGCTTCATCGGCGAATTTGAAGAAGCAGAAGCAGAAGGGATCAAGCGACATTTAGTGCTTTCTCTAAAGTACAAAGGTAAAACTCGCAAGCCCATTATCACGGCACTTAAGCGAGTCAGCAAACCAGGACTGCGCGTTTACTCGAACCGTAAAGAATTGCCCAGAGTGTTAGGCGGAATTGGCATAGCCATTATTTCTACCTCCAGCGGCATTATGACCGATCGAGAAGCCCGACGCCAAGGTTTGGGCGGTGAAGTGCTTTGTTATGTTTGGTAGTCATTAGTAATTAGTAATTAGTCACCGCTCGCGGGCAACAGACTCAAAAATCGATCGCTAAGGACTAATAACTAAACACTAATAATCAAGGACTAATAACTAAAAACAAAGGACAAAAAACTATGTCGCGAATTGGCAAGCGTCCGATTAGCATTCCCAATAAAGTCACCATCACCCTAGACGGTCAAAAAGTAGCCGTCAAAGGCCCTAAAGGTGAACTTTCCCGAGTGATCCCAGCCGAAATCGTCATGGGAATTGAAGGCGAGACTTTACTCGTTACCCGCCGAGACGAATCTCGCGTCGCCCGACAACTGCACGGCTTGTGCCGCACCCTAGTCGCCAACATGGTCGAAGGTGTATCCCAAGGTTTTCAGCGGCGTCTCGAAATTATCGGCACAGGTTATCGGGCACAGGTTCAAGGACGGAACCTGATTTTAAACGTCGGTTACAGCAAACCCGTTGAAATGCCCCCTCCAGAAGGCATCACAATGGCAGTTGAAGGCAACACCAACGTCATTGTCTCCGGCATTGACAAAGAACTCGTAGGCAATACAGCAGCCCGCATCCGCGCGGTGCGTCCGCCCGAAGTCTATAAGGGCAAAGGCATTCGCTACAGCGGCGAAGTCATCCGGCGCAAAGCTGGTAAAACAGGCAAAACAGGTAAGAAGTAACAATGAAGCTTACTCGCAAAGAATCAGTCCAGCGCAGACACCGCCGCGTTCGGCGCAAGGTGTTCGGCACCTCCGAACGTCCCAGACTAGCGGTATTTCGCTCGGAGCAGCACATCTACGCCCAAGTAATCGACGACACCGCCCAGCACACTTTGGCCGCCGCGTCAACCCTCGATCCCGAATTGAAGTCAACTCTCAGTTCTGGTGCCAACTGCTCCGCGAGCGTGCAAGTCGGTCAGTTGATTGCCAAACGCTGTTCCAGCGCTGGCATAGTCAAAGTCGTATTCGATCGGGGGGGCAACCTCTATCACGGTCGTGTCAAAGCCCTTGCAGAAGCAGCTCGCGAAGCGGGGTTAGACTTCTAGAGGGGGTAATGGGTAGCGGGTAATGAGTAATTAAAAAGTAAAAAGTCAAAAGTTGAAAGTTAAAAGGCCAAATCCAGATTTCTTCTATTTTTACTTTTTACTCAAACAATTACCACTTGCCGATCGCCTTTCACCAATTACTAATTCCCACAGGACAAAACTATGGCAGAACAAAAAGAACAGCGCACCAAGAAAAAAAGCAGCAGCAACAAAACGCGCGAAAAAGAATCCGAATGGCAAGAACGGGTCGTTCAGATCCGGCGCGTTACTAAAGTAGTCAAAGGTGGTAAAAAACTCAGCTTCCGCGCCATAGTCATTATCGGCAACGAACGCGGTCAAGTTGGAGTAGGAGTCGGCAAAGCTAGCGACGTAATCGGTGCCGTTAAAAAAGGCGTCGCTGACGGCAAAAAGCACCTCATTGAAGTTCCCCTCACCAAATCTAACTCCATCCCTCACCCCATCAACGGTGACGGTGGCGGAGCTAAAGTCATGATGCGGCCGGCAGCTCCCGGAACCGGGGTAATTGCAGGGGGAGCAGTGCGAACAGTTCTCGAACTAGCAGGAGTCCGCAACATCTTAGCCAAACAGCTAGGTTCTGGAAATCCCTTAAACAACGCCCGAGCCGCAGTCAATGCCCTCTCCACCCTCCGCACCTTGTCCGAAGTTGCTCAAGAACGCGGAATTCCAGTAGAAAACCTCTACGGTTAGGGCACGCGAGAATGGGAAACTGTAAGTTTTGAGTGTTAAGTGCTTGCGGTGAAAATAAAAAAATCCGCAACTCAAAACTCACGCACTCAAAACTACTGCGTACCCCCTCTCTAAATACCAATTACCAATTACCAATTACTAAAACTATGAGATTGCAAGACGCCCGACCCAAAGCAGGCTCCCAAAAGCGCCCCCGACGCTTGGGCAGAGGTATTTCTGCCGGTCAAGGCGCGAGCTCCGGCAAAGGGATGCGCGGTCAAAAATCTAGAGCCGGTAGCGGCACTAGACCCGGTTTTGAAGGTGGTCAAAATCCTCTCT
The DNA here is from genome assembly GCF_000317475.1 of Oscillatoria nigro-viridis PCC 7112. Classification (NCBI taxonomy): domain Bacteria; kingdom Bacillati; phylum Cyanobacteriota; class Cyanophyceae; order Oscillatoriales; family Oscillatoriaceae; genus Phormidium; species Phormidium nigroviride. Next base: position 6,289,408 of record NC_019729.1, read on the forward strand.
ACCGCCGTCTCCCCAAGTTGAAAAGCTTCCCTCTAGTGAACCGGAAAGAGTACACTACCATTAATGTAAGTAAATTAGCATCGCTGGCAGCAAACACAGAAGTTACTCTCACCTCTTTGATCCAAGCAAAAATTGTCACCACAGACGACGGGCCGCTGAAAATCTTAGGAGATGGTGAACTGAATGTACCTTTGCAAGTGCGCGCCTCGGCTTTTACCGCAGGTGCTCGCACCAAAATAGAAGCTGCAGGCGGAAGTTGCGAATTAGTTGCGTGAAGATTTGAGGTTTGAGAGTATGTCCAAATCTCAAATCCTCAAGCTTGCTATCAGAAAATGATTTAGTCGAAAATCCCAAATCTAAAATCCCAAATCGTAACTATGGACGTTAGTAGAGAGAAAGCGCCAACTGCACAAGAGACGTTCATGCAGATGGCTCAAGCTGCTGGTTTGCGAGGCCGCATCCTTGTAACCATTGGCTTACTGATTTTAGTACGCCTGGGTGTCCACTTGCCAGTCCCCGGAATCGATCGAGTCGCCTTTGCCCAAAACGTCCAAAATAGCCCTTTAATTGGCTTTCTGGATTTGTTCTCAGGAGGCGGGCTGTCAGCTTTGGGGATTTTCGCGTTGGGGATTTTGCCCTACATTAATGCTTCAATTATTGTGCAACTTCTAACTGCGGCTCTGCCAAGTTTAGAAGACTTGCAGAAAAATGAAGGGGAAGCAGGGCGGCGCAAGATTTCTCAAATTACTCGCTACGTTTCTTTGGGCTGGGCAATTCTGCAAAGTATAGGCATTGCGATTTGGGTCAGCCCTTTTGCTCAATCTCCAGCGCCTTTATTCATAGCACAAACTGCTTTGGCTCTGACGGCAGGGTCGATGTTTGTGATGTGGGTGTCGGAATTGGTGACGGAACGAGGTATCGGAAACGGAGCGTCGCTGCTGATATTTATCAACATTGTGTCGGTTTTGCCGCGATCTTTGGGACAAACTTTTGAATTGGCTCAAAGCGGGGACACGCAAGTAGTCGGCCGCGTAGTCGTTCTGCTGCTGGTGTTTTTGGTGACGATTGTCGGGATTGTGTTTGTTCAGGAAGGTACTCGCCGCATTCCGATTATTTCTGCCCGCCGCCAAGTCGGCCGCAAAGTTTATCGGGAGAGCCGGAGTTATCTGCCCCTTCGCTTGAATCAAGGCGGAGTGATGCCGATTATTTTTGCATCTTCGGTGTTGATTGTACCTTCTTTCCTCGCTCAATCTCTCAATAACCCGTTTTTGGTTCAAGTGGCTAATGTTTTGAGTCCGAACGGCCCTGCCCCTTGGGCTTACGCGCTGTTTTATCTAACTTTGATTCTGTTCTTCAGCTATTTCTACGCTTCGTTGATTGTCAACCCCGTAGATATGTCTCAGAACTTGAAGAAAATGGGCGCCAGCATTCCTGGCATTCGTCCGGGTCAGAAAACGAGTGATTATGTGGAGAAGGTTTTGAACCGTTTGACTTTCTTGGGAGCGATTTTTCTCGGTCTGGTGGCCATTGTACCAACTGCTGTAGAAAGCGCGATCGGCGTGCAAACTTTTAGAGGTTTTGGCGCAACTTCCCTACTGATTCTAGTAGGTGTGGCGATCGAAACTGCTAAGCAAATTCAAACTTACGTCATCTCCCAGCGATATGAAGGAATGGTGAAGTAATCGCAATGCAATTGATTTTTATGGGACCTCCAGGGGCGGGAAAGGGAACTCAGGCTCAGCTCTTAGCCGCTCTCTGGAAAATACCCCACATTTCTACAGGTGATATCCTGCGCGCCTGCGTAGTTGCCAAAACTGACTTGGGTCAAAAGGCACAATCCTACATGGATCGGGGAGAGTTGGTTCCTGACGAGTTATTGATGGATATCGTGAAAGAACGCATGAATCAGCCAGATGCTAGTGCTGGCTGGATTCTCGACGGCTTTCCCCGCACAGTGCCGCAGGCAGCTTTTTTTGACAAACTGCTCTCCGATGTTGGCGGTGGGGCAAGTTCGTCTGGAAAGGGCTGCGAGCTCAAAGCTGTCAATTTGGACGTACCTGACAATGTTTTGGTGGCTCGCCTGCTGTCGCGGGGGCGTCAGGATGACAACGAACAGACGATTCGCCGCCGTTTGCAAGTTTACCGCGAGCAAACAGCACCTTTGATTGAGTTTTACAGAAACCGCGAACAGTTAGTTGCGGTTGATGGCGATCGCCAGATGCAGGAAGTTACCGCAGAACTTCAAAAGGCTCTCTCAGGAGACTCTTGAGCCTTCTCAATCGAGCCTGTCACCCCCAACAACTTTTGCTAAGATGTGTTAACTAGGAGCTTTTTGTGCTATTTGGTTTTCTGAGGGTTGCTAGTTCCAAGATTGAGGTCAATCAATTCTAATTGCCCTAACTTTATTTGAGTCTCACTAAAGTTAGCAGTTGGTTGAGTCTTTAAGTCGATCGAGTCTCCCTTTCCCCGGTGCTAGTTTGACACCTACCAATCAATAGGTTGTCAAGGCGAACCCGGACACTCCTAGTTAATCAAATGTAGAGTTGAGGTAAATACCAAATTGTCTAAGCAAGATTTAATTGAAATGGAAGGGACAGTGACGGAATCCCTGCCTAATGCGATGTTTCGCGTTGACCTAGACAATGGGTTTAACGTGCTGGCTCACATTTCCGGCAAGATCCGCCGCAACTACATCAAAATTCTGCCTGGCGATCGCGTCAAAGTCGAATTGACTCCCTACGACTTGACCAAAGGCAGGATTACTTATCGCCTTCGGAAAAAATAGGCTTAGATAAAACTTTCTAAAAACTAATTCTAAGTTTAATTTAGAGAGAATTTGGTAAAAAGCTTCAAATTTATGCTATAATGCTACGTTTGTAGTGTTGCCGAGAAGGGCGTCAACAACCCACCAGTGTAGCGGGTTAAGTCATTGTTACACCGTCAAAGTATCGCTAGCCAACTCTCTGGCGCAGGCGAACTTGACCCAGCAATGGGAGTGGGTGCAAGCGGGCTCCTTCATGAAACAACCCGCACTTTATACAATTTAATCGAGGAGAGGCCTACACCTTGCCCAGCCTCTCCTCCCACCGCTCTACGGGCAGTCCCAGCGTGCCTGCTCTCCGGTAGAGCGGGGTTCTCCAGGCAGGAAGAAAGATGAAAGTTCGAGCATCTGTCAAAAAAATTTGTGAGAAATGTCGCGTCATCCGCCGTCGCGGTCGAGTGATGGTGATATGCACTAACCCGAAACACAAACAGCGCCAAGGTTAGAAAAAAGCAAGATTGGGCAATGCACGCAGGTGCATCCTAATTGAACATTGTAGCCAAACAGGAAAACTAGGGAGACAAAAAGTGTGGCACGGATTGCCGGGGTAGACCTTCCACGCGATAAGCGCGTCGAAATAGGTCTGACATACATTTACGGAATAGGCTTGTCGAGGGCCCAAAAAATTATCGCTGCAACAGGCGTAAATCCTGACACTCGCGTCAAGGATTTAACAGAGGCCGACGTGACCGCTCTGCGGGCTCATGTAGAAACCACATACCAAATCGAAGGAGACCTCCGGCGCTGGGAGTCAATGAACATCAAGCGCCTGATGGACATCGGAACTTATCGCGGTCGGCGTCACCGTTTGGGTCTGCCGGTGCGGGGCCAGCGAACCCGTACCAACGCCAGAACCCGTCGCGGCGTCCGCCGAACAGTTGCGGGCAAGAAAAAGGCACCTTCCAAGAAGTAACATCTTTTTTGGAAAAATACGCTGGGGGCTGCGGGCTCCTAGCGCTTCGGGACATTAGTTGAGAGAAACGTTAAAGAGACTAATATGGCGCGACAACAAACAGGCAAGAAATCTGGTGCAAAAAAGCAGAAACGGAATGTACCCAATGGGGTAGGCTACATCCAGTCTACCTTTAACAACACGATTGTAACTATTACCGACCTCAACGGCGAAGTGATATCCTGGGCATCGGCAGGTTCCAGCGGTTTTAAAGGAGCTAAAAAGGGAACTCCCTTTGCAGCTCAAACAGCAGCAGAAAGTGCTGCCCGCAGAGCCAACGACCAAGGAATGCGCCAAATAGAAGTAATGGTGAGCGGGCCTGGAGCAGGTCGAGAAACTGCAATCCGGGCGCTGCAAGGGGCGGGACTGGAAATCACCCTGATTAGAGATGTTACCCCAATTCCTCACAACGGCTGTCGCCCTCCCAAGCGGCGTAGAGTCTAAAACGATTTGAGATTTTAGATTTTAGATTTTGGATAATGGCTAACTGCTTAAAGTCAAAAACTAATGGTTCTAACTGTTGCCCCGTCCATCCAAAATCCGAAATCCGTTCAGGGGTATGCTCTGCAATCTAAAATCCAAAATCAAAAATCCAAAGTGGAAAAGGGAGGTCACTCCGTGGCGCAGTTTCAAATTGAATGTATAGAGTCTAACACTGACAAAGACCGCAGTCAGTACGGAAAATTTGTCCTGGAACCGCTCGATCGCGGTCAGGGAACAACTGTTGGGAATGCGCTTCGGCGAGTTCTGCTGTCAAACTTGGAAGGAACGGCAGTAACTTCAGTCCGAATCGCGGGCGTCAATCACGAGTTTGCCACGATCGAAGGGGTACGTGAGGATGTTCTAGAAATTCTCCTGAACATGAAAGAGGTCGTCCTCAAAACTCATTCTCAGCAGCCGCAAATCGGCAGGTTGCGGATTGAGGGGCCCGTCACCGTTACGGCCGATCGATTCGATTTGCCCTCAGAGGTGGAATTGATCGATCGATCCCAGTACATTGCAACTCTCTCCCCAGGCTCTGTTCTGGAAATGGAATTCAGAATTGAAAAAGGCATCGGATACCGAGCAGTAGACCGCAGTCGCGATGATGGGTCGGCTTTGGATTTTCTCCAAATTGACGCCATCTTTATGCCGATTCGCAGAGTCAACTACAGCGTTGAAGATGCTCGGGTAGGCGGTACGGTCGAGAAAGACCGGCTGATTATGGAAATCTGGACTGATGGCAGCGTGACTCCTCAAGAAGCTTTGAGTCAATCTGCCAACATCCTGGTAGATTTATTTGCACCTCTCAAAGACATCACCCAAGATTCTCTCAAACCAGAGTATCCAGGTGAAGCAGATCCTACTAGCCAAATTCCGATCGAAGAATTGCAGTTGTCAGTCCGAGCTTACAACTGTCTCAAGCGGGCTCAAATCAACTCAGTCGCAGACTTATTGGATTATACCCAAGAAGACTTGCTCGAGATCAAGAACTTCGGGCAGAAGTCTGCCGAAGAAGTGATTGAAGCTTTACAAAAACGCTTGGGCATTACCTTGCCACAGGAAAAATCAGCTAAAAGTTAATCAACGGGTAACGGGTAAAAAAGTTCTGAATTTTAAGTAGGTGAGTTTTTAAGTTAAAGAATTCACCGCTCAAAACTCGCGGACTATCCCGGCACCCAATTACCAATTACCAATTACCAACTGCTATGCGTCACCGCTGTCGCGTTCCCCAACTCAGCAAACCGGCTGACCAGCGCCGCGCCCTACTGCGCTCGCTGACGACCGAATTAATCCGCCACGGTAAAATCACTACCACTCTAGCCCGCGCCAAAGCGCTGCGCTCAGAGGCGGACAGGATGATTACCCTTGCCAAAGATGGCTCCTTGGCCTCTCGCCGCCAAGCTATGGGCTATATCTACGATAAACAGTTAGTACACGCCTTGTTTGAGGCCGCACAAGAACGGTACGGCTCGCGCAACGGGGGCTACACCCGCGTAGTACGAACTGTCCCCCGTCAAGGAGACAATTCCGAAATGGCGATCGTTGAACTGGTTTAATTCAATTTTGGGTTGGAGATTTGTGATTTATGACTGACAATCGAAAATCCCCAATCGAAAATCCCCAATCGATACAGCGCGTTGCTCTGGTGATCCAATACCTCGGCACAAACTTTCACGGTTGGCAGCGACAGCCGAACCAGCGTACAGTACAAGAAGAAATTGAAACAGCAATATCGACTGTTCTGGGACGCCCGGTAACGCTGCACGCTGCCGGGAGAACGGATGCGGGAGTTCACGCCGCTGCTCAAGTAGCCCATTTTGACGCCCGGGGCCCAATTCCGGCTCACCGCTGGGCAAGCGTTCTCAACTCTCGACTGGCAAAAGATATTTTAATTCGAGCTTCGGCAAAGGTGGAACCTACCTGGCACGCTCGGTTCTCAGCCAGTTGGCGGCGCTATCGCTACACCCTTTATACAGACCCGACCCCTAATTTGTTTGTGCGTCCTTTTGCTTGGCACTGCTATCACACCCCTGTGGATGAATCTTTGATTCAGACAGCTTTGACACCGCTAATCGGGCGGCATCACCTGGCTGCTTTCCACCGCGCGGGGTCTGCCCGCCCCCATTCCTGGGTGGACGTGCAAGCTGCAGAGTGTCAGCGTTCTGGGCCTTTTATCTATATTGAGGTTCAGGCGAGCGGGTTTCTGTACGGGATGATGCGGCTGCTGGTGGGGTTGCTGGTGCAGGTGGGTCGCGGGGAAAGGCCGATCGACAATTTCACAGATATCTGGGTCAACGAACGCCGAGAAATGGTAAAATATGCCGCTCCCGCTCAAGGTTTGTGCCTGCTGCGGGTTGGCTATTGTGAATTTCCCTTTCCCGCAGATGTCTGGTACGACACTCAGCCAAAATTAGTCATTAGTCATTAGTCATTAGTCATTAGTCATTAGGTAACTACTAATAAAAAACTAAGGACAACTAACAATTAAAAACTGACAACTGACAACTGACAACTGACACCTAACAACAGTTAACAGTTAACCGACAACTAACAACAAACAATGAACAAAACTTACGTTCCTACTCAAGACTCCCTAGAGCACAAGTGGTACGTGGTCGATGCCGCTGACCAGCGGCTGGGCCGTCTGGCAACTGAAGTTGCCATGTACCTCCGGGGGAAACACAAACCGACTTACACTCCTTCTATGGATACCGGCGACTTCGTAATTGTCATCAATGCTGACAAAATCGCTGTTACTGGCAAAAAACGCACCCAGAAAATCTACCGCCGCCATTCTGGAAGACCGGGCGGGATGAAAACAGAAACTTTTGCCAAATTGCAAGCACGTTTGCCCGAAAGAATTGTCGAAGAAGCTATACGGGGAATGCTGCCTCATACTTCTCTGGGCAGACAACTGTTTACTAAACTCAAGGTGTACGCTGGCCCCAACCACCCGCACCAAGCTCAAAAACCAGAAGAATTAATTGTTCACACGATTCCGGGAGGAAATGAGTAATGCAAGCAACAGATACATCGGGTCGCGCTGTGTACTGGGGTACCGGCCGCCGCAAGCGTTCCGTAGCGCGGGTGCGCTTGGTTCCCGGCACTGGCATACTGACTGTCAATGGTAAAGAGGGGGATTTGTACCTGCAATTCAACCCTACTTATTTGGCTCTCGCTAAGGCCCCTCTGGAAACTTTGGGTCTGGAAAATGAGTACGACATTTTGGTAAAAGTCGAAGGCGGTGGCTTGACAGGTCAGGCTGACTCGATTCGCTTGGGTGTCGCTAGAGCACTTTGTCAGTTAGACCCGGACAACCGCAAGCCTCTCAAGACTGAGGGCTATTTGACTCGCGACCCGCGGGCCAAAGAACGGAAAAAGTACGGTTTGCGGAAAGCTCGCAAAGCTCCTCAATACTCGAAGCGGTAATCGAGGGAAGAAGGAAGAAGGAAGAAGGAAGAAGGACGAAGAAAAAGGCAAAAATTATCTATCCAGATTTGATCTGCCTTTTTTTGAAGTTTATTTCCGATTCCTGATTCCTGGTTCCAACAGATATAAGACAAAATTCGTGCTGTTGTTGGTGTACAAGTCCTGCGGCAGCTAAAATGGTTGTAAAGTCAAAAATTAGAGAGTAAAAAACAATGGCAAAAGATGGCATTCACCCTGAGTGGTATCCCGAAGCTCAGGTTTATTGCAACGGGGAACTTGTGATGACTGTGGGTTCAACTAGACCAAAGCTTCAAGTAGATGTCTGGTCGGGAAATCATCCTTTTTATACTGGCACTCAGAAGATTATTGATACTGAAGGTCGTGTGGAGCGCTTTATGCGGAAATACGGCATGAGCGAGGTAGAAATGCCGAAGGCAGATGCTTCCTCTGGACCGCTGAAAATGGAAGAGCCGAAAGCAGATGCTTCTAAGGCTGCTGGTAAAGGCAAAAAGAAGAAGTAGCCGGATTGTCATTTGTCCGCAGTTTGTTGAGAGTAGTTCTTTCTACTGGCAACTTACCGCCCTCGGATTTTAGATTTTAGATGGAAGACTGGCTGCGGCTGGCAGTAGAGTTCGATCGCGTAGAGTTCGATCGACATTCTATCCTAAGTGTTCTTCAGTTCTAAGATCTAAAATCTAAAATCGATCCGCCCTCGGATTGGAGAGTTTAGATTGAAGACTTGCTACGGCTGGCAGTAGAGTTCGAGCGAGTAAAGTTCGATCGAGATTCTATCCCAACTGTTCTTCAAATCTAAAATCTAAAATCTAAAATCTAAAATCTAAAATCGATTGACAAAGGACAACTGACAATGGCCGAATCTTATTTGCTGGATAAATTGAAGTCGGTAGAGCAAACTTTTAATGAGTTGACTCGCCGCATGGCTGACCCGGATGTGGCTAGGGACAATCAAGAGTTTCAACGGGTAGCGAAAGCTCGATCGTCCTTGGAGGAAGTGGTCGATACTTTTGCTCTGTGGAAAACGACTCAGGAAGATTTGGTGGGCGCGCGACAGGTTCTCAAGGAAGCCGCGGGCGATCGAGATATGCAAGAAATGGCTGCGCTGGAAGTTGACGAACTTGAGTCGAAGCTGGAGAATTTGGAAAGTCGTTTGAAGGTTTTGCTGCTCCCCCGCGACCCGAACGATGACAAGAATATTATGCTGGAAATTCGGGCGGGTACTGGCGGAGATGAGGCTAGTATTTGGGCGGGAGATTTGCTGCGGCTGTATACCCGTTACGCTCAAACTCAAGGCTGGCAGGTGAAGTTGGTGAGCGAGTCGCTGGCGGAAATGGGCGGGTTTAAAGAGGTGATTCTGGAAATTACAGGCGACAGCGTTTACAGCAAGCTGAAGTTTGAGGCTGGAGTACACCGGGTGCAGCGGGTGCCTGTGACTGAGGCTGGCGGCCGGGTGCATACTTCGACGGCGACGGTGGCTGTGATGCCGGAGGTTGATGATGTGGAGATTCACATCGATCCGAAGGATATTGAGATGAGCACGGCTCGATCGGGCGGCGCTGGCGGTCAAAACGTGAACAAGGTGGAAACTGCTGCGGATTTGTTTCACAAGCCGACGGGAATTCGGATTTTCTGTACTGAGGAGCGCAGTCAGTTGCAGAATAAGGAGCGGGCGATGCAGATTTTGCGGGCTAAGCTCTACGAGATGAAGTTGCGGGAGCAGCAGGATGAGGTGAAGTCGCGGCGTTTGGCTCAGGTTGGTACTGGTTCGCGATCGGAGAAGATTCGCACCTACAACTATAAGGACAATCGGGCTACCGACCACCGTTTGGGGGAAAATTTCTCGCTCAATAGTGTTTTGGAAGGGGATATTGAGGGGATTATTCAAACTTGCATTTCTCAGGATCAGCAGGAACGTTTGGCTGAGTTGGCTGCTTCTACTAATTGATGGAGTGATGGGGGGCTAGGCGCATTGTTTGCTCAGCCTCAGTTCCCTTGTTACGCGGGAGATATGCTTGAGCAGGGCTTCCCAAATTCCATCGGCGCTTTGGACGGGATATTTGAAATGTTCGAGGTCGTACTGTACAACTTCTTCTAGTGGTTGTAAGGTTTGCTGGTTGCGGCGGGTTTTTATGGCTGCGATCGCCTCTTGTTGCCAACGCGCAAATAATATGTAGCTGAAGTTATATTAGATATATTCTCACTCAGATTCATTTGGCTGTTGACCTTATGAAGCATATTATGAAGCAAAAACTTCCCCGGATCAACCCGACTACGCTGATTAAGAGTTTGGGGCGATTTACCCTGCTTGCGACCTTTGCTTTTGGTCTGGGGACTTTGAGAAACTGGGAACATTATAACAACTATTGGCATGGCACAATCTTTCGCGTGCAAACAGTTGATTTCAATATGTTATCTCATACTCTGCCAGTAAAACTATCCTATACCTTATTACAAGGAAACATAGGAGAATTGCAGCGTACTTTAGACAGCAACTATGGATTATTTGGGCTGATTGTTACTGATTGCCAAATATCTACCAAAGATTGCCTATCCGAGCAAATTCTTTATCAATCAAAATCTTCTCAGAAGTGGACAAAGGAAATTTCATTAGCAACTTTATCAAACCATCCATACGACTTACTACAAAATCCACCTCCGCTGCAAACAGAGCGACAATATGCTAAACCTGATGATAGTAAACCCATCCCTACTGGTAAAGTTAACTCAGGAGAAATAATCGGTCGTGTATACTATGTCCGGGGAGTACCGCCGACATTTATTGAAGATTATAATAATTGGATTAAAAATCCCTTTAAAAGAACAGGTTCCCGGACTCTTTACACATCGACATTCGCTTTATTTTTCGTTAGTGGTTTGAGCGCGTGGATAATTATTGAGGTAGTTTTATCTGCCAAACGGAATGAGCAGCACCTTGCACAGCAACAAGGGGAACAATTACAGCGGGAAATTCAACTGATTAAGCTGCAATTAGAAGAGAAAAACCAGCAAACTATCAAATTAATTGACCAGCGAGAGAGAGGTCTTGCTGAACTGGAATCTTATCGGCAAGAACAGGAGCAAAATAAGGGAGAACTGGAAAATGAAATTGCATCTTATGAAAGCGAACTGGCTCTTAAAGAACAGCAACAGCAAGAAACTGCTCAAACTTTAGAAGACGACTTGCAATTACTATGGCAAGAGTGGCAAGAAACGTCTCAGCGAGAATCTGAAGCAAAGCAGCGGAGTGAAGCGCTCTATCAGACAATAGTTGATTTGAAGCGCGATCGAGATTTAATACAACAGCAATCCCGTCAGCTAGAGCAACAGTTAGAAACAATACCTAATATTAATGAACTCAAGGCTGCTCTAGATATTAATAATGAACTCAATGCTGCTCTAGAAGGAGCTAGGACAGAATTAGATCGGACTAAGGAACAGTCAAGAGATTGGGAAAAATTTTATGTGGAAGAAATTGATAGGTTAGAAAAAGAAAAAGTTCAGTTAAACAGCAAATTATATTCATCTAAAAGCAAAACTCAGTTCTTAGAAGATCGAAAGAGGCAGTTAGAAAGCGATCTCTGTGCAGCCAAATATCAGACTCAAACATTAGAAAATACTATTGAATCTCTAAACGTTCGGCTTCAAAATCAGTCGCAAAATTCCCATTCAGCTATACCTTGGTCTCAATTGCCAAGCATTTCAGGTAGAGAAGCTATGGGGTCTTTAGAGCGTTTGGGATTCAGGAGAGATAGGCAAAATGGCAGTCACGTTGTTCTCGAACGGGTTCGGGTTGTAAAGCAAATAGATAGTTGTACTGTGCCACTCCATGATGAATTAGATTCTGGGACACTAGCTGGAATTCTTCGCCAAGCAAATGTTACCCCAGAGGATTTTTTAGATAATCTGTGATCGTGTTGAATCGGAAAAAACAATTTTAATGGAGTTTAATTATAAATGAAATTTAGGGTACTCGAAACACTAATTGCTAGTTCTCTTATTCTATCAATTTCATCCTTGTCATCTGCTCAAAGTAATCAACAAGATTCTACAATTCTACCCACAGGAACTTACTACTCTCAAGGAACCATGTTCAATAATTCCCGGAGAGAAATTGCACATAAAAACAATAGAATCTGTATTAAGATTGTCAAGGGCCCTGCAAATCCTTACAAGGGAGTGGAAGATATCACAATTAGCAGCGTGTCTTTTCAAAAGGGGAAATTCTATATTGATGCTACCGGAGAAGAGTTAATCTTAGAAAAAAATGGAAAAGTAATAAATAGTGGTCGTGGTGGTGTATGGGAGTATAGAGGCACCTCACCAGATCCCAGGAGTCAACCTATACAGGCTCAAAAAATGGCAGAGTGTGTAGCGGCTCAAGGACGATATGTAGAGAAGATGCAAGGAATATCCATCTCAGGAATCGATTTTCCCAAGCATTAACCACGATCGACATAGGTGGGGGTTAATGGGGGACTAGGCGCAAGCTAGGCTGAGCCTTTGTTCTCTGTTGAGGTGGCGGATGTGGTTGAGCAGGGCTTCCCAAATTGCATTGGCGATCGCCACTGGATATTTGAAATGTTTGAGGTCGTATTGTACAATGACTTCTAGGGGTGCTAGGATTTGCTGGTTTTGACAACTGGCAATTGCTGCGATCGCCTCTTGTTCCCATCTGGCAAATAGTCTGTAGCTGAAAAAGGAACTGCATTTTTGTCCTTTCTTGTTCAGGTAAACGACTATTACTTGATGTTGTTTGGGGTAGACTTTGACTATGCGGTTGACCGGCATTCTCAGGGCTTCGGCTGCCTCTTTTTTGGAGATTTGCCAGCGCTGGGGTTTGAGCCAACCGGAGGCTGTGAGGCTTTGACGGGTGTTGCGTGAGTTGTGCGTGTTTTGGCTGCGTCTTTTGGTCATTTTTGCTTCCCCTGATGTCTGTCTCTGGTTTCTAAGTTCGATCGGGCTGTCCGCTTAGATTGTGTTCCTAGCTCAGAACCATTTATTTAGCCACCCTTCGGTGCATTTAAAGTTAGGTTGTAATTATTAGTTTACTTGCCATCAGCGCGTCTGTCAAGTGTAATTATGAATTGCAAGTGGAAAATTCTGGAGTTGGGAAGTAAACTGAGTTATGTGTGATTTAAGTAATGACGGCAGTTGTGAACGCAGAAGCTAAGAAAAAATTGATCGAAATTGTCAAACTAGCTCGCGGTTCCATGAGTCAGCGGGCATTTGGCAAGCTTTTGGGGGTCTCGGCGACGGCTGTTCAGTTGTGGGAAAAAGGTCAGAGCATCCCAGATACAGAAAATTTGGCTCAGATTTCAGTGAGGGCCGGGTTTACACTTGAAGAGCTGCTTGCTCATCTCGAAGGCAAGCCTATGCGTGAACCCGTAGATACTAACGATCTGCTCAAGAAAATCCAATGTATGCCACTGAGTGACTTAGCAGTGATTGTTCGAGCTGGTATGGAGCGACTGGCTGATGCTGCTGTGGCTTCAGGGAAGTATGGTTGATGTAGGTAGGCCTGTTTACTTGTAGGTACGATCGAGTAGCTTCTAAGGCGTGAACATCCAAAATAGACAAAAACTTAGTGAAATCATCAAAACTGCCCGTGGCTATATGAGCCAACGAGCGTTTGGCAAGCTTTTGGGGGTTTCTGCGACTGCTGTGCAATTGTGGGAAAGGGGCGATACTGTTCCAGGAAACGGAAAACTTGGCTAAAATTGCTGCGAGAGCTGGTTATTCGCTGGAAGAGTTTCTCAACTTTTTGGATGGCAATCCAGTCTCGCAAGCCCCAGAAATTAACGATATTTTGAAATACTCACCGACCTGAAGGTGCGGTGATTCTTGACGCTTCATAGAGTTCTGCTAACCGTTGCTAGCCTGACAAACCCTCTGCGCCCGTTTAGAGTCGTGGCGATTCCCCATCCCGACTTTCTCTATAATTTTAGCCGCATTCTCATCTCTGTCTTGCTCAGTACCACAACTCATGCAAACCACTGAACGAATAGACAAATCAATTTTTCCCCACTTAAAGCCACAGTCCGCACAGACTTGGCTAGTAGGTTCCCACCTACTAATTACTTGAAACTCTCTGCCAAATTTTTCGGATTTGGATTCACAGAGAGTTCTAAATTCTCTCCATCCTTGTTGGCTAATCGCCCTTGAGAGTTTCCGATTCTTCAGCATTCCTGACACGTTCAAATCTTCCAGAATAATCACTTGGTTTTCGTTGACGATTTTGGTTGATAATTTATGCAGGAAATCTTTACGGGTGTCCGTAATACGATTGTGTAGTGTGGCGAGCTTGATTCGAGTTATATTTCTCCTTTTGGAATCTTTGGGCTGGCGGGCTAACTTGCGTTGGAGTTTGCGAACTTTCCGGTCTAACTTTTTGTAGCTAGGACTTTCGGCTTTTTCGCTGTTACTCATTACTGCAAAGGTTTTGATTCCCAAGTCAATTCCGATACTTGGGTTTTTAGCTTCGACTTGAATTGGTTGAACCTCTACAACAAAACTTAAAAAATAACGGTTTGCACAATCTTTGATTACTGTGACAGAGCTAGGTTCTGAAGGTAGATTTCTCGACCATACTGGATTGACAATACCAATTTTAGCTAAATAGACACCCCCATTTTTGAAGGAAAACCCTCCCATCCTAAATCGCGCTGATTGCCTATTTGTTCTTTTTTTAATTTAGGATACTGAACTTTACGACCTTTCCGCTTTCCCTTACAGGAGTTGAAAAAGTTCTGGAAAGCTGTTTCCAAATCAGCTAGAGACTGCTGTAAGGGGATATTAGAAACTTCACTTAACCAAGCTCTTTCTTCGGTCTTTTTGGCTTGGGTTATTACTATTTTCTGAAGTTCAGCAGAGCTTGGCTTTTTCTCAAACTGTTTGCAGAGCGCTAGGGCATCATTCCAGACTACTCGACAGCATCCAAACAACTGAGCTAAACTCTGCTGTTGCTGATGAGTCGGATAAATTCTGTATTGATACCTTGCTTTCATTATTTTCCGTTACTTACTTGCTTTATTATACTAGGCTTTACCAACAAAATTAAGAGACTTCAAAGAGAATTAATGCCGTCTTGAAAGACGGGGCTTGTATCCCCATTTCTTGGTCAAAAAAATTCAGTTTTTGCCTCTGAGTCAGGTGGCGCTAATTGGCAAAGCTGTAGCTGATAGATTCGCTGCGTCGGCTGAGGCTGCTGGGGAATGAGTTAGGATCGATCGCGATCGCCCGTTTTGCAGAAGTAGATCCCGATCGCCCTTAAAAATTTCCACCACTCGTGCATATCACAAATCGAGTAATTTGTCAATGCCAAATCTACTTTGTTACGGAGTGCGATCGCCCTTATCGACTGACGCACTCCGACAAAGAAACCGGATTTTTTACCACAAGACGCCTTGTCACCGACATATTAGGTAAAAAACCCGGTTTCTGGTGGGGTGGGGATCCTGCCCGCCCATAAAGGTTTCAACCTTCTTGACTCCCGAATTGGAATTTATTTCTACGCGATCGACTGTTGCAACTATGAGTTTTGTTGGCAAAAAAATTTGGTCGCGAGGTGGCACAAGGAATCTCGATCGATCTGAGATTGACTCACCAGGAGATTTCTGAGGCGATGGGAATTACGCGGATTACGGTGACGCGGCTGATGTGTCGGTTGGAGGAAGAGGGAATTATCGATCGCACTCGCCCTCAATACATTGTTTTAACTTCCCGTTTGTAACATGGGATTTATCTGGAAAAGGGATGACAGTGAAGTGTTTGTGAGTCATCAGCTAGCTGAGCAATAATTCTAGGGCTTGTGCTTAAAGCACATCTGAGATATCATGATAATGATTATCATACTCAATCTAGTGCGATACAGGCGAGCGCACCTAAATTTTGGCTAGGAAGTGCTATCCACAAGAGCTTTGGGATACTTAGCAGCTTTCTGAACTAAGCTGTTGTACCTTTAAATAGGGTATAATAAAAATTAAGTTTAGTCAATATCTACAAAAATGCCAGCCAAAAACCATCTCAATTCCAAACAAATAGATCAACTACAGAAAGCCTTAAAAGAGGAAGAAAAAGCCAATATTAGAGAAAGGATTCTGATTTTATTATTGCTAAATGACGGAAAAACACAATCTAAAATCGCTGAATTTTTGGGTTGTTCAATAAATAAAGTATCTTATTGGTGTATGAAGGGAGACCCCGACAATCTAGAAAGTCTAATAGATGAAAGGATGAAGGGAAATCACAAAAAAGCCACCGATCAATATATAGAGATATTATTAGAAACTATAGAGAAAGACCCTCAAGAACTAGGATATGATTTTGGACGATGGACAGCGCAGAGATTAGCAACATACTTAGAGGAATCCACAGGGATAAAATTAAGTGGAGGACAAGTTCGGAGGATATTAAAGCAAAAAAAGTATGTTTACATCTGGGCAAAGTATAGTTTGGAATCAAAGAGAAATCCCGAAAAAAGAACAGCGTTTAAAATAAAGATAGCCGAATATTTAAAAACAGAAAAAGAATCCCCAGAACGATTACAGGTATGGTTTTGGGACGAGAGTGGATTTAGTTTAAGAGTCACCCGAAGAAAGAACTGGTGTAAAAAAGGAAGCCGAAAAAAGGTCAGAGGAGACCGAAGAAAAGGCAGAGTTAATGTAATGGGAGGAGTGAGGAATTCGGATAAAAAAAGGTGGGTAGAATTCCTCAAAAAAGGCAATTCATATAATTTTTATCAAGTGCTAAAACTATTTTATGAAGAGCTAATTAATGAATGGGTATCAGCAGGTCATCAAGCCTCAGAATTTGCTAAAAAAGGAGCGAAAATAGTGATTGTTCTGGATAATGCTAGTTTTCATAAGAAAGAAGAGTACCTGCAAATAATTGAAACAGAAATGCCTAATCTTCATTTAGAATTCCTCCCCGAATACAGCCCAGACTATAACTTAATTGAATTAGTATGGCATTCGGCAAAAGAATATATTGCCAATCGACTTTTTACATCTATTGAAGAGCTAGAGTATTTATTGCACCGCCTCTTAAATGAAGGGCAATTAATAATTAAATGGAATCGCAAAATCAAAAATAAGGGCAATGCTTGTATCACAGTTTAAATGTGCAACAGCTTAACAGCAGGGCCTCTACAATTAATCAATGAGGGACAATGACTAATCTCACTGTACAAACCCCAGATTTAATTTCCGATTTTCCCAAGAGAGGAATGCCAGTCACTATAATTACCGGCTTTCTCGGCAGCGGAAAAACGACTTTACTCAATCAAATCCTCAAAAATCGTCAAGATTTAAAAGTAGCAGTTTTAGTTAACGAATTTGGCGATATTAACATCGATTCACAGCTTTTAATTTCTACCGAAGATGATATGGTAGAGCTGAGCAACGGCTGTATTTGTTGTACCATCAACGAAGGCTTAGTTGATGCAGTATACCGAGTGTTAGAACGGGAAGACCGCATCGACTGCATGGTGATTGAAACCACGGGAGTTGCCGATCCACTGCCGATTATATTGACATTTATCGGCACGGAATTGCGGGATTTAACCAGTCTAGATTCTGTCCTAACTGTAGTCGATAGCGAAACATTCACCACCGATCATTTTGATAGTGAAGCAGCGTTAAAACAAGTAGCATTTGCAGATATTGTGCTGATGAACAAAACTGATTTAGCTCCTTCAGAAAAAGTAGAAGAATTAGAAGCTTACATTCGCACTGTGAAAGAAGGAGCGAGAATTTTACACTCTGAATATGGTGAAGTTCCTTTACCCTTGATTTTGGGTGTAGGTTTAACCCAAGCCGATCTTTTCGATAATTTTGAAACCGAGGCAAAACACGAGCATCACGAACACGAACACCATCACGAGCATAACCATCACGAGCATCATCACGAACACGAAGATCATCACGAACACCACCATCACGGACATCACTCCAATCACTTAGATAATGACGGATTTATTTCGCTATCATTTCAGAGCGATCGACCTTTTGATCTCCACAAATTCCAAGAATTTCTCACCCAAGAAATGCCCTTAGATGTATTTCGGGCAAAAGGGATTCTCTGGTTTGAAGACAGTCCGATGAGACACATTTTTCAACTTAGTGGCGCGCGCTATGAACTAAATGCTTACGAATGGTTGACTCCACCTAAGAATCAACTCGTAGTCATCGGTCGCAACTTAGATACCGCTCAAATTCGAGAACAACTTAACAGTTGCTTAATTTAAGCTTGCATCAATCTCAGTATCACATCCATAGCTAAGATATTTTAGATTTACAGCATTTTCCCTGTATATGTGGTACACACAATCTTATGGAAACTAAGGTGCGTCGCCAACCGTAAAAAAGCTATTTATCTCCCAGATCCAGCAAGCGACGTACCCTAGAAATTAACTGACAATATAGGTGCTACTGTACTTTATGAACTTGGAATATGCTGTAATTACGCCGTTAGTAGTTGCACGTTTTGACAGCAAAAACCGTGTAACTACCAACGGTTGATTTCATATTTTTTAGCTATTAAACTATTAAGAAACAATCAACTATTTTAATGTTTTATTTTGTAATTTTTGTTATAGTCAAAGGGCAAATAAAAGTCCATAGCCACTGTTAAACATTTTCACAAACTGCAAGCATGACTTTATCTACTCGTCCAGAACTGACTTCTCCAAATGGTATAGTGTCATCGATTACTACCCAATCTCAGCCCGCTGTCTCAGATGAAGAAATGAGACAAGCAGTGCGTACATTGCTGCTAGGATTGGGAGAAGACCCAGACCGTGAAGGGTTACGAGATACACCGAAACGAGTTGTCAAAGCCTTGCAGTTTATAACTGAAGGTTATCGTCAATCTCTCGACGAATTGCTCAACGGAGCAGTATTCACAGAAAATGCTAACGAAATGGTGTTAGTGCGGGACATTGATATTTTCAGTTCCTGCGAACATCACATCCTGCCAATTATTGGCAAAGCACACGTTGCGTACATCCCCAACGGCAAAGTAATTGGACTGTCAAAAATTGCTCGAATTTGTGAAATGTACGGCCGCAGATTGCAAGTACAAGAACGCTTAACTGCACAAATTGCGGATGCACTTCAAGGATTGCTAAAACCTCAAGGTGTAGCAGTTGTAATTGAAGCAACTCATATGTGTATGGTAATGCGGGGAGTGCAAAAACCAGGTTCTTGGACTGCGACTTCAGCGATGCGGGGAGTGTTTACTGAAGATGCCAGAACTCGTCAAGAATTTATGAGTTTAATCGCGCACAAATCAAGCTTTCACTAGAATCATCGGCGAATAATATTCGCTGATATACCAACTTTCATCCGGCCGCGCTGAGAAAAGAAAAGAGAGGCATAATTTGATTTCCATCCTGTTGTCTCTCTTTTCTGTTCATTTCCTCCCTCTGCGCCCTCTGTGCCCTCTGCGGTAAAAAATATTACTTGAGGAAATACAACTCCTGTAAACTGAATATGGATCAAAAATATTTGTGGATAGAAGCTTTAAAATTTAACGATCGAGGTTTGATTCCGGCGATCGCCCAAGACGATCGAGATGGTACCATTTTAATGATGGCGTGGATGAACAAAGAGTCAATTAAGCAGACTCTAGCTACAGGAGAAGCACACTATTGGAGCCGATCGCGCTCTGAATTTTGGCACAAAGGCGCGACATCCGGGCACATCCAAAAAGTCAAACAAATATTTTACGATTGCGACGCCGATACTATTCTGCTCAAAATAGAACAGATTGGTGCAATAGCTTGTCACACAGGCGTGAGGAGTTGTTTTTTCAATTCCGTGGCGCTACCGCTGCGCGCAAATTGACTGCAATAAACCTCTCCAGAAAACCAAGTCTTGAACAGGCAGGATGCCTGTTCCACAATAAATATGGGAGAGGTCTAATGATACAATAATAATGATTATCATTATTGCTTTTAGTTCCTATGTCATCCGCAAACAACGTCGAGTCCGCCGTTCCCACTCCAAACGATCGAAATCCCTCCCTCACAACCATCCGTCCCCGCCGCCTGCGACGCACACCAGCTTTGCGCCGTATGGTACGGGAAAATCACCTGACAGTTGACGACCTCATCTATCCGATGTTTGTGATGGAAGGAGAAAGGCAAAAAGTTGAGATTGCTTCCATGCCCGGTTGTTATCGCTATTCGCTGGATTTATTGCTAACAGAAATAGCCGAATGTTGGAATTTGGGGATAGGTGCGATCGCCCTTTTCCCAGTAATCTCAGAAACAAAAAAAGATGACACCGGAACCGAAAGCTACAACCCAGAAGGATTGGTGCAACAAACAGTCAAAGCTATCAAACAAAACATTCCCGAAATAATTGTAATTACCGACGTAGCCCTCGATCCTTTCACTTCACACGGACACGACGGTTTAGTTGACGAAAGCGGTAAAATCCTCAACGATCCAACTGTTGAAGTATTAGTAAAAATGGCTGTTTCTCAAGCCGCTGCTGGTGCAGATATGGTAGCACCTTCCGACATGATGGACGGCAGAATCGGCACAATTCGCAAAGCCTTAGATGCCGCAGGATACATCGATACCGCAATTCTGGCTTATTCAGCAAAATATGCCTCTGCCTATTATGGCCCGTTTCGAGATGCCCTCGATTCTGCCCCAAAGTTTGGAGACAAAAAGACTTATCAAATGGATGCGGCTAATGCACGAGAAGCACTGAAAGAAGTTGCTTTGGATATCGCAGAAGGTGCAGAGCAGATATTGTGATGGTAAAACCTGCTTTGGCTTATCTCGATATTATCTGCCAAGTGCGCGAAGCAACTAATTTGCCCGTAGCTGCTTATAATGTTAGTGGCGAATACGCAATGGTAAAAGCTGCTGCACAGTTGGGTTGGATTGATGAAAAGCGGATTATTTTGGAGACTTTGACGAGTATCAAACGGGCTGGTGCCGATTTGATTTTGACTTATTTTGCGAAGGAAGTTGCTTTGATGTTGAAATATTTGTAGTCAAACCCGCCACACAGAAACAGTGCGTTAGCGAAGCTTGCAGAAGACGATCGCCCCACCACACCAAACAAAATAGTCCCAAACCCACGTCGAGGCTAGAAACCGGGTTTTTTAGCTAATCTTCTAGTACGAATGCGTCTTTTCGTAAAAAAACCCGGTTTCTGGGGCCCCACGTGTAACTTCCACCAAATCAAAATCTAGCAATACGCTAAAAATCTTTAAAATTTGTTAAGATTAACACGACCTCAGCGCCGGCATCCCATCCGCCGCTAAACCTCCCCTTCCCCAGTCCCCACAACAATGCTGCGACTCGAACACATCAGTAAAATTTACCCCACAGGCGTCGTACTCAAAGATGTCACCTGGGAAGTCAAACCGGGCGATCGCATCGGCTTAGTAGGCGTTAACGGTGCCGGCAAATCCACCCAACTCAAAATCATCGCCGGCGAAATCGAACCCACCGCAGGCGAAGTCATTCGCCCCGCCAGCCTCCACATCGCCTACCTCTCCCAAGAATTTGAAGTAGATCCGACTCGCACCGTCAGAGAAGAATTTTGGCGCGCCTTCAGCGAAGCCAACGAAGTCCACGAATCCCTGATGCAAGTGCATCGAGACTTGGAAGCCTCCAACCCAGAAAATCTCGACGAACTGATCCACAAAATGGATCGGCTGCAACGGCAATTTGAAGGCTTAAACGGCTACGGTTTAGAAGCCCAAATCGAGAAAATTCTGCCCGAAATCGGATTTGAACCCGAAGATGGCGATCGATTAGTCAGCGCCTTCAGCGGCGGCTGGCAAATGCGGATGAGTTTGGGCAAAATTCTCCTGCAAAAACCCGACATCCTGCTGCTAGACGAACCTACCAACCACCTCGACTTAGAAACGATCGAATGGCTCGAAGTATACCTCAAAGGGCTGACAACCCCGATGGTAATCGTATCCCATGACCGGGAATTTCTCGATCGGCTCTGCACCCAAATCGTCGAAACAGAACGCGGCGTTTCCACCACCTACCTCGGCAACTACTCCTCCTACCTGCTGCAAAAAGCAGAAGCCAGAGAAGCCCAACTCAGCGCCTACGAAAGCCAGCAAAAAGAACTCGAAAAACAGCAAGCATTCGTAGAAAAATTCCGCGCCAGCGCCACTCGCAGCACCCAAGCCAAAAGCCGCGAGAAACAGTTAGATAAAATCGAACGTATCGAAGCGCCCACCGGCGGATTAAAAACTTTGCATTTCCGCTTTCCCCCCGCACCCCGCAGCGGTCGCGAAGTAGCAATAATTGAAGATTTGGTACACACCTACGGCGAAAAAATCCTATTTTTGGGAGCCGACTTGTTAATTGAAAGGGGCGATCGCATTGCCTTTCTCGGCCCCAACGGCGCGGGCAAATCAACCCTGCTGCGGATGATTATGGGCTTGGAAAAGCCGACTGAAGGTACGGTCAAATTGGGAGGCCACAACGTCATCCCCGGTTACTTTGAACAGAATCAGGCAGAGGCATTAGATTTGAATAAAACCGTGATGCAAACGATTCACGACGAAGTTCCCGACTGGAAAAATGAAGAAGTTCGGACTTTGTTGGGCCGTTTCTTATTTACGGGCGAAACAGTATTCAAACAGGTTGGCGCTTTAAGCGGCGGCGAAAAAGCCCGCCTAGCTTTGGCAAAAATGCTGTTGACTCCCGTGAATTTGCTGATTTTGGACGAACCGACAAATCACCTCGACATTCCGGCCAAAGAGATGATGGAAGAGGCGATTCAGAATTATGACGGTACCGTAATTATCGTTTCACACGATCGCTATTTCATCTCCCAAGTAGCTAACAAAATTGTCGAGATTCGGGATGGAGAATTTCGCCCTTATTTGGGAGATTACCACTACTATCTCGATAAAATTGCTGAGGAAAAAGAGCTAGCAAAAATCGCAAAACTGGAAGCTGAAAAAGCGGCTAAAAAAGCAGAAAAAGAAGCGAAGAAAAAAGCAACAGCTAAGCAAAAATAAAGCTGCAAGGATCGCAGATAAATCTTACATCTGCGTCGATCTGCATTCATCTGCGGTTAGAAATAAACAAATCCCTATTTCTAACCGCAGATTCTATTAATCATCTGATTCGCCTGCGACTCATAACTCCCACCAAACAAATTAAAATGATTCAAAATGTGATATAGATTATATAAAGTTTTGCGCCGATCGTAGCCTCCATCTAACGGCCAAACCTGATTGTATCCTCGATAAAACTGCGGCGCAAACCCGCCAAATAACTCCGTCATCGCGATATCAACTTCTCTATCTCCAAAATAAGTTGCCGGGTCAAAAATGACCGGTTCCCCCGCAGATGTCACCCCCGCATTTCCCCCCCACAAATCCCCGTGAACTAGCGAGGGTTGCGGTTCGTAACCTGCTAAAAATTCAGGAATCACATCTAATAAACGTTCCGCTTGCGGAAAATGGCCGCCCCGACGCTTAGCCAATTTTAACTGATAACCAATCCGATGTTCGGTCCAAAATTCTGCCCAATTTGCCGTCCAAGTATTCATTTGCACCGTTGAGCCGATCGTATTATTCCTATCCCACCCAAAAACTCCCCTAAGCAAAGTAGAATTAGCCTCTTCTTCCCCCCTTAGCAAGGGGGGGCTGGGGGGGGTATATTTGTGCATTTCGGCGAGTTTCCGACCCATTTCTTCCCAAACTTTATCGCCCCCGCGTCCTCCCAAATCCAACCATTCCAACACAATATAAGCTGAATTCCCCTCAGTTCCCCAGCAAATCGGTTGCGGTACTCGAATCGTCTGGGTTGCCCGTATTTGCTGCAAACCTAAAGCCTCGGCTTCAAACATCGCAATTTGGCAAGCTTGATTAATTTTCGCGAAGTAAGTGCGGGAACTGCTGCTGATAGAATAGCCTTGATTAATGCAGCCACCGCTGACGGAACGGCGATTGTCGATCGAAAATTTGTTTCCCGTTACTTCGCTAATGCGTGCGGCAATTTTATCCCACATTGAATCAAATCGTCTTGAGCGTTGAGAGCGATCGGAATTAGTTTAACCCACATTCTTCCGCACCCACAACTGGCACATACGCGGATTGAGGGGGTAAAGTGAATCATCCGAAACAATAGTGAGTAAAAATACTCAATAATCTCGGTCACGCTGGCATCACGAGCGTTAAGAATTCCTGATAATAGACGTGAGGGCGTGAGTTAAATCTGATGTAGGTTAAAATTGCGCTCGTCACAAACCAAGTTTATGACCTCACTGTTACCTGAGTGATGACGAAAATGCCTTAATTGCGATGGCAACCATAGTCAATCATCACCAAAAATAGTGGGTAGTGATTTTTTGTAAAGGACAGAGGAAAACAATCTCTCTTATTATCCAATCCCCATTTTTTTTCTGATTTGTTGGTTGTCTTCGTGGATGAAGTTCCAAATTGCCCCGATCGGATTCTCTCGCTTCTTTGAGAATGATAATGTCTTTCTTACTAACCTTGATATTCTCTGTCTTAACCTGTTGTTGAGTCTTTCAATATAACTCGTTAATCCCGTCTCCTTTCCTACCGCAAAATGTCTTTTGCTTGGCACTACCTTTTCATACGCCTCCCAGATGTCCGTATACACTGCAGGCGCACTGCTTATATACCCCTGGTAATGAATCCCAGAGTTGCGAAAGCTGATGTCCGCGAACGGTCTCCAATCTCACATCCGATGATTTCTCTGGTTCGAGCATCTATTGCGAGCCAGACCCATTGCTTGTTCCCTTTATTGTCCACAAATGACCACAACTCGTCGATTTGAACCGTCAGCTTCCCTTTTTCTTTTGGCACTACTTCTGCTTGCTGCTCTACCTGTTGATAATATTTGTTGACATAATGCAAGGAGCCAGCTTGCTGACACACCTACTGCTCTGACTATTCCGGCTAATGGGATTTTTTCCAGTAATAATAATTTTACCAATGCGATGGTGTCTTTGTCTTTTGGTTTCCACTGTGGATTCTCCACAAACTGTCTTCCACAGTCTCGACATTTATGGTGAAAGCTTGCCTCTGCGCGTTGTCCCATTTTTCATAATGTCATCAGAGCCACACGTTGGGCAACTTAAATCCAATTTCATTCCATCATTCCTCTCTCACGAAAGTCGCTCTATTTGACTATTTTTATCTGTACTTTACAAAAAAGCACTACCACAATGATTACTGGATGGTCAGGAATGGCAAGTTGTAACAATCTAATTTTGGCTTGGTAGGGGTTAAGCCCTGTTGTTTCGCAGTCTATACCGATGATTTTTCCTTGTTAGAATGCTTGAAGGGCTGTTGCAAGATTGAA
This sequence comes from Oscillatoria nigro-viridis PCC 7112, assembly GCF_000317475.1. Classification (NCBI taxonomy): domain Bacteria; kingdom Bacillati; phylum Cyanobacteriota; class Cyanophyceae; order Oscillatoriales; family Oscillatoriaceae; genus Phormidium; species Phormidium nigroviride. Next base: position 6,314,440 of record NC_019729.1, read on the forward strand.
AGCAGTATCGATCAGTTGGTAGGGAGTTTTAAGTGTAGCTTGCAACTGAGCTATTTTAAGTTTATTGGGTGTCAAAAAAGTTGGGATAGCGGTTGATATTTCAGGCTTAACGGGCGGATTAGCTCTCATCATTACTTTTGTTTCTAAAGCAGAGTAAAAGGAGCCGGGGCTGTCAATAGCTGTCCGGTGTTTTGAGTAACGCTTGAGGATGTCTTGTGGAGTTAAGAGTTTCATTGCACGATCGCCAAAATTTTTCAACCGCTCGCTCGATCGGTTGAAAACATAAACTTGCTTTGCTCAAAATGTTGGGTGCGATCGCTCGATCGAGTCAATCGATTTTGGATGCAAGGATTTTGGATTGACCCCGATCGCAAGAGGGCGAGGCTTGAGGATTTTAAATTTTGGATGCAAGGATTTGTAGAGTTACTTTAACAATTGCTCAACCCGCTTGTACGCAAGAGCGAGTTTTTTGGTAGTATAATAACAACAATTGCTATTCCCTGTTATTCAACTCAAAATGGAATAGCCCAAATTACAGGAGGACTCAGGCATCAACGTGTCTTTGACACCGGAGTTAGAGCAGTACGCCCAGGAGAAAGTGTCAAGCGGACTGTATTATTCTGCCAGCGAGGTGATCCGTGAAGGATTGCGCCTGCTGAAAGAACGGGAACAATTCCAACAAATTCGCTTGCAGGAATTGCGGCAGGAAATTCAGGTAGGGCTAGACAGCGGTGAAGTAACTGGACTGGATGGCGTTGCTGAACTATGGTATGATGAAGTTGTCCTCCGAGCGTCAAAAATAACACAAATTTAAAAGCAATATTATGAAATGCCCCGAATGTAATTCTACTCATATAAATAAAAATGGTCATAAAAAAGGCAAGCAGAATTAGATTTGTGTCCGATGTAAAAGACAATTTATAGATGATTATAAGCTTCAAAAAGGATATCCCAAAGAAGTTAGGCGTGAATGTCTAAAAATGTATGTTAATGGTCTGGGTTTTCGAGCAATTGAAAGAGTCAAAAATGTACATCATACTACAATCATTAATTGGGTAAAAGAAGCCGGAAAACTCTTACCATATTTTTACGAACCAGAAACAAATCCCGAAGTGGGAGAATTAGATGAATTACAAACATTTGTGGGTTCAAAAAAAACCAAACCTGGCTGTGGACAGCGGTAGACCATTTTAAGCCAGGTATTTTAGGATGGGTTTTAGGCGACCATAGCGCCAAAAATTTTGAACCACTATGGACGGAAGTTAGTAAATGGGAATCCTACTTTTATGTAACAGATGGCTGGAAAGTTTACCCAAATTTTATTCCGGAGGGAGACCAGAACCCACCGCAAAACCTATATGACAAGAGTTGAAGGTGAAAATACAAGACTCAGACATTACGCAAGCTCGGTTAAAAAGAAAAACTCTTTGTGATTCTAAGTGTGAAAAAATGCTAAGGTATTCAATTAAATTACTAATTCATTATCTAAAATTTGGAGAGGTTCCAATTCCCCATCAAAATCCCGGAAATCATTTTCGACTCCCCTCCCGTATTTTTGCTCGTATCATACCCTAATTCAGCAACGCCCCATTTTTTTGGTCAACGCCAACAGAAGAAGTGACGTACACCAAGATTTCGGGTATACACCAAAGACGGATATACACCAAACTCAGACAGGCATCTTGGGGTTGGTTGCGGAATGGGGGTTGCAAATTTTGGCTGGAATTCTAATCCGTGCGAAGTTAACAGCGATTCCCAATGGGGGTGTTAAGTTTTGTGTCGTTGATAGCCTCCCATCACAGCATCGTAGGGGCCAGGCTCAGAACCGCTGCGAGCGGCAAGAATTTTTTGCAGAATAGGGGTAAGAACCAACTCAGCAGGAGAAATACCCAACCACTTACATAAAGCTAAAAAATCCTCAAAGTGGATTTTTGTCACCCAAGCTGGATTTTTAATGTAAGCGTTTTCAGCCTGACAAATAGCGACAATGCGGATACCCTTGTGTCACGCGGTTCATTGATAGCGCATCCTCAGTGCAGACGCATTAATTGACACTCTCCTGGCTAAAGCCGAGGAGATTCTTGATTCGCAGAATCGACTTGCCGGTGCAGAATTACTTCAACATCGGTAGCGGTCAATTCTCCACAAGCGTTCGGATCTAAGATCCAAGTTCCGACGTGCCCCGCCGTACTCAATCCCCGACTCAGGATATTTTTAGCTGCGTTCCAGTCACGATCTAATACGCATCCACACCGACAAGCGTGGGTCCGCGTTGAGAGACTTTTCTTAACAATTGTTCCGCAACTAGAGCATTCTTGACTTGTTCCGTTAGCTGGTACGGCAATCGTAATTCTTCCGAATACTTTGCCAAAATATTCCAGCCAAATTCGGAACATATACCAAGAAGCGTCGTTAATCGATTTTGCCAGACAGTGATTCTTCACCATATTTTTAATCATCAAATCTTCGTAGACTACACAGTCGTTAGACTGGATGACGCATCTTGCCAACTTCACGGCAAAATCTTTACGCTGTCTGCTGATTTTGAGGTGGCGCTTCCCTAGAATCGCTCTAGCCTTTTTTCTGTTTTGTCGAACCCTTGACTCGTTTTGTAAACTCGTTTTTGGGTATTTCTTTCAACCTGCGTTCTCCCTTGCGGAGGAAACGCGGGTTATCGACTGCAATGCCATTTGAGTCAGTGTAAAACTCTTTAAGTCCTACATCTAACCCGATGGCGTTACCCGTGATTTCAATCTTTTCAGAACGGTCAACTTGAATGCAAAACTGGACATAATATCCGTCTGCCCGTCTCACCAAACGTACTCGTTTGATTTGACTGCGCTGAGAGAAATGTAAGTCGCGCGTTCCTTTTAATTTAAGTTTGCCGATTCCTTTTTTATCGGTAAAAGTGATTGATTTCCGGTCATCTGCCAGACGCCAGCCCGTAGTTTTGTACTCTACCGAGCGGTTGTCTTTCTGGAATTGCGGAAACCCTTTTTTTCCTGGGACTTTCTTTTTGCAGTTGTCGTAGAATCGGGAGATTGCCGACCACGCTCTTTCTGAGCTAGATTGTCGAGCCATGCTATTCAATTCGTTGCAAAACGGAAATTCCTTAGCTAAAACAGCGCTATACTTGTTCAATGCGTATTTATCAACTTTTTCGTTTTCCATCCAAAACCGCAGTGCTTTGTTTCGGATGAACTGCACTGTTCTAATCGCTTCATCTACAGCGTCAAATTGCTGCTTTTTACCCGATGCTTTGAACTCAAAAACTAACATGACTTCGACCTCATCACGATAGTCTTATGCTACCAGAGTCGGCTTAATATCCCTCTAGTTGTTCACCAAGATTTACATGGTTTTACTTGACAGCGCCATCCTGAGAGCTCAGAAAATAGACTGGGAGGCTAAAGCCTCTTTGTCCCTTTCATCCCCGGACTAAAGTCGCGGGGTTTTCAGGGTATTATTTATAATTAATCGAACTTTAAATGTTCAGCCCGTCAAAAATAAAATACTTGGCGGGCTGCGAGTGCTATTTTGCTTTGTCGGGTGTTCTGAGAAAATATTGATACCCCTATCATTTCTCAGAACATGAACTATTCTACTAAACTGTCGCGCCGAAAACTGCTGCTACGTTTAGGCGGAAGCTTGTTAGCTGCCACAACAATTTCTCTCCCATCCGAAGCCGCGAAAAAAGGAAAAAGGACTCGCAGCGAGCCATATTATCCGCGAAACCGACACCGAAATTACGACGACTCAACCCCCTCCCCGACACCTTCTCCCACTCCGGCTGCCCCGGAACCCTACCGTGCCACTTCTCCTGTCGTAATGTTGGGAGTCGGAGGAGGACTCCTTGGTGGATTTGGTTTTCTGGGCGCATGGTTAATAAAGATGAATCAGAAATCCACCTCACCAACTCCAAGCCCGGTAGAGCGACGGGTGGTAAAACCTGCTAAGCAAGCAGCCCCTGAAATTGCTGACTGGTACGTGTTCCGATCGGGTAAGCCTGAAGGGCCGTACACCGCACTGCAACTCTGGGAAGTTCAGAAAATCACAGATCGCACAAAAGTTCGGCGAGGGGAAGCTGACTGGCAAAAAGCCGGTGAAGTCCCAGAACTAGCAAAATATCTCAGTAAAAAATAAGCATACATCCTGGGTACAACAGATTAAAGTTTATTCTCAACAAACGGCCAGTCAGTATCAACAACGTGGCTTTTTAAGCTCTCTGGGGACTGAGTTAACCGCATAGCAGGGAATTCAGGCTGTAGGTCGTTATATCTCTATTTCCCGATCTAAAGCCAGAGTCGGAAACTTTGGGGGAATTTTTTTCGGTAGCAACGATAGAGTAGGGTACGAGTGGAGGTAATTGAGCGGACATCAAAGGAATTTGAGATTTTGCCTAAACCCAGGATTGTCGAGCGTACTTTTGGCTGGCTCAATCAGTTTCGACACTTGAGTAAGGACTTTGAACTATACACCCAGACCAGTGAAGCGATGATTTACGGGTCGCTCATCCGTTTGATGACCCGCAAGTTGTCTGCTTAATCTTTTGTTTACAAATTAGCTCTAATATAATAAGAACGTGAAAATCAGGTACTTACCCTATCTAGCAGCCTTGTTAACAGCGACGCTCGTTTTAGCGATGGCCGAGCTATTCATTCGTTTAGAAAACGAACACTTCCAGCAGAGAAACCGCGTTGCTGTACTAGACCAACTGAGCACGGTGAGAGCTAAGCTTGAAGGGTCTTTAAACCAGCGATTATTTGTAATGCAAAGTTTGGTAGCTTATATTTCAGTAACCAATCCAAATATTAGCCAAGCAGAGTTTGAAAATTTGACTAGAGTTATCTTAGCCAAACAACCCGGTATTCCTAGCGCTGCATTGTTCAAAAATTCAATTGCAACCCATCTTTATCCTTTAGCAGGTCAAGAAGGTGCTTTAGGATTTGCACCCCTGAAAATACCAGAAGAAAAAAAGCCATTTCAAAGAGCAATTGATACTAGGAATACTGTAGTTTCGGGACCAGTTAAATTAATCGAACAGGGTAATATGGCTTTGATTACTCGTACCCCAATTTTTCTGACTCCTGTCGGCAAACCTCCTGAAAGCGGTCGCTATTGGGGAATGGTAAGCATTGGTATTGATTGGAATATTTTATTAAAAGAAGCGGGACTATTAGACTCATCTGCCAAGCTTAAATATGCGATTCGGGGGAAAGATGGATTAGGCGCTGCGGGAGAAGTGTTTTTTGGAAATGCTAAGGTTTTCCAGCAATCGCCTGTTACTTTAGAAGTAACTTTACCTAATGGTTCCTGGCAGTTAGCAGCTATTCCCCAAAATGGTTGGATTGAGAATTCACCTATTTTTAAGAGGTTGTGGATAGCTGCTAGTTTTAGTGCTATATTAACGGGAGGTGCAATATTTGTTTTGGTAAGTACGCCAGCAAAACTAAGAGAAAGAGCTTTACAGTTAGAATCTCTTTTGGAGGAACTACGACGTACCCAAACAATGATGATTCAAGCTGAAAAAATGTCGAGTTTGGGTCAGATGGTAGCAGGTGTCGCGCATGAGATTAACAATCCAGTAAACTTTATCCACGGTAATATTAGTTATTCCAGCGAGTATGTAGCTGATTTAATTCGTTTGTTAGATTTGTATCAAAGATACTATCCCGAACCTGCCCAAGAAATTAAACTAGAAGCTGATAATATAGACTTAGAATTTTTAGTTAAAGACTTACCAAAAACTATCAACTCGATGAAATTCGGAACCGAACGCATCCAGCAGATCGTCCTGTCATTACGTAATTTTTCGCGTTTAGATGAGTCGGACCGCAAAAAAGTAAATCTCCATGAAGGCATTGATAGTACGCTATTAATTTTGCAAAATCGCTTAAAAGCTAACTCGCATCACTCGGAAATTAGAATTGTGAAAGAATATGGAGATTTACCAGCAATCGAGTGTTATGCAGGACAATTAAACCAGGCTTTTTTGAATTTAATCAACAACGCGATCGATACTTTGCAAGAGAAGCTATCGTCGCCGAATTCTCAGGATCTATATTTCATTCCGACGATTCAGATTGCTACTCAACTTAAGGGCAAAATGGCCGAAATTAGGATTTCAGATAATGGATCGGGAATGAAAGAAGAAGTCCGACGGAAAATATTCGATCCATTTTATACTACTAAACCAGTAGGCAAAGGTACGGGAATCGGCTTATCAATAACTTACCAAATTATAGTAGAGAGACACGGCGGAAAAATCGAATGCGTCTCCGAACCAGGAAAGGGAACGGAATTTGCGATTGCTATTCCTTTAACTAACAAGAATTAACCCTCTTTTGTCACTATAAGCAGAGGAAAAGTGGAAATCAGGGATATTGAGGTTTGGAAAAATTGAACGACTTAAATTATTGACAAGCATTTGAAGTTTAAAAAAGCCCTCGGATAACTTAGGAACAGTAAAAACTTGTAGCCAAGGTTTAATCAAGTTAAATAGTACAAATGGTTGAAGTATTAAACGGAGGTTGTTAAGAATATTCTTCCACCCATTTCCTCGATCCCACCCTGGATGTGATGAAAAATTAGATTCAGATTGTGGTGGTAATTTTAGCAGTTGTTCAGAGTGGAGACTAACCATCAAATAAGCGCTAAAAATAATTTCCCACCATTTTTCTATTTGTGGATAATTAGTTAAGCGAAAATCTGCCCATCCTAATTCGTTTTTACTTTGCTTCAAACCATATTCTACCCAAGTTCTTAAACCATAAAAATTACCTACTTCTCTGGGTGTAATGTTGGGAAATTTACTCATTACATACCAAGTAGTGTTTTTGGGCAGCGCCTCTTTATCAGTTGTGATTTGCCAATATTTAATTTCCGGATTATCACCACAAATAATGTAATAGTTCAAGACATTTTACTGAAAACAGATAACGTGTTATTCCGGAAAGAGAAGTATTACTCACCTTCTGAAAAGAAAACATACTTAGCATCGTTACTATCCGGATATGATGGAGAGTTTGGCCCGGGAATAAAAGCGTTAGTTATGAGCCTGTATTACGGGGGAAACATGACTCAAGGGAAGCTATTAGATTTTTTAAGCAATATTGGGATTTCCATGTCAGCCGGTTATTTATCAAATCTGCTGGTAAATAATTCATCAAAGTTTGAATCAGAATTTAACGAAGTGTATGTATCCGGATTAGCAAGTAGCCCCTGGCAACACTTAGACCAAACAAGTGCGCGTGTTAAAGGAGTAAATCACACTACAAATATAATTGGCAACCCATTATATACAGTTTATTCTACAACCTTAAGAAAAGACCGATTAAGCGTACTTGGAGTATTACAGAACAACCGAGAACTTAAGTTTATTCTATCTCCACTTACTTACCAGCTATTAGATAAGTTCAATGTACCCCAGAAGTGGAGCCATCAAATTAAAGGATTGCTAAGAGAAATTCCGTTGAAGGGTGATGAGTTTAACTCCTTGCTGAATCAAAATCTGGGTTCTGCTGGCTCTCAACATCGTACCAGGATTTTCGAGGCAGCAGCGATTGCTTTTTATGCTCAGCAATCCCAGATTCCGGTAATAAAAACTCTGGTGACTGATGATGCACCCCTGTTTAAATTACTCACAGATGATTTATCTTTATGTTGGGTGCATGAAGCAAGACATTATAAAAAGTTAAGTCCATTTGTTACTTGTCATCAAAAAAAGTTAGACAAGTTTCTTGATGATTTTTGGGATTACTACCGAGAATTATTAGCTTACAAAAACTCTCCATCTGGGTTAGAGAAGCTCAGACTCAAATCAAATTTTTTGGAAATTTTTGGCAGTCTAAGTGGTTATGAACAATTAGATGAACGAAAAAAATTAACTTTGAGTAAAATATCTGAATTGCTTTTAGTTTTGGAGCATCCGGAATTACCTTTACATAATAACCCTGCCGAATTAGCTGCTAGAACAATCGTGCAGCGACGAAATATTAGTTATGCAACCCAAACTTGTGAAGGAACTAAGGCGATGGATGTTTTCATGTCTCTGGTGGCGACTACCCGCAAATTAGGAATTAGCTTTTTTGAATATATGAACGACCGTATTTCTCACCGGGGAAATATTCCATCTTTGGGGATGATTATTCGTGAACACTCTTCTCTTTGTTCTTTCGGTATGTCCTGGGATTATTGAAGAAATTCAAAAAAATATAAATGCTCTGAATTATTGCTCCTTGATTCCTTTAATAAGTGTCGTATAAACCCACGGTTAATTGTGACTTTAGTGGCTAAAAAATACTATGACATTCTTGATTTTATGATTGATAATACGTCATATTTTACCATGCTGTGCCTAAATTGTGAACCTTCTTTTTTTGCTGTGACCCCGATTTATTGAGCGGATACGAATACTGTTTAAACTTGTGCTGTTTTTAAATTCTTAGCAGCGACAGATATGTGATGAATTATACAAAATGAGCCGTTACTGGCAATTCTCGCGGACGAGCGATCGCCCCCAATGAATTCAGGAAACAGATTCACCGCCACACTGCACAAAATATCTGGATTCTCAAGCTGCGAGTCTTCGTTGGCCCGGAGATCGCAAAGCTGCCTTAATTAACACAAATAAGGGCTTTGCAAGAAAATCCCAAAAATATATCCTTGAGAAACAACAATAAAAACTTGCTCGCTTATTGTAGCCCCGGTAACAACACGTATGCCTGAAGTTATAGTCCACAGCCAAGTCTACGGGACGATCTAAATCAATAGGGTGATGTGCCAGTGTGGGGGTGTTAAGAGGGGCGATCGAAGAGGAATGTTCCCCGAGCGATCGCTTCCCAATCGGGGAGTGTAAAACCTAGGAAGGCAAGGAGTTGGAGACAATGCTGAACTTTTTGAGTTTAGGAGAGTAGCATTAGCACTAAACTCTGCCGTATTGTGGAAAGCGAGCCAAATTTGTAACAGTTCTTAACTATAAATAATTCTGCCAAAACTGCTAGCATAGTGACACTTTTGCTAGCAAAAACAGATAAAGTAAATAAAGTTGGCTAGCTCTAGACGCTCCGATCCCCATCCTGGGGATATTGAATCAATTTGATTCATACAAAGTGGTTTTAGAGTTACAATCGGAACCAAAGCATCGCTATTTAACTGAGTTCTTTACTTACTTTTACTTTCAGCTATGAACGTGGATTTTATCAAAGCCCAAGTCAGGTTGCTACAGGGTGCAAGTTCATCGGAGCGAGAAACCCTTATTAAAAACATCGGCGTCTGTGCTGGCGTGATCCGACCGGGAGAGTACGTGACTCCGCAACGGAAGCACGCTATCACTCTCTGGCTGCAAACAAATGCGGTTCGCCTCCGGCTTCCCCAACTTCCTCTGGACTTATCAGGCCAAAAGCCTTAACAGGGAAGTAATCAAGAGATAGCGACAGAATCAAAGAAATTAGTCAATCTTACCTAAAAGTGCGTTTTTATTGAGCTGTACAGGATCAATGAAACACGATTAAGATTGAAAAAATGTTTGTAGGGAAAGTTGGGCTCGAAAACACGCCTGTGGACAAGAAGCGGCCGACCGCCTTGGCAGACACAGGAAGTGAACGTCAAACCTGCTCTAAAAGTAGATTTGAGTAAGTTTCACAGAAAGGATTATTCTGCACAACTATAACCTGGGTTATTTGCTTTTAGATTTGAGATTCACGATTTAGCTGGTACTGGATAAATTTGCTATTTGTGGATCGCCTGAAAAATTATCCTATTCAATAGGTATAACTAATTACAGGGGCAGTCATTGAACTGCCCTTACTTTTGAACCCCGATGCGAAACTGGTGCAAGTTACAATAAACGCATCTACTTGCAGATAGAGTTTAGGTGAACTTTCCTGTAAGCAGCAGCGGCTCTATATTATCTGGTAGGTTCGAGAGAAGGGGAGAGGGGGAGAGGATTTGACGAGCTTTAATAGGGAATGAATATCATCAAACAGAACGAGTTATAGCAATCCTTGCAGGAGTCGTACAAAGATGTAGGGATAGTGCCTTTCTTTGCCTACCCCTGCCTCATGGGGGCAACCACGAGGGGTTTGCCCCTACAAGAATTACACAAAGGATTTAGGATTGCTATATTACAATTCACTTGCTTTCTAATATATTTTTCCACAAAAATTCTGTGAGCAAAAAACAAAAATTTCCTTATTTAGTTGGTTCCCGATGGACTTCACACCAAAAAACTTGGGGGTGGCGGCACTTTCAAGTGGTCAACCGAAAAAACGAAGGTAAATGGGTATTTGCAGAAATGGTGGCGGCTTGCGATCCAAATGTCCGTTTTTGGGTGAACGCCGCACAGCTCAAAGACCGATCGCTCTGGCAAGCTGGATGGCAGTCTACGCAAGAATTAGAGGAATTAGAAACGGCAGACTAAAAGACAGGGCTGTGGGGCAGAGCGAGCGGAACTTCCGCCGCCTGCTGCTATAGTTCCGATCCAAACCAATACGGAGTGAGACTTTCCCGGTTTTGAAAAATTTTTTACATGACTGCAAGTCCTGGAAACTCTGATGTAGCAGCGTTTTTGCTTAAGTATGTCGGTGGGAAAAATCATAAGTATGTAACAAAACATTAAGTACGGCGAGCCGAACTCAATTTAATGTTTTTTGTATGGTGGTTTCCTTTTTTCCTCGCTTGTCGTGTCCTAAATTAAGCCAAATGACAGAAGCTGCCAGATAAATTGCACCTAAAATGTTGGCAGCGCGTTTGTGGTAGCGGGTTGCGATCGCTCGGTACTGCTTGAGATTGACTAAGGTCGATCGTCCCATATTTCCAGCGGCACAGGGCGCAACCTTCCCGCTACTTCTACACTGGGCCAATTCGGATCGAAAGTCAAATTTTCCAACGTTCCATCGCTGTGAATTACAAACGTATCCTCAATTTTTGCTCCCGACAAACTCGGATTCCAAGCCACAGCCATATTTTCTGCCAAAATATCTGAAGTACCCGGATTCGCCACAATTTCCCGCGCCAAATATCCGGTAGTTCCGCCTTGATGGTGTTCCGCAATTGCTTGAGGATATCCGTGCTCTTCATAAGCAGTTTTAAGCGTATCATAAACCGCATTCAGCCTAACTCCCGGCCGGCAAAAATTTAGCGCTGTGGCTTCAATTTCCCTGACTTGTCGGTGCAACTCTGAATGCTTTTCCCCAAGAAAATCGAAACAGACAAATCTAGTTAAATTTGCATACAAACCCCATCCCCTCGCGCAAAATACTAACATTGCTTGTCGTCCAATTGGTTCGGCGGTTGCTGTGGCGTGGCGGTACAGCGGCAAACGCCTTTCTCCAGCAACTAATGTCAGGGCTGGATGCAAACCTCTCGCCCACAAAGCTTCTGCACCGGCTCCCGCTAGCTGATATTCTGTCCATGTTGGTTTTGCTGCGGAAAGTACCTCTGTCATCGCTTCGCTGGCTAGACGCCCGACTCGCCGGTATCGCTCTAATTCGCTTGACATCATTGCCTGTTTGCGGGATTGTAGAGATGCGATTATTGGTGTTTCTTGGGAATTTGGCCGATCGCTCATGACGTTACCGCCACCAGTAATTTCTTTGACGAAAGCTTCGCGCTGTGCAACATCAGCCCAAGGATAGATGTGCAGTTGAAAGTTGGCTGGCAATTCTTCATCTTGCAAGCGTTGAGCTTCGATTTCATCGGTGAGAACCCAAGCTGTTTCGGCGGTGATTAAAAGTTCTGCCACTCCGGTTTCTGCGGTTAGCAATACTGTATGGGAACCGCCGGCTGTGGCCCAGGCAAACCAGTCAGTGCCTCGCAAGCGAAGGGCGATCGCTTTTGTTTCGGTTAAGGCTTTGCGGATGAATTCGAGTTTGCTGTCAACTTCTGGGTTTAATGAGTTTATCATATATGGAAGAAGGAAGAAGGAAGAAGGAAGAAGGAAGAAGTCAACTCCCCCTGCTGCCCCTGAAGGGGGAAGGAAGAAGGAAGAAGGAAGAAAGTCACTGATTTTAGTTAACATTTCCTAAATCTAAAATCTGCGATCTCTAAAATCTAAAATCTAAAATCTAAAATCTAAAATCGATAGATACTGCTTGCAATTCTTTAGCTTTTTCTTCGGGTAAAGCGTCGTTGGCAAACATTCCGGCGGCGAGTTCGGTTCCTGCTAGGTATTTTAATCGATCGCTCGATCGATAGGGCGGATAAAATTGGGCGTGCAAATGCGCTTCGGGATGGGGCTTCCCGTCTGTGGGCCCTTGAAACCAAGCCATCAAATAAGGGAACGGGCGATGCCACAAACCGTCGTATTTGAGGGTGACTGTTTTTAAGGCCTTAGCGAGTGATTGCCGCTGTTTTTCCGTCAAATCGATAAATGTAGCAGCGGGGGCGATCGGGGCCATCCACACTTCGTAAGGGTAGCGGGCACAAGCGGGGACAAAGGCGATCGCCTCTTCGTCTAAATAAATAATTCGCTGTTTGTCGGAAATCTCTTTTTGAATCAAATCTTGCAGCAAACCGCTACTGTTTTTTTGATAGTAAACCGACTGACATTCTAACATCCGTGCCGGCACCGGTGGGACGAACGGATAAGCGTAAATTTGACCGTGGGGATGGTGCAAAGTTACTCCGACTTCCACACCGCGATTTTCAAAGGGCAAGACGTATTCAATTTCGGGATTGCTGCCGATAACTGAAGTGCGATCGGCCCATACTTCTAACAGCAATTCCAAGTGAGATAACTCCAAAGCGCCGAGGGAAGCCAGGGGATCTTGAGTGAAAACCACGACTTCGCAAATGCCTTTAGCTGGCAAAGTTTCGACAATACTTGCAGGTGCATTTTTTGCTTGCAAAGTCATCGAGGGAAAGCGGTTGTCAAACACTGCTACATCGTAATCTCCCGGCGGCAATTCTGTCGGAAACTTAGGGTTAATTGTAGCTGCTAGCGGGTTGTATTCCGGCGGCGGCATGAAAGTTCTTCCCTGACGGTGGCTGGCGTATGCTACCCATTCCCCCCGCAAAGGATGCCAGCGAAAGTGCGGGTTTGCCTGTACGGGTTCATTGCTGGGACTTACGGCCGCGATACCTTCTGGGATTGGGTAGCGGCTGTACAGTGTGAGTGGGCGGCCGTCGGGTTTTAGCAATGTTTGGGCGTACATTTTTTGTAGGGCGGGCGATCGCGTTTAATATATGTTAGGAGTATAACTTCGTGCTTTGAGAATCCGCCCCTACCTAAAGTCGCAAATTATGTTAACAAGTTTAGTTTGCAGTACCAACGTCAGCCGATCGTCCGCCAGTCCGCCAGGGGTTGAAACCCACGTTTAGCTAAAGTGCTCGCTATGAGGACTCATGAGTTGTTGAGTCGTATCTAAGAGGAGTTTAGCTTTGACAGGACTTACGCAGGCCCCCTATATATAGTGTTCCCAAACAGGGAGCTCCTTTTTATCTCATCAAGAGCGATCTTCACGAGATTAAAAACTTGATGGTTCAAAAAATCACCAATTCTCCTGTTTAACAAGAGACCTCTTGCAAAAATAGCTGGGACGGGCTCTCCGGCCCGTCCCACAAAAAGTTTTTTCTCTTGTGAGATGGGCCGGAGAGCCCGTCCGAAAATTTGATCGAAAGGACTTTTGCAAGAAGTCTAAGATATAGGAGTAGGAAAGGATACTGGTCAGACTAACTATTGCAGGAGACATGAGTCAGCATTAGTCTTTTTAATGAGGGCTAATGTCCTGACTACGATCGCAATTCCCAATTACCCAGTATATTTATCAATCGACGATTCGATCGAGCTTTTCCTTAACCAACAAGTCTAACAACGAGCGCAACACAAACAAGCCACTGAATCCCGCAACCGCAAAAGCTGCGATCGCCCCCGTTTGATATCCGCCCACCAGCAGCACAGCACCCGACAGAAACACAAAACCAGTCAGACAAGCAAAAATTAGAGTTTTCAGGGCTAAATGAATGCGTTTCAAGGCTCTTTCGCTCTCGATATTTCGCACTCTTATTTGCAACTCGCCATCTTCTATCCGCTTCTCTAAACGTTTGAAAAAAACTTCCGCTTTACTTGGCTGCTGCAACTTATATGTGATAAAACTTCGCGCTTGCCTTGCCAATTCTCCGATCGCATTTCCCCGCCCCTTGCTCACCGCAATACTCTTGACAAAAGGCTGAGCGGATGCTAGGAAATTATAGTCCGGGTCGAGAGTTCTCGCAATGCCGTCGAGAGTCGTCACCGACTTGATAATAAACATCATTTCTGCAGGCAAGCGAAACGGTTGCTGCTCGAACATGATGTAAAGTTCGTTCTTAATTTCATTAAAAGCTTGAAAGTCGATCGGCTTATCAATAAACTTATCCAACAGAAAAGCAATCAGCCTGCGTACCGGCATCATATCCGGCATCGGCTCAACCAAGCCGATCTTAATTAAAGTATTGATTACCTCGTCAGTATCCTTTCTCATCACAGCAAAAAAAGTCTTAACCATTTGGTCTTTAGCCAGAGACTTCACCTCAGCCATCATCCCAAAATCATAAAAAATCAAGCTACCATCTTCTGTCACCGCCAAATTTCCCGGATGCGGGTCAGCTTGAAAAAAACCGTCAATTAACAACTGTTTCAAATAACAGCAAATTCCGAGTTGATTCAGTTTCACAATATCGACTCCAATCGCCTCTAAACTAATGCGGTCGTCCACCTTAATACCTGGTGCGTATTCTATAGTCAGCACTTTTTTAGTCGTGTATTGCCAGTAGACTTTCGGGACAATAACTTGAGGATATTCTCGAAAATTATGGCTAAAGCGATCGGAATTTTTACCTTCTTGCACGTAGTCAATTTCTTGATATAAAATCTTAAAAAACTCGTGATAAATAGATTCTAGGTCATATTTGCGCGTCCCAGGCAAATAGCGATCGCAAAAACGCATCACTTGGCGCACCGCCTTCACATCCAAATCAAATAAACTTTCCAAACCCGGACGCTGCACCTTTACAATCACATCTTCCCCGGTGTGCAGCCTTGCTTTGTGCACCTGTCCCAGACTCGCAGCAGCAATCGGCGACGGGTCAAAATCGCGGTACAAAGCATAAATATCCTTGCCTAACTCTGATTCTACAAGAGCGATCGCCTCTTCGGAACTAAACTCAGGAACCCGATCCTGCAACTGTTCGAGTTCCTTCACATACTCAAGCGGCAGCAAATCCGCGCGAGTCGAGAGAGACTGCCCGATTTTAATAAAAGTCGGGCCTAAATTCAGCAAAGTATTGACCAACCAATGAGCGCGAATTCTTCTAGTATGAGGCGAATTATTTTGCAGCAGTGCGTCCCACCACAAAAAAAACATAAACTTTCCTGCCGCTGCAAAAATATCTATTTGCCGTGCCAGTGGCGAATATTTAGAACGTTGCCAACGCAGGGTTTTAGGTGCAGCTTTTGTGAGCATAATATTGGCGATCGAATTCCATGCACCGTGACAATTTTTAGGGAACAATCCAGGAAGCTGAAACCCGCTTGTACGAAAAGACGGTTTACAGGCTTTTGAAACAGTTAAAACACTCAGTTTCTTTGGTCTATACTGCGTAATATCATCTCCGACTCTACAATTATAATTAAGTTCCTAGTAAGTAATGCAAGTCCTGATTAATTCATAAATAGAGGACTGTCGCACTCACTAAAAACACGCGCTAATTACGGGCCAATAACCAGACATAATATAAGTCCTGGGCAACATCATCAATCGAGAACCGGCAATTTAGAAGGGAACCATATCAACAATTCAAAACAAATGACTTGGTAGCGTTTAGGACATTTCCAAATCTCTCTCTTCTGGCAAGTCTTCTAGTTTCGCCTGCTCGCTGCCAATTCCCAGCAACTTCTCCACCGAACTATTCTTCTACATTACAGAGTTCCGCTGCAAATTGCGGCAGAGTCAGAGTAAAAGATGTGCGCCACAAATTCTCCGCTTCTGAACTTTCTGCCGGACAGCTAGATACCTCAATAGTACCATTCAAGTGCTGCACTAAACTCTTTACCAGAGCCAGACCCAAACCCGTACCGGCGATAGCTTGGTCAGTAATGCCAGTGCCACGGCGGAACTTGTCAAAGATGTGGGGCAAATCAGCCGCAGAAATGCCGCGCCCGAAATTAGAAATGCTCAGGACAATATAGCCGGCTGCCTCAGACGCCTCCAAAACTACCGCCGTTCCAGAAGCAGAGTATTTTCCAGCATTCGTCAGCAGTTCCAGCAGCACCCGATTGAGAATGTCCGGGTCAGTTTCCCAGCAAGGGGTCAACTTGGGCAAATCTAGCTTCAGAGTCAATTGCTTATCCGCCCACTCTTTTTCAAAATCCCCAGCTAAATCTTGAAATAAACGGTTGAGATCGATTTTGATTAGAGAAATCGGGAATTGCTGAGGCTCAAACTGCTTGAGGGCCAGCAAATCGTTAACCAGAGAAGTTTCCTTAGAACACTGCTGTTCTAGAATGTCGAGATACTTAGTCCGATTCGCTGACGGCTGTTCAGCTTGTTTGAGCATCAGAATCGCCAGCTTCATGATTGTTAAAGGGGTACGCAACTCGTGACTCAGAGTGCTGAGAAACTCGTCTTTAATCAGCTTCAATTTCCGCATTTGCTCTAGCTGAGTGGCAGATTGTTCGTACAGTTTCCCCTGCACGTCGAGGCTTTGCTGCAACTGAGCGGTTCTGTCGAAGACGGCGGTTTGCAATTCCTTAAACGTTTGAGTTTGGATAATCATCTTGCTCGCTTGAGCGCTGACTGATTCGAGAACTTCTAATTCTTCCGGGTTCCAAGTGCGCGGCTCGGAGTGCTGCAAAACCAAGAAACCCAAAACTGTTTCGTGGCTGCTACCGCCCGTGAGGGGAACCAGCAGCAAGCCGCGAATGCCTTGGAGTTTCAAAATTTCTGTGGCTGCTTCTTGTTCTTTGCCGATTAATGCGCCTGCGTCAGCGAGGGCGAGGGGTTTGGGTGCGCTGTGGAATGCTTGCTGGCACAAATTAGATTCTGACAGCCAAAAAGCGGGAGAGTGATTTGGTTTTGAGTTGGGAATTTTGGATTGGGAATTAGTAGTTTTATCCTTGTTTTTTGTTTTGGATGTTGAGCTTTTTTTTCCGGCAAGGCTTTGTGCTATTGCCTGTTTGTTGGGATCTTTTTTTACAACGGATTCGCAAACTAATTCGACTTTCGCTTTGGCAGTCTGATTGGGGGAGCGAGTTGTAAATAGAGGATCTGTATATTTCAAGAGGAGGATTTGACCTCTATCTACTTCCAGGGTATCGACGGTATTTTCAATAACTTGCTGCAATATTCGATCGACTTCTGAATTTGTGTCGATCGATGCAGCAACTGAGATGAGTAGATTTTTGTATTTAACTTGTCGCTGTAACTGTTCGTTTAAGCTGGCAATTTCTTGAGTTTTTTGAATGTGAGAAATCGCACTGCCGATCGCGTCTGATGCTGCTTCAAGGCGCTGCCGATCGGCTACAGACCACTCGTGAGGTTGCGACTTACCAACAATCATCATGCCATTTACAGCCCCTCCAAATCGCGCAGGCCCTGCCAAAATTGCCCGAAAAGGCAGCGCAGTCACAGGGGAATTGGGCGATGAAGCTGCCGGAATATCAAGATAGTCGGATATCCCCACTATCTCGCCGTCTGCTAGGACGTTTGCCCAAACGGGATGTTCGAGTGATATGCTAGGCGGTTTTAATCTTGTGGTTTGGGGGGGTTCCGGTGTTTCAGTGGAATCGGCAACACCGGCAACATAGGGGAAATCGCTGCTATTTTGCCAGTAAGCATTCGGATGTACTACTTTTCGGTCAACCACAGCAGTAACTAAACAGAAATCTGCCCCCCATGCAACCCCCAAAGTATTGGCTATTTGCAGCAGCAGGAGTTCTCGATCGAAGCTGGTGGCGAGAATTTGGCAAATTTGTCGCCCGAGAAGGGCAGGATCGACCTGGAACTGCATAAGACGATCCAGAAATTTTTGGACTGATACTGGTTCTGCGATTTGCGGTAAGTGCAAAGTGCAAGACTCTGACGGCGATCGGTCGATCGAAGTAAAGTCTTGATTTCCCTGGCGATGGATCATGGCAACCAAGCCTTTATTCTAAGATGTTTGAGCCGGCTCCCGCTGCAAATATAGAACCTCTCCCTAACTGTCGGCTTGACCGTTATGAGCCTGCTTTCTGTGTTTGTGCAGCCGATCGGCGGGTCGCTCGATCTGTAAAAATATACCCAGATCTGACCGAGTTCTATTTTCCTGTTTTCTACCCTTCTATCTCTACGGGATGAACTTTACCATCCTTTACCGGATGATTATCAATCCCATTCCCGCTAATGTTGACGGTTATTAGTAGTATGAAGCTTTTCTAGAGACCGCTTAGTGACACCCCTCTTGTCACTGTGTGATGTTTTCTATTTAAGCTTGTGATCCTAACAAATTTTTATTGTGATACAAATCCGCCGTTCGAGTGACGCCGATCGCAAAAATTCAAAATCCCAAAATTATCACTCATAACATAGCTGAGAGTTTCCGAGTTTTTACTCAAAAACTCATTTTTCACAACTCCTACAGCAGCCGAGCCAACTCTCTTGTTAAATTTATCCAACTTACCTGCTTACTTATTTTGTGCTTCCTGTTGGGCTTTATCGCTATTTTCGCGGTAAAGTGCCATCCGGTTCTGAGCCGTTGTGTAGCGGGGATGCTTGGAAGGCACGGCGGCCATCAAATCGGAAGCTTGCTGCCACTTAGTAGCTACGATTAACCAATCCTCGCGAGATTGAGCGGTTTTGCCCTCGGTGGCTGCTTGTTCGGCTACTCGCACTGCTTGGGCAAAAGAGTCAACAGCAGAATTAACAGTCTCCTTAGAAATTTTCAAAGCAGGTTTTGCCACCGAGGAAGGGGCAGTGGCAACTGCTTGGGTGCTGGCTTGTGTGCTTTTTGGCACTTGGGAATTAAGTCCTTTGTGGATGGCGGCCGCGGCCCCAAGCAACAGCACGGTCAAACTGATGCCGCCGACGATACCGCGCTGAAATTGCCGCGGTTGCTGCATCGATCGAGGTACAGCCATTCTCGGCAAAGCCCGCTTGCCTGCGAGTTCTTGGCGTTCGTGATGGGCGATGGCCAAACGCTTGAACAAATTGGGCTTTCGGAGTTTAATTTCTTGAGACCACAACAGTTGATTATCCGGATCGCGGCTAATTTCTTCGAGCCACAGCAGTTGGTGTTCTCGCACAAGCCGGCTGTTGATGTTGACTCGGCGAATATTGCGGGGCGAAATCCCCTCCAAAATTTCTCGGACTCGAGTGACCAAACTAGACTCTTCGAGCAGTTGGGGCGTTGCAGCTTCGCACAGCAGTTGCAGCACCCCGTCTGCAAACACGGCTCGGGCCCTGACCCCTACCTGTGCCAATTCGTCATTAAGGATTTGAATAATCGATGCAACCGAGCCCTCGCGAGCTTGTCGAGCAATGTCATCTATTGGATTTGCCATAAAACTATCTTGACGCTTAGCAATTGTTAATTGTTAACCCAAAGTATCGGATCTAATTTTTACTCATACAGGTTATCACTGACACTGCCAGGTTAAAATGAACTGATGCAAATTTTGCATACCGATCCACTTAAAATTATCACCACAACATCGAGCGAGGCTAACAGGAAATAAACTATGGGTAAAGTAATTAGCGGTCAAATTTTTGTTGTAGACGACAACATCGATACAGATCAAATTATCCCTGCCGAATACCTGACCCTGGTTCCCTCGAAGCCGGACGAGTACGAGAAACTAGGCAGTTACGCGATGATTGGGTTGCCCGATCGCTACGGTAAGTTTATCGAATCCGGCGAACAGAAAACCCGGTATCCGATTATAATTGCCGGGGAAAATTTTGGCTGCGGTTCTTCGCGGGAGCACGCTCCGATCGCTCTGGGGGCCGCCGGCGTCACAGCAGTGGTGGCTTTGTCTTACGCGCGCATTTTCTTTCGCAATTGCTCGGCTACTGGCGAATTGTACCCGATGGAATCAGTCGATCGGCTGTGCGACTTGTTTGCTACGGGCCAAGAAGTGACGGTCGATTTTACAGCAGAGCAAATTGTCAACCACACTCTCGATCGAACTTTCTCCCTCAAACCTTTAGGAGAAGTAGGCCCGGTAATAGATGCCGGAGGGTTGTTTGAGTACGCGCGCCAAACGGGAATGATTGCTGCTCGCTCTTAACTGTTAAACCCCCCTGCAATGTAGGGTGCACGCCCGGGCGCACCTTACGAATATCTCCCTGCTCAAAGGCATGAAATGTAGGGTGGGTGCCAATTTTCTCAAATCGACTCCATAAAATTCAATAAAATACGCTGGTGAGCCATGCCAAAAGGTCGCACATCTCTTGACTGCTCAGAATAGCATTTGCCGGCCCGAATCTGCTCGGGTGTCAACAACTTCATATCCCAACCCTCAAGCAAAACTAAATCCTTGACATCCGCACTAAGTTGTGAGTGAAAAACGTGGCGAACCACATCTTTTTCGACATCGCAACAGAAAAAAGAAACACTTGCAGGAGCATAGCCAATTTCCTCTGATAATTCCCGCAATACAGCCACTTCCGCAGTTTCTCCCGGTTCCAAGTGTCCGCCAAACAAAGCCCAATGTCCGGGATACCTGATATGAGGAATATCGTCTCGCAACTGACAGAGAAACTTGCCGTCTTGGTACAAAATCGCGATCGCAACGTGAATTTTAGTCATTTGTTAAAAAGAAGAAATAAAGAAGAAGAAAGAAGGAATAAATTGCTGTAGGGGCGGGTTCACCAACACCTGTAAAACCCACCAAAAATCTAGGTCTCCCCCCCCAGATTATAATATTATGGTTAATGAACTTTGAGGATAAATAAACAGATCCAAATTGCCCAAGCGCAACTATAAACCTTTAATTTTTATGAAATAGAATTACTTGGTGAAATAAATTATAGCGGTTCGATCGCGTGGTGAGGTATGGGGGCTCCTTCCTATGCCCATGCCCACTTCAGGGCTATGCCCTATGCCCGCCAGAGCACCTCATGTTACGCTCGAAAGGCTATAGCATATTGCTAGTTTTATTTATTTGCCGCTGGAGTGCGCTTTAATTGTTCCATTTCCTCCACATACACTTCACCTAAATCTTTTCCGGCCAATTCCTTCAGAGTAATACTCTTGTAGCGGACTTGTCCCTTCAGCAACACTTCATCGCCAAGCTGGGGTAAATCTTGCTTGGTTAAAATCCAAATACTGCCAGTACCATCCTCAAGTTGATAAGCCGCATTCCCTACAAACGGAGCGCGATTTTCTACCTTTCCCCGAAGATAAACTTCAGCATCCACTTGCCGCTTTTGTTGAACGTCGCCAATGCTAGCCACATTAAAGCCAAGATTAAGTTGAGACAGAGGTAAATTGCCACAACTGAAAAAACCGCTGGCGAGGATTAGCGACAAAGAGCCGGTACAGAATCTTTGAACCCAAACTTGCTTAATTGCAGTAGTCATTGGTCAACTGATTTGAGATTTGAGATACGACTTACTTTAACAGAATCCCCAGAATCGATCGCAAATAAGAAATTTCTCTAGTGTAGTCCTTGGCGGGGATTAAGCTAAAATCTAAAATCGTCAGCCCCTAACCCAGAGTCTACAATGGATGCCAAAACTGCTCAAATACTAGATGGCAAAGCTTTAGCGACAAAGATTCAAAGCGAGCTGAGCGATCGAGTCCGCGCCCTACAACCCCAAAAGGGGCGTCCTCCGGGACTTGCGGTGCTGATGGTGGGAGACAACCCAGCTAGCGCAGCCTATGTTCGCAATAAAGAGAGAGCCTGCGCTAAAGTTGGCATAGCTTCCTTCGGCAAGCATTACCCCGCAAACGCTACTCAAGCCGAACTAGAACTTGCAATTCGTGCACTCAACGAGGACGATCGAGTAGACGGCATTTTAGTTCAATTACCGCTACCAGAACACTTAGATGCAATTTCCCTGCTGTACCAAATTGCCCCCGACAAAGATGCTGACGGACTTCACCCTGTCAATTTAGGCCGTCTCGTGCGCGGGGAAGAAGGTTTGCGGAGTTGTACTCCCGCCGGAGTGATGCGGTTATTGCAGGAATACCAGATTGATTTAAAAGGAAAAAATGCCGTTGTTTTGGGACGGAGTATTTTGGTAGGTAAACCGATGGCGCTGATGCTGTTAGAAGCCGACTGCACTGTTACTGTAGCTCATTCTCGATCGCAAAACCTAGAATCGATTACCAATCAAGCCGATATTTTAATAGCCGCAGTCGGCCGCACAGAAATGATTGCAGCTAATATGGTCAAACCCGGAGCGGTAGTAATTGATGTCGGTATTAACCGCGTCGTCAATCCAGACGGTACGAGCCGTTTGGCCGGAGATGTTGATTTTAATGCGGTTAAAACAGTAGCCGAATTTATCACGCCGGTGCCGGGAGGAATCGGGCCGATGACTGTTGCTATGCTTTTGGAAAATACCGTTTCGAGTTATATTGAATACGGTTCTAATTGAATTGGGGCAAACTTGTGAGCCAGTATTAGCTCAATTAGTAGGGTTAGTAATCTACCAACACACAAAGATTTTAGCTATGGCTTTAAAACCCGATCCATCAGGGATAGTGCGCTTAATTGGCGACAACACCTCGGAATTTATTCAACTTTTTCCTGGAGATCTAACCAACTTCCCTTTAGGAGCTTGGGCCCTGGATGGCGACGATACAGTCGATGGCTCAGGGGCTAGCGAGTTAATCCTGGGAAATGAAGGGGAAGATATTCTCAGAGGTTTTGCAGGCAACGATTCTGTATTTGGGGGAAAAGGAAAAGATGCCCTGTATGGACAGGAGGGAAATAACTCCCTCAGTGGTGGTCTAGATGCTGATTTTCTTCTTGGAGAGGCTGGCGATGATATTTTATTTGGGGGTAGAGGCAATGATGCTTTAGACGGCGGAGAGGGGAATAACACTCTGGTTGGCGGCTTGGGCAGAGACTTCTTAAGTTGTGGGTTTGGCAATAATTTATGCGTTCTAGGAATAGATCCTGCCACTACAGATATCAATTCTAGTGATATAATCGAAAGTTTCGATCCTGATTTAGATCGCATTGGATTAGCGAGTGACTTAACGGTCAATGATATAGTGTTGGAGCCTGTACAGAATGTGGCATTAACATATACGTTCGATCTGCCGCAAGCTTTACAACCATTACTCCCTCCAGGTCCGGCCGGCGCAAGTGGATCTGCTTCAGGAACTCAACCCAGAGGCGGAATTACCGGACTTTATTCAGGAACTCTAATCAGAGTCAGAAATTCTAACGCAATTTTAGGTTTTGTAGACAATGTAACGCCTAATGAACTACAAAGCAGGATTGTTTCGGTTCAGGGTTTCTAAGTTCAGGATAATCAGTGGTGAGCTGACAAACTTATCATTTTGTTAGCTACAAATTAACTCCTGATATTTACAGGACTTACGCATAAATGCTAGTAGTAAGGTGCGTATTTAGCACCTTACTACTATGGGTAGTGTAAAAATTGACTGTGCAGCGTAAGTCCTGTAAAATTCTTTACTCTTTGAGTCCGGAGCGGCGGACGAAAGTTGGTGTAGTAGCGATTTCAAGCTCCGCTCGAAATCACTACTCACGAAGATTTAGTGTGAGGAATTCAAGATAGCAACAACGCTAATTCGGCGTTGTCAATCCAGACGGTACGAGCCGTTTTCCCCCCGATGTGGATTTTAATGCTGTTAAAAAAGTAGCCGAATTTATCACGCCGGTGCCGGGAGGAATCGGCCTGATGACTGTTGCTATGCTTTTGGAAAATACCGTTTCGAGTTATATTGAATACGGTTCTAATTGAATTGGGGCAAACTTGTGAGCCAGTATTGGTTCAATTAGGGTTAGTAATCTACCAACATACAGAGATTTTAGCTATGGCTTTAAAACCCGATCCATCAGGGATAATGCGCTTAATTGGCGACAACGCCTCGGAAGTAATTCAACTTACTCCTGGAGATCTAACAAACTTCCCTTTAGGAGCTTGGGCCCTCGATGGCAACGATACAGTAGATGGGTCAGGGGCTAGCGAGTTAATCCTGGGAAATGAAGGGGAAGATTTTCTCACAGGCTTTGCAGGCAACGATTCTTTATTTGGGGGAAAAGGAAGAGATGCCCTGTATGGAAATGAGGGAAATGACTGCCTCAGTGGTGGTCTAGATGCTGATTTCCTTACTGGAGACGCTGGCGATGATATTTTATTTGGGGGTAGAGGCAATGATATTTTAGGTGGCGGAGATGGGAATAACACTCTGGTTGGCGGCTTGGGCAGAGACTTATTAAATTGTGAGTTGGGCAATAATTTATGCGTTCTAGGAATAGATCCTGCCACTACAGATATCAATTCTAGTGATAGAATCGCACGTTTCGATCCTGATTTTGATCGCATTGGATTAGCGAGTGACTTAACGGTCAATGATATAGTGTTGGAGCCGCTACAGAATGTGACAGTAACAGTTAGATTCGATTTCCCGCAAGCTTTACAAGCATTCTTCCCTCCAGCTTTTTTCAGCGAATTTAGCGAACCTCTTTCAGGAACTCTAATCAGAGTCAGGAATTCTAACGCGATTTTAGGTTTTGTAGACGATGTAACCCCTAATGAACTACAAAGCAGGATTATTTCGGTTCAGGGTTTCTAAGTTCAGGACAATCATTGGTGATCTCACCAACTTATAATGTTGTTAGCTACAAATTAACTCCTGATATTTACAGGACTTACGCATAAATGCTAGTAGTAGGGTGCGTATTTAGCACCTTACTACTATGGGTAGTGTAAAAATTGACTGTGCAGCGTAAGTATTGTAAAATTATTGACTCTTTGAGTCCGGAGCGGCGGACGAAAGTTGGTGTAGTAGCGATTTCAAGCTCCTCTCGAAATCACTAATCACTAAGATTTAGTGTGAGGAATTCAAGACAGCAACAACGCGAATTCGGCGATAATCTGCAATCCAATTACCATCGCGGTACAGGGTCGGCTGCAAACGCTCTTCAACTCCGTTAATTACGTGCGATCGCACATCATCAGACAACCCCGACAAAAACCCACCAGCAAACATCTCAATCCAATTTACCATACCCGCCCTGCCGCCTTCTAGGGGAGTAGGGCGATCGAATAACACCGCATAACCCACATCAAATCCCTGCTTTTCCAAAAGCCCAGCATACTCGCCAATACTCGGAAAATACCAAGGATTAAGCGCTTCAGGCTCCTCGCAGCCAATTTCTGACAAAACACTCAAAAGTGCGCGGACGATCGCCCCCACGTTCCCTTTACCGCCAAACTCAGCCACAAAACGCCCTCCCGGCTTCAGCGCTTTTTCCACACAATTAATTACAGCCTCCGGCTGCTTAATCCAGTGCAAAACCGCATTAGAAAAAACAGCATCTAACGGCTCTTCAACTTGAAAACTCCTCGCATCAGCTACAGCGAAGTTAATGTGAGGATAGTTAACTTTTGCCGTGGAAATCATCGACAAAGATGAATCAATACCTTGCACAAAAGCACCACTTTGAGCAATTTTTTCAGTTAACTGTCCCGTACCGCAGCCCAAATCCAGAATTTGTTCACCAGCCTTCGGAGCGAGTAACTCCAAAAGCGATTCGCCGTACTGCCAAACAAAAGCATGATTTTGCTCGTAAAGAGCTGAATTCCAAAAATATTGTGACATCTCTTCTCTCCTCTTCTCTTCGTGTCCTTCGCGCCTTCGCGGTTCGTTATTAAATTATTAGCCAGCAAGCAAACCAATTCCATCCCCATCAATACGGCAAACCCTAATATTTTCCAAAATGCGCGCTCCCTGCTTTTCATAAAAAGCAATTCCCGGTGCATTTCCAGTATTAACAGTCCATTCAATCCGCCCGCAATTTGTGGACTCAGCAATTTGTGCCAAATACTTTAACAGCGCTGTACCGACTCCCATACCGCGCATAGGAGCTTGCACAAATAAATCATCAAGCCAAAGACACGGCTGCGCCAATAAACTTGAATAGGAGGAATGAAAAAGAGCAAATCCTACCGCTTTTCCCGCAACTTCCGCCAACAAAACTCGCGCTAGCGGAGGCTGACAAAACAACGTTGGCTGCAATTTATCTACTGTTGCTACCAACAAATTTTTAGATCCGTCAAACTCGCTTTTTTGTGAAATAAAATCCACAATTAATTCCAAATCTGCCCGATCGGCTTCTCTAATTTTGATATCCAAATTAGCCATTGTTTAACTCTCAACTTCGCCTATTAATCACTGTATGAAATATCATCATCAATGTCCAATATATGTTTAACTAACAACTGATACTTTTAAAATATAAATGATTGGGACTTATGGAACTTCGGCATTTGCGTTATTTCATTGCAGTAGCAGAGGAACTGAATTTCACTCGTGCAGCAGAAAAACTGCATATTGCCCAACCTCCGCTGAGCCAACAAATCCAGCATTTAGAGGCAGAGTTGGGATTTCAACTGTTTCGCCGCACCAAGCGGACGGTACATTTAACGGCAGCGGGACAGGTTTTTTTCGAGGAGGCCGGGAAAATTCTGCTGCAAGTCGATCGAGCAATTCAACTCGGCCGACAAACCAGTCGGGGCGAACTCGGACAATTGACGATCGGCTTTGTGAGTTCCGCAGCACACAACGTGGTTCCGGCGATTTTGCAGGCGTTTCGCACTCGGTGTCCCGCCGTCAAACTGGAACTGCACGAACTGACCACAAACGAACAGTTGCAGCGGCTGCGGTTCGGGCAAATTGATATCGGCTTCGTGCGCCCTCCGGTTGAGGAAGAGGGGATAAATTCTGAAATCGTTTTTCGAGAATCCCTGATCGTGGCACTGCCAGAAACGCATCCGGCGGCCGATCGCGCGAAGGTAGAATTGCGCGAACTCTCTACCGAACCGTTCATTTTATTTCCGCGCTCCCAGGCTCCGGGATTGTACGATGCGATCGTCAGTCTTTGTCAGCAAGCAGGTTTTAGCCCTCGCGCGGCTCAAGAAGCAATTCAAATGCAAACTATTGTGAGTCTGGTAGCGGCCGAGATGGGAGTGGCGATCGTCCCGGCGTCGATGCAAAATTTCCAGCGCAGCGGGGTTGTTTACAAAGCGCTGCCAGAATCAACCTGCATTGTGGCGATCGCTCTGATTTGGCGCAGCGATCCAACGGAGGCGGTGCAGCGGTTTTTGGAAGTCACCAGACAGATCGGCGGATTTGATATTTGAGATTGTAAATTTTAGATTGACTGGTAATTTGACAAAGTTATTAAAACTCAAAGATTTTCTGTGCAACAACACCCGTAGAATGATTAATTGATGCTCGGAGTTCGAGCAACTACCGCCGTAAAAGTCGGCACGATCGACCCAAACGGCTCACAATATCCCACGTAACTATTCAGTACAAGAGAGCAAGGGATGGTATTGGCAACAGAAATGGGTTCGTCCCAACCGGAATCCTCTTTCGATTTATCTGCTTATCTAGTCAAGCGAAAAGAGGCGATCGAGGTAGCTCTCGACAGTGCACTCCCGGTCATCTACCCAGAGACAATTTACGAAGCAATGCGCTACTCGCTGCTAGCGGGGGGCAAGCGCCTGCGTCCGATCCTGTGTCTCGCTAGCTGCGAACTCGCCGGCGGCACTACATCTATGGCAATTCCGACAGCTTGCGCTTTGGAAATGATCCACACGATGTCGCTGATCCACGACGATTTGCCGGCAATGGACAATGACGACTACCGGCGCGGGAAACTGACGAACCACAAAGTCTACGGCGAGGATATCGCCATTTTGGCAGGCGATGGTTTGCTGACCTATGCTTTTGAATTTATCGCCACTAAAACTCAGAACGTACCCCCCCAGCAGGTGTTGCAGACGATCGCCCATTTAGCGCGGGCATCGGGCGCTGCTGGACTCGTAGGCGGTCAAGTGGTTGATTTGGAATCGGAAGGAAAGACAGATGTTTCTTTGGAAACTTTGAATTACATTCACGCTCACAAAACAGGCGCGCTGTTAGAGGCTTGCGTAGTTTGTGGGGGAATTCTGGCTGGGGCCTCGACTGCAGATTTGCAGCGGCTGTCTCGTTTTGCTCAAAATATTGGGCTGGCTTTCCAGATAATTGACGACATTCTGGATATTACTGCTACCCAAGAAGAACTGGGCAAAACTGCTGGCAAAGATGTTCAAGCCGGGAAAGTCACTTATCCGAGTTTGTGGGGAATTGAGGAGTCTCGGCGCCAAGCTTCGCAGCTTGTTGCTGATGCTAAGGCTCAATTAGCAGTGTTTGGGAGCAAAGCTCTACCGCTGCTGGCGATCGCCGATTTTATTACCAGCCGCAGTAACTAGAAATACCAAATACTATGCAGGAAATTTGCAGCAGCGTCTTAAACAATCATGTACTGGTGGTTGCTTTGCTCGCTTGTCTGGCGGCTCAGATCATGAAGTTGCCGATCGAGTTGGTCAAAAATCGCAAGTTTAATCTTCAGTATTTGGTAACAACGGGGGGAATGCCCAGCGCTCACTCGTCTTTTGTGGGCGCTTTGGCTGCTGGAGTCGGACAAACGATGGGATGGGACAGTCCGGACTTTGCGATCGCTGCGATCTTTGCAATTATTGTGATGTACGACGCAGCAGGCGTCCGCCAAGCCGCAGGCAAGCAAGCTCGCATCCTCAACCAAATTATTGACGAGTTTTTTGAGGAAGATCACAACCTTAATGAGGCTCGCCTGAAAGAGTTGCTGGGACACACTCCTTTTCAAGTGCTTGTCGGTTTGGGGCTGGGAATCACTATTGCTTGGATCGCAGGGCCTGCATATTAGTTAACGGTTAACGGTTAACTGTTGACTGTTAACTAATCACTACTGACCGAATTCTCCTTGCAGAATATCGTCGTTGTCATCGGCGATCGTGGCGACAATAGTAATAACCCGAGAAATTTCCCCCGCCGAGATTTCGGCGATCGTCCGAGTCGATATTACCGCAACTTGATTGTCAACAATCGCAAAATGAGATTCCAAAGTAGACAGCCAATTCATTTCTAGAAGTTTCCGCATTAATTGAGCTTCATTCTTCGCCGGCAACTGCAGTACAAAAGCCCACACAGTCAAAGAATCATCTTCGGTGTCGCCGGTGAGTTGCACGAACACTTCAACACTGCCGTACTTAAACTTCCAAAGATGTCCGCCAGCTTCATTTTGACCGACCATCACTTTTTGGTCTACAGCCATGCTGGCGATGACAGTTTCAATTTCTTCTGCATAGGTGACGGCTGTGGCTTTTTCGACCTGCTCGGAGGCGATCGCGCTTTCACTCGATTGGCTTTCTGCGGAAGTTGTTTGTAGGTTCGGCTCGCTGGTAGTCATGATTGTATTTAGACGGAAAACTATTCCAATAATCAGTTTACTTGCTAAAGCTTAAAATTATGACTTTAAATAACTGGTTCCCAGGCTAGGCCCGGGAACCAGTATCTCTCGCTTGTTTGCGGAGGCAGAGGCAAGTTTGACTTGCAAAGCGGTTTCAACCAGGTTCGCGATCGTATTTAAGCCTTGGGCTTAGTCGCCGGCTTTTTCTCAATGGTATTCAAGCCGTTGAGGAACATGGGCACAAATTTCTCGACAAATGCCTGCGGGTCGCGCTTCCAGGCCCGCTGAGCTACATCGACTCTGGTCATTTGCAGATCCGGGGCCAGCAGGGTTGCGGGCAAGCGTTCTATCAGGTATTGCGGGCGTTCCCACATCGGCATGGTGTTGGCAATGTCCACGAGGCGGCTAACGCGGCGCAGTTCTGCCCCCAGCATGATATCCATTCCCGATTCAAAAGCTGCTTGTTCGATCGCCACATACTTGCGCTTTGCCTGTTCCACCTTCTGGCGGTGTTCCGGGCTTTTGTCGGCGATTTGGGCCAGCCAGCGGTTGCCCCAGCGGACGTGACCGGCTTCTTCTGGAAAAATCTTTTCGATAGTTTCGCGGATTTTGACGTTTTCTGCGGTTTGGGGAGCCTGTTTGAGGGCATGGATGTGCGCTGAGAAGTATTCGCAGCCCCGCTTTTCGGTGACGTTAATCGCGGCTAGGGAAGAAATTACAAAGTCTTCGCGGTCTTGGGCGGGGTCTTTTTGCTCGCTGTCGAGCAACCTTTCAAATTCGTCAATGTAGGAGACTCCCGGCGGCGTTCCCACATTTTGGCCGATGTCTACCAGCAAGTCGGTGAGCCACATGGCGTGCCGCGCTTCGTCGGAAATGTGCCGGGAGAGGTCGCGCACGAGTTCGGCCGGTTCCCCGTTTAGCCGTTCGATCAAGTCGGTGAGGTCTTTGCAACTGCGCTGTTCGCTGTACCGGTAGCGGTTGAGGGTGATCAGGTGAACTTCGCGATCGCGCACTACATTAGCTAAAATTTCGCGCGCTCCCATAGCGTTGCGAAGCTTGCGGGGATAGGCAACAGTCATGCTTTTATGTTGTTTTGTAAAGATACTTGTATAAGTGTAACGCAATTTGGGCGACAACCAATTACCTCGCAAGGGTGAAAGTTGTTGTTTAGCACGGAGATTCAATTTTATACAGACAATTTTTTGACTGGCTCAACAAATGACAATAGTTTTGAGTTGCGAGTCATACCATTTTAGATTTTAGATTTTAGATTAAACATGACTGATGACTATGAGGGTTTGGAGCTTTTCTACAGTTAGATTATTTTTTTAAACTGCTATCACGCAAGCGTTGCGCGGATCGCAGAAAGCAACCTCATACACTCAAAACTTTTCAGTTTCTGTCGAGTCTGAAAGCTCCACACTAGCAGACTCTTGTTGAAATTTTCGCGCCTCTTCTACTTCTAATCTAGCCAGAGTTGTCGCCACATCGGCTAACTGTAAAGCCAGATTCATCCGACAAACCGGGTTTTTTTCCCTCCACAGGTCTTTTGCCAAGAAATGTACTCGATAGCGAAACATTTTAATTGAATTTGGCGGAGTAACTTTCACGGTCATAGTCTTTCTTCTGTTGAAGTTTGAATGCGGAGCAGCACCCGTTCTAGCTCCAAGTAAACAAATGTCAGCATGATTACTTTATCTTCATCGGTGATTGTAACACTACAGGTTGCCGATCGAGGTTCAACGCCTTCGTGTCTGACAACTACAGTATATTTTCCCTGCTTCAGGTTATCAAAATTCACATCTGCCTCAAACAGGTCAACTGTCTCCTCGGCGAGCACTCGTCCCTCTTGAGTCAGTAAAGTGACAAACGCAATGCCGTCAACTGAAGTCATGGCGACGTTACTCTGATTGCGGATCATCACAAAAATATCGGACATTTTTTGGTAATTGTTAATTGCTAGTTGCTAATTTAGAATGAGTGCAGCATCTTACAAACAAAAGATCGTAAATACGGTGAATCATTTCAATTTTTTGCTAATTGTGACTGTTAGTACAGCGGTTCTCGGTTTGGGAAAAAGTGCGGCGCTAGCTGCTGTCTTGAATATCTCTGAGACAGGGCCTTGTTTGCAGATTCACAGCGTGCGGGTTGCTCAAAGGGACGATCGCAATTTAAGCAACTCGAAAGGTACATTAAAAGAAGGCAGTGCCCTCTCTGTCGATCCAGATCGTGTGGTTGGCATACCAAAAGCTGAAGCGCGGCGGCGTTTTATTCTGAATAAGATATATCGGGTTCAGGAAGGCACTACCGCTGACGATTTGTTTATTGTTGATGAGAAAGCAAATAAATGGGCTGTAGAAAATGTCTCTGAGGCTACAATGGGCCCTACTACTCACAGCGTTGCCGAGATAGTGTCGGGTAACGGGAGAGTTTGGGCGCTGATTCAGAAGTTCTAAACTTCAAAAAAACGCCGCTTTTAAGGGCGGCGTTTTTATCAATTAAAAATTACCGGTTAAAAATAGTACAATTGCCATTTTTAACTTTTAATTTTTAATTATTAATTTTCTAACAGTCGTAGTAGAGAGAAAACTCGTAGGGGTGAGGACGCAGCCGCATCGGGTTGACTTCATTGTCGAGTTTGTAGGAAATCCAGGTTTGGATGAAGTCTTCGGTAAATACGCCGCTATCAGTTAAGAAACTGTGGTCTTTTTCTAAAGCTTCTAAAGCGCCTTCCAAGGAACCGGGAGTGGAAGGAATTTTGCTCAATTCTTCAGGGGAAAGGTCGTAGATATCCACGTCCAAAGGTTCGCCCGGATCGATTTGATTCTTGATGCCGTCTATGCCGGCGCACAGCATGGCTGCAAATGCTAAATAGGGGTTAGATGTGGCATCGGGACAGCGGAATTCTAACCGCTTGGCTTTGGGGTTGGTTCCCGACAACGGAATCCGCACTGATGCCGATCGGTTTCCTTGAGAGTAAGCTAAGTTTACAGGAGCTTCAAAGCCCGGAACTAAACGCTTGTAGGAATTGGTCGTGGGGTTGGTGATTGCCAAAAGTGCCGGTGCGTGCTTGAGAATGCCGCCGATGTAATGCAGTCCCATTTGACTGAAACCAGCATATTTATCGCCTGCAAATAGAGGCTGACCGTCTTTCCAAATCGACTGGTGAACGTGCATCCCGGAACCGTTGTCGTTAAACAGCGGTTTGGGCATGAAGGTGATGGTTTTGCCGTATTTTTTGCCGACGTTTTTGATGACGTATTTGTAAGTCAGCAAGTAGTCGGCGGCTTGTACTAAAGTTGCAAAGCGGAAACCTAGTTCGCATTGACCGCCGGTGGCGACTTCGTGGTGGTGCTTTTCGATGGGTACGCCGCATTTTGCCATTGTCAGCAGCATTTCCGTTCTCATGTCTTGTGAGGTATCGGTTGGTGCTACTGGGAAATAACCTTCTTTGTAACGCGGTTTGTAGCCGAGGTTGCCGCCTGCTTCTTCTTTGCCGGAATTCCAGCGACCTTCGATCGAATCTACGTAATAGTAGCCGGAATTTTGGGTTTGGTCGAAGCGAACGTCGTCAAAAATAAAGAATTCTGCTTCCGGGCCAAAGAATGCTGTATCGCCGAGACCGGTGGAAAGCAAGTAGTCTATGGCTTTTTGGGCAATGGTGCGGGGACAGCGACTGTACGGTTCGCCGGTGCGGGGTTCTTTGATGCTGCAAATGAAGCTGATGGTCGGTTCTGCCATGAACGGGTCCATCCAAGCGGTGGTCGGATCGATGACCATCGTCATGTCTGATTCGTTGATGGCTTTCCAGCCCCGGATGCTGGAACCGTCAAAGGGTACGCCGTCTGTGAATGCGCTTTCGTCGATTTGGTCGTGGTACAGGGAAAGGTGTTGCCAGATCCCCGGCATATCGATGAACTTGAGGTCAACGATCTGGATTTGATTTTCTTTTATGTAGTTTAAGGCTTCTTGCGGCGTCTGGAACATGACTTACTCCTGATATTGGTTGTGTCTTGGCGATCGGCCGATTTCAGACTGTTTGGGCGATCGTAGGCCTTCAGCATCCACTATTTTGTATCTATGGCTACAAAATTTTGAAATAGGGGCCCAGTGCGGTCGGGCAGTTTGAGATTCTTGCCCTGTGGATTTTTCGGCTGAACATACAAGGCAAACGGCTGAATTTTACGACAGTTTGCCGGGGATAGACTACCCTTGGTGAAAATCCCATCTCAAATCTTAATCAAACGCCGATTTGTAGTAGTCTACAATAGGCGGTCTGTCTCAGATAGCAAAGTATTGATAAAGATTTTTGGGAGAGAAACTTATGCGCGATGCAGTGACGAGCCTGATTGAAAATTATGATGTTGCTGGTAGGTATTTAGACCGGGATGGTATCGATCGGTTGAAATCTTATTTTGCAACGGGCACGGCACGGGTACAGGCGGCGGCTGCGATTAACAGCAATGCTGCGACAATTGTCAAGCAAGCTGGTATTCAGCTATTTGCCGAACAGCCGGAATTAATCCGTCCGGGCGGAAATGCCTACACGACTCGTCGCTACGCGGCTTGTCTGCGGGATATGGACTACTACTTGCGCTATGCTACTTACGCCCTAGTGGCTGGAAGTACCGACGTGCTCGACGAGCGCGTGCTGCAAGGTTTGCGCGAAACTTACAATTCTCTAAGCGTTCCCATTGGCCCGACGGTGATGGGGATTGGCATTATGAAGGAGATGGTTAAGGCTCAGGTGGAAGCTGCTGGCTTGTCTGTGGGGCCTTTTTTGGATCAGCCTTTTGATTACATGATTCGCGAATTGAGCGAACAAGATATTTAAGTCAATTTGCTAGTTCTTTTAGCAGCAAATTGTACTTGTGGCTGGCAGTTAGCAGCAGTTAGATGGATCGCTTTTTTTGGCCTCACAGCCTCCAAGCGATCTTTTTTTATGGGTTATACAATTTGAGATTATAGATTTCAGATTAAAGGTTTTAGATTAAAAATTAGAGATTAAAAATTTGAATAATTAGGAATGACTGATGAATTAAGGGTTTGGAGCTTCCCTATAATTGCATTCTTGTTTGAAACCGGTGCTAAAAATCGTCAACAAATCCCCAGACGAGGCATTTGTCCAGGGGATTTTTGGTTTGGCGCAGATCGACTTTGGCGGCGGTTGTTGCTTCTACTTCGCCATTGGGGTAAAGAATGTGAATGATGTCACCGCTGAGGAAGGCGAGGGGATTTTCTTGACAATTGCCCGGATTTCTGATAGGAAAGTTAATTGTTTTCATGGTCGATCGCCCTAATAATATTTGTAGCGCTTTTAGCTCGATCTAAATCATCCGCTAGTCGCAAAAATTATTGTGTGATTCTACGGATGTTTATCTGTGATCCAACTACACACTCAGAGCGATCTCAGTCACATCATGCGAGGTGGGCGCGATCGCCCCGCGACGATCGAAAAACCAAAATAATCGCCAAAAATTAGCAGTCGGGCTTGTGGGTAAGTGCTAATCTGGTACTGTTCTTCACCCTATCCGTACAGATTAAAAACCTTGGCTAAACAGCGACTAGATATTTTATTGGTCAGCCTAGATTTGTGCAGTTCCAGACAGCAAGCTCAGGCATTAATTCGGACGGGGAAAGTCTCCATCAACCAACAGATAGTTGACAAACCTGGCACTGAGGTCGATATTTCAGCAAAGATTCAGATCAAAGAGCGATCGCGCTATGTTTCCAGAGGCGGCGACAAATTAGCCAAAGCTTTAGAAGTTTTTGCGATTCCCGTTGCAGGCAGAATTTGTCTCGACGGCGGCATTTCCACAGGCGGTTTTACCGACTGTTTGCTGCAAGCCGGCGCCGCCCTAGTGTACGGCATAGATGTTGGCTACGGTCAAGCAGATTGGGGCTTGCGTAACGATCCGAGGGTAATTTTGAAAGAACGCACCAATTTGCGGTACATGACTCCTGCTGAGCTTTACGGCGACTCTGCGCCAGCAGATTTGGCGGTAGTAGATGTGTCGTTTATTTCCCTGGATAAGATTTTACCGGCGCTGTGGGAATTGTTGGTACCGCCGCGAGAAGCGGTGTTGCTGGTAAAGCCGCAGTTTGAGGTAGGGCGCGAGAGAGTCGGGAAAAAAGGCGTAGTGCGAGACTCAGCAACTCAAGCCGATGCGATTTTTCAAGTGTGGAAGGCAGCCGCAGCTTTAGGATGGCAGCAGCGCGGCTTAACGTGGTCGCCTTTACTTGGCCCGGCCGGTAATATCGAGTATCTTTTATGGTTGGGGATCGATCGCGAACTGGAATCAGACCAGAGGGCGATCCTCTTCGAGGGCTGCGCTAACGAAGATGGTGTCGTGAAGGAACGGATCGCACAAGTCGCAAAAGCGGCCGCCCGGGAACTTGTCGGTCGATTGTAGATTTGAGATTGATTTCAAGATGTCAAGCTAATCAATTTAAAAAATCAAATTTGGAACTCCTGATTAATCTAAAATTTCAATTTTTTTTCAATCGGACTCCTCAACTTTCACAAGAGTGAATAATTCCATGCAATCATTCAAACAAGCCGGTTCGATTTTACTGTACGTTCTAGGTGCCATCGGGTATGTGGCGATTGTAGCTACTATTGTAGGCGTTTCAATTCTAATCAAGTGGGCAGCTCTGCTACTGGCGGACAAATTATTATATACAATTCTGATTATCGGCGATCTGTTGAGGGGGATCGAAATTATTGAACTGTTAAATATATTGGTATTTGCTTTTATCGGTATGGGAGTGGGTGTGGCGACAAGGCTTCTACCCCCTCAATACGGTCGCAAAATTAGTGCGGCTTTATTGATAGTTATAGTTCCCTTAGTTTTCATGATTACGCCAGCCATTCGATATAATTCTTGGCTGGAAAAAGTGGAAGAATCGGATAAGTTATCGCCTGCGGAAACTGCAACCTTAACTAACTCATTTTTGAACAGAAAGGTAGGATTGCCTGGTTTCATAGGTTATTATGTATATACTGGTCAGTTTCCGGTTATTCCGACGAAACAATCTGAGATGAAAGACCTCGACAGTTTTGAAAAAAAAGTTAATTCCAGATTTGTACAGTTCACAGGTATTGCTCCGACTATTGTTTCTTGGTCAATGCGGATTTGTTTTTGGCTGATTAGAATATTTTACTTTTCTATAGCGGTAATTGCGACGATCGCTCATTTTAGGGAAGGTGTTATAATCGCGAGACGGTAATACGATTTTCGATTTTCGATAAATCCTAGCTCTTCGATTCTTAAGAAATAACGCTCTTCTGACCGAAAGCATCCAGGATAGAATCTCCCGGATTCATCCGTCCAGAAATAAAAAACCTGTATCCGATAAACGAGCCCCTGAATTTCTCTGCGGGGTCAATGCTTCAATCTAAAATCTAAAATCTAAAATCGCGCAATCGATTGACGCACCCTAGTAAACTGCGATTTTTATGGCTGAACAATCAGTTGACCAATTTTTATCAAGACTTGAAGAACCGTATAAAGTTCATTCATTAGAGGAACAGGTGAAAAAATTCTTGATAAGTCATATTTAGGCGGATTCTGAAAGTCTAGCTTGACGAATACAATTTCACTGCCATTTGTCATCGCCGCAAAACTCGGTCTATCCTTGCGGGGATTGGCGGTCATGTATGCTAGTGTTTGGGGAAGTGCAGACATTACTGAAATGGTGGTGCGCTTCGACTCTAAGAGTGTCACCCAAAACTGATTTTGCATCACTAAAACATCAATCCGTCCCTTGAGAGTTTCTACTTCATCATCCTCGTCATCTAAAACAATTTGTACAGATTTTTCAGCCATCATTTTAAAAGGTGGATCGTAAAAACCCGCTCGTTCCAATAGAGGCGAACCCATGATTAGCGTAACGGTTCCTTCTGTAAGGCTTCCATCATTTAAATGATAGAGATATCGCCGCCGAATTAAATTGAGAGCGGCTTGATCGACTTCTGTAATTTCGGGTAAATCTGCATACCATTCTGGGAAAAATCCCTCCGATTCAGTTCGCGTAATATTGAATCGAGATTCAACATCTGCTAAAGTTTGGATAATTTCAGTAATGGCTGTTGTTTGTGTCATATTTTAAACTCTTGCTGCAAGCGATCGATAATTGTATTGCGCTCGATGGTGGCGAGAATTTCTTGAATTACCGTATCTTGTCCCAAGGGGCCCCAGGTGCAGCCTTTTTCTAAATAAACTTGGGCGGCGCGACCGACAGCGTAGGTTCCGTAGGCTGCTAAACTAGCTTGAGTGACAGCAACTCCGGCAAAAGTAGAAAAGCCGATTTGCGGGGCCGCAGCCGCCGCACTTTTGCCAAATCCCAACAGAAAACTGCTACCCAATTCTCCCAAAAGTACGCCGCCAGCGCTGGAGAAAATAGTCTGCCAAAGTTTCCCCGCTTCGTAACCAGTCATGGGTAAACCGTAAAGTCTGGATAAAGAGCGAATTAAGGCTAAATCTGCGACAGTTGCTCCCATTACATCCAAGAATGCCACTGGATTTAAACCGACAGCCAAAGCTTTATATTTTGCAAATTGCCAGATTAAATCTTCGGCTTCTGTTTGTCGCAATTTGAGAACGTGACGGGCAATGTTTGCTTCGGCATCTCTAGCTTCAACTAAAGCATTTAGAGCGAGGAGCGATCGACCTTCTCTGTTAAGAATTGTGAGAATTTTATGTTTGAGTTCGTCTATCTGCGCGGGCGGGGACTCCCATTCGTTAGTTACTCTTCCGTCTGACCATTCCACCCGCACTTGCACCGGCGCCGGTTCGGCGGCTACCATGACTATTTCTAAAGATTTGGCAGCTTTAGGCGGTGATTTTACAGTAGATTTATCAGATGGGTTGTTTGGGTCAGACAAATTTTCGCTATCTGTTTTCTCTGTTACCGCAGCGGCTGCTAACTCTTCAGAATTTGCCAGCGCTTGCAAACTTTGGTAAATAGCTTTTCTGTCTAATTCTGGATACAGGTCAATTTTATTAAAAACTAAAATTACCGGTTTTTGAGCTGTTTGCAATTCGCACAGTGCTTGATATTCAGTGCGGGTGATATCGCCTGCAACGACAAACAGAATTAAGTCAGCTTGGCGAGTTACTTGTTTCGCCATTTCGCCGCGCACTTCGCCGCCAACTTCATCAAGTCCGGGAGTATCTATTAATTCAACTTGCACCCCTCCTTTCCCGCCCTTGACAAGGGGGGGTTGGGGGGATTCGTCGCTGTCAAGGAAGGATAAAGGCACACTCCAGCGCACGGAACGCGGCCACTGAGTCACGCCGTTGAGAGGGCCTGTTTGCAGAATTTTTTGACCTAAAAGCGCGTTTAATACGGCTGACTTGCCGCGGCTGACTAGCCCGAAAGTAGCAATGCGGATTATATTGTGGTCTAGTTTTTCTGAGGTGGAAGTTAAGATATCTAACTGATATTGCAGCGCCGCTTCTAATTCTGTATTATTCGAGTTTTTTTTCCCTTGGCGCAGGTGGGAATAGCGCGCCAGGGCTTCGCGCAAACTGGCGCGGGCAAGGGATAAGCGATTTTCTTGAAGGGAATTGTCACCCATTGGCGATCGGCTTTTTTAAGCAAGTATAATTTAGCGTCGAATTATAAATTCTACTTCTTATTTTAATACAATTTTTCATAAATTTATAATTTTTGAGTTTTGAGTTTTCCAAAAAATATTTAACGGGCTCTCCGGCCCGTTCCACAATAACAAAAAAAATTTTGTGGCACAGGCATCTTGCCTGTTGTTCCACAATAACAAAAAAAATTTTGTGGCACAGGCATCTTGCCTGTTGTTCCACAATAACAAAAAAAAATTGTGGCACAGGCATCTTGCCTGTTGTTCCACAATAACAAAAAAAAATTGTGGCACAGGCATCTTGCCTGTTCTTTTCCCTAACACTAGGCTCCGCCTCGGAAAATTTGATCGACGTTGAGTTCCATATTGGGAAATGTAGGTGAAATAATGCGATCGCTCCCTCTGAACTGTGTAATCCTATACTCTCCGTCCACAAGCTGGCAAACCGAAAGCGTTGGTTGTTTGGGGTCGCCAATATGACGTATACCGCCGAATCCAGCATAATCCGCAATCCAATATTCGAGGATTCCCATCATTTCGTAATCTGCCAACTTTTTTAGATAATCGTCGCGCCAGTTGGTACTGACAACTTCAACAAGTAGCGGGATAGATGTTCCTTGGGTGATTGTGGCTGACTTCAACCATAAGGGTTCAGATGCTAAAGCCTGACGGTTTAATAGCAAAACATCAGGGATATACCCTGTATCTTTAGCTGGTGGCTTAACTAGCGCTTTCGAGGGAATACGGTATGGCAGTTGCAGTTGGGTGTAGAGCAGGGTAAATTCTTGAACAAGGTATGCTGTGATATCTTCGTGTTCTCCTGTTGGCTGCATTTCAACCATTACCCCGTCGTGGAGTTCGTAGCATCTGTTTTCGGATTTATCTTCTAGAAATTGTTCAAAGGTTAGTATTTTTGGTGGAGTTTGTATCATCGTGCAAACTGTCTTTGATTGTATAACAGAAGGCAGAAGGAAGAAGGAAAATATTAACTGGTTGCCTGGTTCGGCCGGGGAAGGGGCAAGATGCCCGTTCCACAACCAAAAAACTGTCTTGTGGAACAGGCTTTCCGACCTGTTCCTTTATTTTACTTAATTGGCCGCCGACTTAACTGTTTCGGGCGCAGATACCTGAGATGAAAGGCGACTCGCTACTTGGTTGATGAAAGATTGCAAGAAGGAAACTTGCTGATTTTGCGTAAATACTGCTTGTAAAGTTTTAGTCAACTGGTCGATATTTAAAATGCCTATTGCAGCATTTTCCCCTTCTCGACTTTGGAAATATTCAACTAAACTCAGTCCAGCTATTCTGGTAAAATATGCTGCACTAATTCCCTGAACCGCGCCTCCTGCTACATAGGTGACGGCATTGCTTTTCAGCAGTCCAGAAATAGTTTGAGTTGACAGTTCTACTAATCCCAATTTTAACATTTGACTTGCCAAAGTTGCCGCTACTGTCTTAGCTTGGTCTAAGGAAAACTTTTGCTGGTAGATAGCGCCGAGGTCGATTACGAGTTGGGTGCTGATGGCGGTTGTTGCTAGCAAGTCTAAAGCGGGAACCGGGTTAGTAAAGACGGCGGCGGCGGCGATGTACTGATATTGTTCGATAATGGGAATTGCCCGATCGCGCCTGACTGCATTTAAGAATATTTTTGCCTCTAACTTGATACTTGCAGATTCGCGCACTGCACTCGCCCAGACCAACTGTTGCCGTTCTTCAGTTAAGATTTTAGTCAATCTTTCCGTCAGCGCGTCGAGTTGAGAGACTTGATTTTCAATGCGTTCTTTAAATGTGCCGTCCGCTTGGTGCTGGCGCACTTTAATAGAATTGGGAGAAGCTGCGATCGCAATTATATCTTTTGTTCCCAATATTCCTTGCATTTTCTGCTGCAAAGAGTGCAAAACCTGCGACTGCTGTTCTGGCAAATATTGGTCTTGTTTGTTCCAGACTAGCAGCACGCGCTGACCTGCTGAAGCTAGCTGAGATAATGTTTTAAATTCGGAATCTGTGATGTCGCCCGCTGTCACAAACAGCACTAAATCACCGCCGATTTTGCCATCGGCATTGCTATTAGCAAACAGCGGTGATGTTTCTTGTATGCTAAGCTTTTGCGGGTGTTGAGATGCCCAATTAGAATTTAAAACTTGAATTAAGGTAGTTTTCCCGACAGCTTTGCCCCCAGTGACGGTAATCCGCAAATCTTGTCTGTCTAATTCGGTTCTGAGCCGATCGAGCTTTGCTGTTAGATTAGCAGGAGCGGCGGAGTTTTGAGCTTCTGAAGCCAGCAATTTAATGGCGGCTTCGGAAGTCGCGATCGCTTTTTCGGCGGCTTCCCGGTTCGCCAGGGGTTCGGGGAGTGCGAGTTCTAGTTTGGGGGATTGTTGTTTCCACCACCAATACCCCGCACCGGCAGCCGCCAAGCCGATGAGTGCCGTTTCGCCCATTTCTGAACCCGAATGCTGTAGAGTTTCCAGCAGCCACAGCGCTGCTGAAAGTCCTATTCCGCCTATCAAAATCGGTCGTCGCAAGTTAAGTGTCATTTTTCCCTTCCTGTGGGTATTGCCGCCAAGCTTAACCTTCGCGGGCTTGGCCTCCCTCCCTATATTCCATCGTACCTCTGCGGCATCCAAACTGGCAGGCGGGCGATCGGGCTTTTGGGCGGATTACACCCTAAACCTTTTCCAGAATTGCAAAATGTTTGTAGTAAGGAGTTTAGTCTTTGCTATTGAGTTGGGAAATAAAGCAGTCAAGTCCTTACTACAAACTGTTAATCTTTGAGAAATCGGACGGGTAATTGTTTAGTCTCCCAGACAAATTCCCAAACCGCGGGCAGTTTTAACCAGAGTACCATTGAATTCTACAGGACTGTATCTGGCGATCGCCTTTTCCAGGGGAACGCTCACAACTTCCCGCTTTTGCCAAGATACCATGCAGTCGTATTTCTCTTCGGCAATTAAATCAACTGCTGCCACGCCAAAAGCAGAAGCAACTAATCTTTCTAGCGGTGAAGGTGTTCCCCCGCGTTGAGTGTGTCCCAAAACGGTGACGCGAGTTTCTGCACCGCTGCAGTCAGAAATTGTATCAGCTAAATACTGACCAATTCCGCCTAATCGACTTTGACCTAAGCGATTTGTGTGCATCATTAACTCGCCTTCTTCAGTGCGAACTGCCTCCGCTACTACAATTAAACAGTAGTTTTTTCCCCGGTCTTGGCGTTCTTGGATTGTGGCACAGATTTTGGCAATTGTGTAAGGGATTTCGGGAATCAGAATTATATCAGCTCCCCCAGAAATTCCGGCACTGATCGCAATATGTCCGGCGTCGCGTCCCATGACTTCAACAATCATGACGCGACTGTGACTGGCCGCAGTAAAATGCAAGCGGTCGAGTGCTTCAGTGGCAATATTGACAGCAGTATCAAAACCGATGGAACGCTCGGTAATTCCGACATCATTATCAATAGTTTTAGGAATAGCAACTAAATTCAAATTGCCGTGTTGAGCAATCTTCCTGAGAATGGCGAGACTGCCGTCGCCACCAATTCCAATTAAGGCATCCAGACCTAGTTGATGATAGCCTTCGATAATGTCGTCAGAACGATCGCGTACAGTCCCATCCGGCATCGGG
Source organism: Oscillatoria nigro-viridis PCC 7112 (assembly GCF_000317475.1). Taxonomy (NCBI): domain Bacteria; kingdom Bacillati; phylum Cyanobacteriota; class Cyanophyceae; order Oscillatoriales; family Oscillatoriaceae; genus Phormidium; species Phormidium nigroviride. The sequence goes on from NC_019729.1 coordinate 6,357,099, forward strand.
AAAGCAAAAGGGTCGCCCTTATTTGTCGTGCCTAGCATCGTACCGCCAATGGTGAGCCACGAGTCTACTTTCTCAATATCCAAGGGAATTGCTTCAGGGGGACGACTCATCAATCCGTTGGTGGCTTGACGAATCCCCATCACTTTCCAATTGTAAGTTCCCGTTGCGCGGTAGACAACGGCTCGAATAACTGCGTTTAAGCCTGCACAGTCACCTCCGCTAGTGAGGATACCGATACATTTTTGTTCTCCCATAATTAATGCTCGACTTTTGTTACTCCGAATATGAGTTGAGCTTTCTAGAGCCCGATCGTCCAATCCTGATTTTCGACGAAAATAGGTAGGAAAAAATAAACTTTACTCTGTAACAGAATGTAAAGCTATTATAACTTTTGTGATTGCTTCATAAGATATCGCTTCTTTGGGGAGCGTTTCACTCGTTTGTGACTACTTATTGTATTTTCAAGCTGCATCGACCTCATTGAGTGCCTCATCTCTGACGCATCCCACAAGTTCGATCGCCAACAAAGTAGCACCGCCAATCACCGTTTCCAACAAAACATCAATTTTACTTGGGATTGAGGCGTTTAGAAACTTGGTTAATTATACCGCTGAGAATAGCACCGCCCATCAGAATTCCCAGGGCGGGATTAAATACGGGCTGCCAGAGACTGTACCACAAATCAAAACCGAGATTCACCCCGGTCGATCGACCCGCTACTGCGATCGCAAACCACGCAAAACTGGCAAAGACGAAAAATACATCAGCTACTAAAATCAAGTTGAGCAAGTTAAGAAATTTATCTTTCATTGTGGAGGGTTCCTTTTGAGTGTATATGTGTCAAGTTTTGGCAAGCGGTTGGTAATGGAGCGGATTGATAGCTGCAACTGGCGATCGAATAAAGATAAAATATCATTCAATTGTTTTCGCGCACAGGCTGTCAAAATATGGTTCGCTATACACTTCCTCAAAGCCCCGAAATTATTTTAACTGTCAGAGGGAAAGATTCAGCCAAAGCCCGCGAAGAAGCGATGGATCGGCTGATGGATCTCATGGATGAGGGAAAGCTGCCTACGGAACTCGTGGAGGGATTTGGGCCCAAGCAGTTTGTTGAAGTTAAGGATATCGAAGATGCTGCGTCTGACGGCGAGGACGCGATTACTGAAGCCGTCCAGATTTTGAGCAATTTGGCAAGTCTCAAATTGAAAGTCATGGAATCCCGCGAAGAAGCACTCAAAATCCGGGCGGCGATCGACATTTTGTTTACAGATGAGGCTGTGACTGCCGAGGAAATTGGTCGTTTGAAAGATGGTTTCAAGGTTCTCAAAAACTTTGCTCAAGCTAACGTCCGCTATCGAGAAGCTAGAAGTAAAGCCGAAGAAGCGCGGGCAATTCTCGACGAAGCTTTGCAATCTGTCGAACCGGAAAACAAGGCGCAGAAACCTGCGAAATAGTAGGAGGTTACGTTAAAACATATTTCTGTCATTGCCATCCGACACGAAGCAATCGCAAACGTCGGCGATTGCTGAGTTTCTTTATTCGGACATACAATAACTCTGCTGCCAGACATAATATTAACTTGATCCACATTGAAATCAGGAAAAAATTGTGAGCCAACAACAAACAGGAATTCTCAGAAACTCGATGTCAGGCAGCTTGCTGCTGGCTAAAAAATTAGGTTTTCAACCAGGAACTGTGATTGATGTCGGTGCCGCCTTGGGAACTTTTAACCTTTACGAAACTTTCCCAAATTCGCGACATTTGCTAATTGAACCCATCGCCGAAAATGAACCTTATCTCGCAAAAATTTGCCGCAAGCTCAAAAGTGCAGAATACATTATTGCTGCAGCGACCAAAGAAGCGGGAGTTTTAACCCTCAACGTCAGTCCCGGTATGGTACATTCTTCAATTTCTGAAAATCGCGTTACTAACAGCAGCGATCCTTATTTGAGAAACATACCAGCAATTACCCTAGATGGAATATGCAGGGAAAGAAACTTGCCAGGGCCCTATTTAATTAAAGTTGATGTAGACGGACAGGAATTAGATGTTTTAGCGGGAGCAACTGAGATTTTGCAGCAGACAGAATATGTAATTGTAGAAGTTACTTTGTTCGGTCAGATGTATGATGTAATGAGTTTTATGAAGTCCCAAGGATTCGCAGCTTACGATATAGTTGATTTGTCATATCGCCCGGTTGATTCAGCTTTGTGGCAAGTTGACATGGCTTTTGTTAAGGAATCCGGTCACTTCAGAAGAGAGAGGGGTTACGCGACAGGAGAGCAGGATATCGAAGCACTGAACTCGCATCTCAAAGCTTATCGGGAAAGTTTCATCAAACACATTGAGACTCATTACAGCGACCCAGTAGAGCCGGAACCACAGGTCACTCAAGCTGTTTTGGGCGAAGATTATGTCATCATTTAATCAGCTATTGTGCATTTAAACTGCATACTTGGGGCGGCGTCGGAGCAACGGCCCACAAGAGTTTGATTATTTATTGACGTGCAATTTAAATACTGAGCTAGCTTATGATGTCGAGTATAACGGGAGCATCTAAATGAAAGCAACCCAGCTAGAAATTGGAGTTAGGAGTCAGAAGTCAGGAGTCAGAAGAAGGGTTTTTACAAATATGAGTCCTCCCAAGCTTACAAACTTAAAAAAGGCACGTTTACTACTTCCCCTGACACCGATCCGACTTGCACTTTCAGTCCTTCGCCGCCCGCTTTTGTGCGGATGTAAGCAAGACCAAAAAAGCCAGATTCAGTTTCCGTAAAACTGGTGAGTTTGCCGACTTTTTCCTCCTCGATTGTGACTGTTGTTCCGGGTTCAACCGCACCGCTCAACTGAACGCCCCAAAGTTGCTGTTTGACTCCTTTGTAGGTGTTCAACCGGGCAATTGTTTCTTGACCGATGTAGCAGCCTTTGTCATAGGTAATCGTGTGTAAAAGACGGGCTTCTAGGGGGTTGTAATCGTCTGTGAGTTCAAAATCGGGGGCGGGGCGTCCTTGTTCGATTCGCAGTTGTTCCCAAACTCGATCGCCCATCGGTACGGCCCCAGCTTTGACTAATTCCTGCCACAAATTGGCTGCATCGCAAGCTTGTGCAATTAACGTGTATCCGAGAGTTGCTAAACCGCTACCCACCGCAACTCGGACTTCCCTACCTGCAAAATGTATCAATTTGTGGGTAGCGTAAGGTTGATTTTCTAGTTCGGTAACTCCGATTTTGTCTAATAGTTGAGTGCTTTCCGGGCCGAGGAAACTGAAAGCAACAGTTGTATCGGTTAAATCTGTTAACTCGACGCGATCCATTGGGAAAATATAGCGATCGAGCAATTCCAGTAGTTGGCGGCGGCGGTTGGGCGAAACTAGCAGCAGTACGGCATCTTCTGTAGCGTAAGCGGTGGCGAGGTCGATCGTCCGGGCGGTGGATGTGACGAAAACGGTATCGCAACCTTGACCGGGTTTGAGTATATTGAAGTTATTGGTACTTTGATTGTGCAAGAACCGGAGGCGATCGCTGTCTGAGATTTGAATGCGTCCCCAGTGAGTGCGATCGTACAAAGCCACACCTTGTTTCGTTGCTGCGATCGCTTCTGCGTCGTTACCAAAACTGACTGGCACAATTTCTTTGGTTGTTAACTCTGCAAAAGTAGCACCTGCCGCTGCTTGAATGTCGTGCAATTCTTGAATCATAAGATTTTGTTGACTGTTAACTGTTGACTGTTGACTCTTGTTATTGGTTATTTGTTATTGGTTATTTGTTATATCAAATCCGGTGGGAGCGGAATTATCAGCGTGCGATCGGGCACGACGTGAGCGCTGACATTATCCAAATATCTTACTCCGATGCCACCGGAAACGATATTATTTGTTAGCTGCTACCAATAACCAATAACAAATAACCAATAACTAATTACCCAAATTAGCGAATATTTCTTGAATTAATTGGCTGGCTTTAGCATCAAGACGATTCCAATCTACATCGCCAGTCTCATCATCAATCAAGCTAGTATCAATTACAACTTCTTGGCTTTGGATGTGAGTGTGGCCGGGCTGGTAGTTGACAAAGCAGACTCGATAGCAAAGTTCCCAAATATCGAGGCATCTTTGCTCGCCTTGAAGCTCTAAAAGTAGTTGATAACCAGGAATTGGAATCTGCACTTCTTGATAAGTACCCGTCCAAACTGACTCCTCTAATTGTTTGCGGATGTTGTCGAGCACTCGAATCATCGCCGGCTGCATGAGCAGTTCAGCTTGCTGCCACGCGATCGGGCTAGTTATTTTAGGCTTCATATACAGGGTTCTAAAAAAGAAAATCAATAAATTAATTTTCTAGCATTGGGTGCCAACTTTTGAGACATTCGCCACAGAATGTTAAATTTAGTCCTCACCAAATTCAAAAGTCAACCGTCAACAGCAACAGTAACAGCCGTTCTCGGCTTGACGGCTAAAAACGGCTGAAACTGTTGATATTGAGTTATCGGATGGGTAATGTAGGATTTGAACCTACGGCATCCTGCGTGTAAAGCAGGCGCTCTACCACTGAGCTAATCACCCAATTGCACTCACAAGGATTTATCATATCACAGTAACTCAGAAAGATCAAGTAAAAAAAATCCTAAACTTTAAATGCCCTCTGGCCGCACCCACGATCGAATAACCATGTGGAGTTTGCCCGCTGTGGCAGCCCTCACCTTTGGCCAGACTCAGAGCAGCAACCTGACTTTGCTCGTTTCCGGCAGTTTCTTATTCGGCGGGCTGATGTTTGGGCCCGACTTGGATATCTACTCCTGCCAGTATCAGCGCTGGGGATGGTTCAAACCGATTTGGCTCCCGTACCAAAAAAGCCTGCGCCACCGCTCTTTTTTGTCCCACGGCCCTCTGATCGGCACTGCTTTGCGAATCTTGTACCTCGCTATCTGGATCGCGGTTTTCGGAGTGTTGGGATTGGCAATTGCCGAAAAAGTCGGGAACTTAGGCGGGAATTGGCAGGATGTGGTTTTGAGTTGCGGTCGATCGATCTGGGAACACCACATCGAAATTTTAGCCGTTTACATCGGTCTAGAATTGGGCGCTATGAGCCACTATCTGAGCGATTGGGGCGGCTCGGCTTACAAAAGATTCAAAAAGAAAGGATTGAGCGGGTTGCGCCCTCCTAAGACAATTAAGAGGCCCAAAATCAAAGCTCCCACTCGCACATCTAGCAAATCCATAGCAGAAGGAAGAAGGAAGAAGGAAGAAGGAAGAAGGAAGAAGTAATAAAATCAATTGTGGGAGTAACAACGTTATAACCGTCTTGGCGGTTGATATAAAAGGTAAATTATTATGTCTAATTCTGAAAGTCGATCGCTCACAGCACTCGAAGAACTCATAGAAGTTGTGGCTAAATTGCGATCGCCAGACGGCGGATGTCCTTGGGATTTAGCCCAAACTCCCCAAACTCTAATTCCCCACATAATCGAAGAAGCTTATGAAACCGCCGACGCGATTCGCAAAGGAGATAAAGATGCGATCGTCGAAGAATTGGGCGACTTATTGTTACAGGTAGTTTTACAAGCTCAAATTGCCAGCGAATCGAATCAGTTTACCTTCGCCGAAATCGCTGCGGGCATTACCGAAAAACTGATTCGGCGCCATCCCCATGTCTTCGGCGATGTCGAGATTAACAGCGTCGATGAAGTTAACGAAAACTGGGAAAAAATCAAAGCAGCAGAAAAAGGTGAAACTTCAGAAAAGCCGCCAACTTTAGCCTCGAAAATGAGCCGTTATGCCAGCACTTTGCCGCCGATCGCCGCCGGGATGAAAATCTCTCAAAAAGCTGCGGAAGTGAGTTTTGATTGGGACAGTGTAGAGGGCGTTTGGGATAAATTTCACGAAGAAATGGCAGAATTTGAACACGCTCTCAAACACGAGGATAAGGCAGCGCAGCAGTCGGAATTGGGAGATATTATGTTTGTGTTGATTCAATTAGCTCGCTGGTACGATTTAGATCCGTCGGCTGCTTTGCAGGGAACGAATCAGCGGTTTGTGCAGCGGTTTGCCTTAGTTGAAGCCAACTGCGATCGACCTTTGTCCGATTATCCGGTGGAAGAAATAGAAGCAATTTGGCAGCATGCTAAAGCTATAGTGGCTCAAAAGGGCGATGCTTAATATCAAATCCGTTGGTATCAGAATGATAAATCTCTCTCTTTTCTCCTTCTCTGCGCCCTCTGCGCTCTCTGCGGTTAAAAACTCCAAATCTAACTAATTTGGTTTAATCAGTTCAGATATCAACTACTCGTAGAGCTTGGCATCATTGTACGGCGGATGTTCGCACGCGATATATAAAGCATTTGTCGGTTCCAGGGCCTGCCCTGTCACCGGATCGATCGGCTTGAGAACAAAGCATAACAGAGAGAGCGATCGCCAATCCAAATTATCCAGCTTCCCGCGTTCGTAACGGTTGACTGTTGCGGCACTGATACCCACATCTTTGGGTACGGGTTGATTTGTAGCTGTGAACAGCGCCTCTTCATATCCCTTTGTTTTGAACTCTGTTTCGCTGACAGACCAGCCTGTTGTCTGTCTTGCTGCTTTTAAAATCTTCCCCAAACGCATCCGCCCCGTTTCCGTGAAGCGAACGGGACGCAATTCCTGCCGATTATCTACCACAGCCTTGTTAGAGAGTCCTGACATTTTTCCCACCTACGTTAACTCTCAAACTAGCACAGCATCAATGATTGAGGGTTCCACGAGCAACATCTGAGCTTAAGAAGTTTAAATTAAATCTCTTTGCACAAGTGCAATAAGACTCCGATCTAGTAATATGTAATTGACTCTCAACAGAACTTGCCTCTCAAACCCTGAGTATACAGCCATGACAGCACTGTTTCGCCGCATCCAACCCTCGAAAAAGCTCCGCATCACCGTCAGGTCGTAGGCGTAAGCCGGGGCGTAGCCATCGCCCAACTGCTCAAAATCAGCCAAAACCTGATTAAGCGAGTCGAATCATGGGCTTTCGTGGTTTTCGTCCACCGGCGGGATAGAGGCGGCCTGTTTGTCAGCTACCGCAGGCTGGAAGAATGGCAAAATGCGTTAGCGAAGCCCTCGAAGAGGATCGCCCATCACATCCAAACCTGCCCCACCCTTTCCGAACTCTCGCAGATCAAAACATCCATTCACTACGACAGCCGGAAATTTCAAAAACAATCTCTTCCAAAAACCATTGACTTTTTAGTTCAAATGTGCATTGAAAGACAAGACATTCTCGAAATCTGGGAAAGCTCAAACTGCATTGCTTCCTAGCAGAAATCAAGCAGATTTCCTAACACTAGCAACCGCACCCAACCGTGAGGACGCTGTTAATTACTCAAACCTTGCCTTTGATTCTGTCAACTGTCAACTGTCAACTGTCAACTGTCAACTGTCAACTCTTCCTTGCCCAAAACAGAAGCGAAACATTTGCGAGCAATTGCGAGATCGAATCACCCCAAAAATCACCCGCGAATGCTCCGCCACATCCATGAAAGCAATCGCCAAAGCAATTAAGACATTGCCTGAGCGATATAATCAAAATAAGGAGCTGCTTCCTTAGCATCATCCTGATTGAGCAAAGCCAAAGAAGCTTCCTTCAAACAGCGGATAGCTTCGACCATGCCAGGAACAGGAACGCCCAGAGAATTATACATTTCCCGAACGCCAATCAAACCGATGCTTTCGATCGGCTCCTTGTCACCCGCCAAGATACCGTAGGTAATCAGGCGCAAGTACCAGCCGTAATCGCGCAGACACAAAGCCCGTTCGCGCTGGCCGTAAGCATTGCCCCCAGGAGAGATAAAGTCAGGTCGTTTTTTCCAGAGTTTTTTACTAGCTTCTTCAACAATTTTCTTCTCACTATCAGACAGCGCAGTAGCAATACGCACCCGCTGTTCTCCGGTTTTAAAGAAATCATTGATACTTTGGAGTTCGCCGGTACTGGGATAACGAAGTTCGTCGTCGGCTTGGAGAATTAATTGGCTAACTACGCTCATTGTTATTCAAATTTGAGGATAACATTAATAAACATTCCCATCTGTTGGCGACGGGATTCTTGGTTCGTAGACTCGCCTTGCTCCTAACATTTATCAATCCTAGAAGTAGAGGGTAAATCTCCCCAAGCGTTATGCTTGATGTTCAAGCCAGTTTCCTTGTGTTCCAAGGTACTGCGGGAAAAACTCAAAAACTGCGAGTGAGAGTTTTGATGTCGGCAGACACTTTGACTGTTTAACGAGTTTTTGCTACATCGCCCCAACAGCCTATCGCACCGACGGGATCGAGGCAACTCGCGACAAGCTAGACTCCCCGGTTGAAGCTTGGCTTTATCAGCAAGACGTTCAGCAGCAGGAAGACAGCCTGCAATTGAGCTTGAGTGCGATGGCTTACGCCCCGCTTCGCTACGACTTATCTCAGGAAAGAGAGAGCGATATTGCATTACCATATTAAATCCTACCACGACTACTTGTGACCAAATCTAAATTCCCCACCCCAAACTCGACGAAATTGGCAAACCCTTGCCAGCAAGGTCAACTGATTGAGATAGAGATTACTGACTTGACAGACACCGGCGACGGAGTTGGTCGTTTTGGCGAGTTAGTAGTCTTTGTGCCCGATACCGTGACGGGCGATCGAGTCCTTGTCCGCCTCGTGCAAGTCAAATCCACCTATGCTACAGGCAAGCTGGACACACTTCTGGAAACCTCCGAACACCGCATTCGAGCTAACTGCATTGTCGCCGACAAGTGCGGCGGCTGTCAGTGGCAGCACGTAAATTATCAATATCAGCTTGCAGCCAAGCAAAATCAAATCACTCAAGCGTTAGAACGGATTGGCGGATTTAGCAATCCGCCAGTTGATGAAATCTTAACGGGAAAAATCGAGGGATTTCCCCAATTTTTGGGATACCGCAACAAAGCGACTTATCCAGTCGCAATATCTGCGACAGGTCAAGTCCAAGCAGGTTACTATCAAAAAAGCACCCACAAATTAGTCAATCTCAATCAGTGTCCGGTGCAAGACCCGCGCCTCAATCCTTTGTTAAAAGAAGTCAAAGAAGACATCCACTGGCGGGATTGGCAAGTCTACGACGAAAAGAAACATACAGGAGAATTGCGTCACTTGTCCTTGCGGATCGGACGGCGCACCGGCGAGATGCTGCTAACTTTAATAGTTCGGACTGGAGACTTGCCGGGAATCGAAGAGCAAGCATCAGAGTGGCTGAAACAATATCCTCAACTGGCAGGGGTTTGTTTGAATATAAATCCCGCTCAAACTAATGTGATTTTTGGTACCGAAACTCGCTGCGTTGCGGGTCGTTCTTATCTGCGAGAAAGCTTTGCTGGGATGAATTTTCAGCTAAGAGCCGATACTTTTTTTCAGGTAAATACAGAGGCGGCTGAAGCGTTGTTAGAGGTGATGGTAGGAGAATTGAATTTGCAGGGAAACGAGGTTTTGGTTGATGCTTTCTGCGGAATTGGTACTTTTACTTTACCCCTGGCAAAACAAGTAAAAATAGCCATAGGTCTAGAAGTGCAAGCGGCGGCGATCGAACAAGCCCAATTAAATGCTGAGTTAAATGACGTGAGAAATGTCGAGTTTCAGGTAGGAACTGTAGAGAGTTTGCTGCCTTCCTTGGGATTGACACCGGATATTGTGCTGCTAGATCCGCCGAGGAAAGGGTGCGATCGCGCGGTTTTGGAAGCGATCGAGGAAATCAAACCAAATCGTATTGTTTATGTTAGCTGCAAGCCTGCTACTTTGGCTCGCGACCTGAAGATTTTGTGCGAAAATGGGGATTATAAGTTAGCGCGAGTGCAGCCGGCGGATTTCTTTCCTCAGACTTCTCATGTTGAGTGTGCGGCGTTTTTGGTGCGGTGAATGAAAGGGCGATCGGTTTTTGGGAATGAAAGGGCGATCGCGCTTATTTGATTCTTGGCATTTTGGTTGAGTGTTATAATACTATTTGTGCTAAGTTCCTAAGTGCGTGGGTTTGGAGAGAATGGAAACTAGGTCTTTGAGTAAAGTTTATGTCGGCTAGGGATGTTTTCCATGAGTCTGTGAAATCCGCTCTCCTGAAGGATAATTGGGTAATTACCCACGATCCGCTGAAGCTAAAGTTTAGCGAAGACGATCGGCTCAGGATTGACTTGGGGGCGGAACAGCTTTTAGCCGCAGAGCGAGGTGTGCAGAAGATTGCGGTGGAAGTTAAAAGCTTTCTGAGTGAATCAGCTATGTTTGATTTCCACCTAGCCCTCGGTCAATTTTTGAATTATCGACTAGCACTCAGAAATTTGGAGCCAGATCGATCGCTCTATTTGGCAGTTCCGATCGCTGCTTATAATTCATTTTTCTCTCGTGCTTTGCCCCAAGCGGCGATAGCTGAGTACGATTTAAAGTTGTTAGTATACGACCCTACTAATGAGGTGATTGTAGAATGGATAGATTAGCTAAATATCGGCAAATTGTTCGCACTTTCTTGATGGAATATAGCAAGACTAAACCGATCAATGACGACATTGAAATCCAGGTATTGTTTGACACAGAACATGACCATTATCAGATAGTAGATTTAGGTTGGGACGGTCACAATCGGATTTATAGTTGCCCGATCCACTTAGACATCAGAGATGGGAAAGTCTGGATTCAACGCAATCAAACCGATGAACTGATTGCTCAGGAGTTAGTGCTGATGGGTGTGGCGCGGGAGGATATTGTTTTGGGGCTTCAGCCTCCCTATGCAAGACAGTTTACGAGCTATGGTGTCGCTTAGGCTGTTTAGGAAATTCTGTTTTACTCTCGATCGCGCGATCGCAAATTAGCTCGAATTTGTGCCATTGCGGTTGCACCGTCTGCGACTTCACCGCGTTGGGATGCAAGATGTCCAATCAGTGCGTCTTGTTGGAGTTCTTGCAGTCGTCCTTGATAAATATCTTGCTGTTGTTTGAGTAGTTTAATGGCTGCAAGGATAACGTCGATCGCGCTGTTGTATTTGCCGCTGGTGAGTTGGCGCTGTATGAGGGCTTCGGCTTCAGGTGGCAAAACAATTTGCATGGTGTTTGAGATGAGGGGGTGTTTATTCTATTGTAGGCGATCGCCCTTCAGTTAGATTGGTTTGTTGAGGGGCGATCTTTTGTATCCATGTCTTCTGTCATTGTTGCTTCTGAAAGCGAAGGTAATGTTAGTTGGAGGTGAATGTCAATTGTTATGGTATGAGTTTGATTATTCAAACCTATGTTAACTATGTTTACTAACGGAATTTGGGGTGAATAATTGCTTGAGTGAGATTTAACAGAGGGCATAGTTTTATATCCAGCTTCCTCTAGCCAGTTATGAATATTTCTCCAGTTGCTTACCTTTTCGTTAGGTACATCTGTAATTTTTTTGAAGTATTGATATAAAGTTTTAGATACATAAACCTCAACACCTTTACGACTTTGATGGAGTTGGCTAGCTATTTCCGCAGGACTGTGACCGCAGAGCAAACCTCGGAGAAAAAGCTTTTCTCGTTCTGTAAGTCCCTTTCTGGCACGAGGAGATACTTGCCACTTGGCTTCTGCCATAGCTTTGTAGAGCCTTTCCAAGTCCCAGTTATTCGCAGCTTCGGCAAACATCTCGTCGCTGGATGTCATCGCAGTATGTCTCGCTTAGTTGATAGCTAAAGCCTAACTAAAATTATAGCTTTGGCTAGTTGCTATCTGAGTATAACTTAGTTTATCATTGCTGAAACCGGTGTGGCGATCGCTCTGCTGTAAAAAGAGCGGGCTATGTGTCAAGAGTTTAGGGTGCAGATACAGCAGCGGTTAATGGGCTAGTGTAAAGATTTGTAACAATACGCCAAATTCTGCGTAAAAATTCGGGATTGAAGCCGAATACATATATAGGAGGAAGATTTTGCTTGGTGCGGGACTGAGTTGGTACTGGATGCTTAGGCGTTGCGGTATCTATTTGGGGTGAGTGCGATCGGGCAATACACGCTTTTCTGTATCAAAAATTGAACGGATAGTAATATGAATAATTATGATGACCATATACAATTTGCCGAGAATGTAATTGAGCGATCGCAACTTCCCCAATCTCAAAGAGATGGGTTACGTCAGCTAATCCAGCGCATTCAGCAAAGACAAAACGATCCAAATCTTTATTTAGCAGTGATTGGAGAATTTTCTAGTGGTAAGAGTACCTTTATCAATGCCTTACTCCGTGATAATTTGCTGAAAACATCAGCTTTAGTGACAACTGCTGCTGCTACTAGATTACGCTATGGTCAAGAAATTAACATAGAAATAAATTTTAGGCAAGTTCCAGAAATAATTAAACCCAGAAGATTTTGGGCTAGAAATGCGATATCAGCTATTATTAGATTTCTCGATAGTTTAGGTTTAGACTTTGACATAATAACTGCTATTGAAGTTTTTTTTAATGATGTCGTTGCTTTTTTATTCAGCCTTTTTAACATATCAAATAATCTTACAAATATAATTACATCTGAAGACATTAGGGCTAAGGGTATAGATATTAGGGAGTTTATTCACAAAGTTACGTCTGAAGAAGAGATAGCTAAAGAAGTTATTGATGTTAATATTAATCATCCAGCCACTTTTCTACAAAATAATATCGTGATTATTGACCTACCTGGTACTAATGCTACCAATACCAGACACGCACAAATTACACGAGAAATTGTAGAAAATGAAGCTGATGTTGCTATTGTTATAATTCCTGCTACACAACCTGTAAGTGACACTTTGGCGGAATTTTTGAGCTCGACAATACAATCTTCGCTAGATCGCTGTATATTTGTTGTTAGCCGCATGGATCAAATTCGCCAGAGAGAACATAATAGAATGTTGGCTAATGTGAGAGAGAGATTGGTAGATCAGCTAGAAGTTAATCCTAATAAATTGTATTCATGTTCTGCTCAGGTTGTTATAGATGATGTCACAGGAGAGCAGCAAGCAGTAAATAACCCGGAATTTTGGATCGAGCAATTTACGCAAATGCAGGTTGAAATCATAGAACGCTTAAAAGCTGAACGGAACGCAATTATTAGTGAAAATATCCAAGGTTTATTTGGTCAGCTATTTAATCAAATCAAAAGTTATTTACAATCTCAATGGAATCAATACAAGGAAAAAGAATCTAAAATTCAGAAAGAAACGATTCAAGACATTGAATTTTTTAAAAATCAACAATATAGAGAGTGTATTAATATGATCGATAGAACTGCTAGTCGCTCGGAAAATAAAATCAACGATCATGTTGACACTTTTAGAGATCGAACTACTGCTAAAGTAAAAGAAGCTATTTTTGGCGCAAGTGATTGGGACGGTCTCAAGTATGTTGTTAATACTAAGGTTGCGACAATTTTACGAGATCAACAAAACTTACTAAGTGATAGTATTCAAAATGAATGCCATAATCTTTCTCAGTCTGCACAGGAAGTTGGGCAATATTTTGATAAAAAATTTACTGAAGTCTATCGAAGCTTACAAGCATTAGGTGGGCGTGTTGAAACTAATTCGGTGTTCGCCAGTAGTAATATTTCAATCAATACATATTCAGTTATTTCTTCTGCACAACAACTCAATAGTTCAAATTTTGGTAATGCAATGGCAGGCTTTTTTTCTCATGTATTTCGTGGTTTACTTGACGATCGCAAGCAAAAGATTTGGAATGAAATTCGACCTAAAATTTATAACTGTTTTGCTGAAATCAAACAACAGGTGCAACCAACAGTAAAGAAAGATGCAGACAATCTGAAGACAGCCATCAATCAGCGGATTAATGCTTACATTACTCACTACAAATCTGTTGTAGATGGTATGTTGAACGAACAAAAAATGGAATTGCAGCGATTGACACAGTTGCAAGCGACCATTCAAGCTGACTTAGCGGAGATTGAGCGAAGGCAACTGCAAATAAAAGTCAATTTACGTTGATGTATTAAATCAGTTACCTAACTCAATCTCTCTAATCTCACTGGCTAACTCTATCTAATAGTCAAAAGGAGACTACTATGAACTCTAACGATCGACAATATCAGTTATTTCAACAAAAACGTAACGCCCTAGCTGTTTTAGTAAAGCAGCAAATAGATGTGTTACATTCTCTTAACATGACCGAAACAGAAGCAAATATTTGTAAGCTAGAGGAGCGAATTTTAACCGATGGCTTCAAAGTGCTTGTAGTGGGTGAGTTTAAGCGGGGAAAAAGCACTTTTATTAATGCTTTGTTGCGACAAGAAGTGCTACCTGCTTATTCAACCCCAACTACTGCAATCATCAATGAAGTTAAATGGGGAGATAAGCAGAAAGCGATGCTATATCACAAAAAGCCTGCTTCTGGTTCACCGCGACCGCCCCAGGAAATACCTGTGGACAAAATTGAGGAGTATGTTGTTATTAAAGACTCTGGTAAAAAAGAAGGCCAAGAAAGCCCCTATGAAAAGGTGGAATTATTTTGGCCTTTAGAACTTTGTCGCAATGGTGTAGAAATTATTGATTCTCCCGGACTCAATGAAAATGAAGTACGCCAGCAAGTCACGGTAGATTACTTGTCAAGAGTCGATGCTGTGCTTTTTGTTCTGTCTTGCGAACAACTTGGTCCTTCAATTTCTGAACAGAAGATGATTGAACTGTTGAGTAATTGCGGTCATGAGGATATCTTTTTTATCTGCAATCGCTTCAATGATATTCGCAGAAAAGAAGAGCAAGAGCGAGTCAGACAACACGGCTTATCTCAGTTTAGTAATCTAACCAAACAAGGAACCAAGGGTATCTTTTTCATCACGGCTGTGGATGCTTTGGAAGGTTATTTAGAGAACGATGTGAACCGGATTAAGGCTTCTGGTATAGAACTTGTAGAGCAAGCACTAGCAACATTTTTAGCTAAGGAAAGAGGGCGGGTAAAAATTGTTCGTTCAGAAAAGATTTTCCGAATGTCTGTTGAGGAATCCAGAAAAATTATTCCTCAGCGAGAATCGATGCTGAGAACTGATTTGCAAACTTTGGAAAAACGCTATGCTGATGCTCAAGAGTCATTGCGATCCCTAGAAAAGGAGCGTGAAAGCATAGTTAGACGGATATCGAACTTCCGCGAAGATATTAAAGAGTTAGTTCGGGGTAAAGCTCGCGAGCTTCTCAATAAAGTCAATGAAAAACTTGATGACTGGGTGAGTGAATATACAATCCAAGAAAGCGTAAAACTATTCTCTAAAGATATCTTCAACATGGAAGCGGCAGCTAAAAGAGTTGTCGAAGAGGTAACTCAATATCTTTCTAGCAAAGTAGAGAAAGAGTTTACCCAATGGCAACGTCACGAGTTACAGCCTTTTTTGGGAAGCCGTTTGGACGATCTATTCCGAGAATTAGAAGACAAGGCAGGTAATTTTTTCTCCGATTTAGATCGAGTGCGTGTTGAGGTTTCTGGAACTAAGATATCAAAACTAGATGTAGAAGTAGAAGACACTAAAATTTCTCCTATTAATCGCATTCTCTCTGGTATTGCTGGTTTTGTATTCATGGACTATGGTTCAGCCGCGATAGGAGGGTTATTTGGCTACAAAGAAATGCTCAAGAGTCTGATTCCTCAAATTGCTACCGTTGCAGTAACAATAGCGTTTGCTGGACTCAATCCTTGGGTATTAATTCCAGCAATATTTGGTAGTAGTACACTACAAGCCTTTATTAAGGTTAACGGAATTAACGATAAGGTTAAACAACAAGTAGGCAAAGAATATGGATCTACATTGCAAGCATCAAACCAGCCAAATGAAGTAGCTAATGCTGTTGCAGCTAAGATTAAAGAAATTGAGGACGGTGTAGATGGAGGACTTGGTAGCGAGATTCAAAGTGTTCGGACTCAAGTTAACTCAATTTTGGCTGAAAAGCAAAAAGGTCAAGTCAATGTTGACCAAAAGATTCAGGAGTTAAAATTGCTCTCGGAGCAATTAAATGCTATTGATGGGGAACTGAATGAGTTGATGAGACAAGTTGCTCAGATGTAGCAGTTTTTTGTTTTTCCCAGAGCGATAGCCCCTCTCCCCTCCTCAATCTTAAAGTGCGATCGCCCTTATTTTCCGAAAGTGCGATCGCCTTAAAATCATGTCAAATATATTCAATCCTCCCCATCATTTCTTCAGGCGCATACACTTCATAAATTAAAATAAAACTACGGATAATCTCGCCAACAAAACGAGAATTAGGAGGACAATAGACAATCCCCGGATAATCTGTGGTATCGCTTGCCATAATTAAAAAATCGTCATTGTGAGTTAATATCACGCGCTGCTCTTCGCGAATAAACGCTAGGTGTGACTCATCGCTTTTAGTACGCAACCCTGCATCAACTGTTGTCGTCACATCTATCCCGTAACGACGTAAACCGCGCGCAATATTAGAGTCAATATGTTCGTCTAAATGAAAACGAATTTGCTCACTCACCTCTAATTGCCCTCAATTTTTCTTGTAACGGAGATGGTGGACTATTACGCTTTAATTCTTCCACAATAGCTCGACTTTCAGCAGTGTGACGATCGATTTCTTCTCGACGATCGTAATAATAGGTCATTGCTGCATGAACTGAGGCAAGTGGTAAGTCATACTTGCCGGCAATTTCTTCTATAGAAATTCCCATTTTCAGATACATTTCGGCGATGTGTGCTACAGCAATTCGATGACCAGCAATGCGTGGCTTACCACCAAGTACCCCAGGCGTAATTTCGATATGTTCTGTGATGACGGATTCCTTAGACATTATAGTTAAAGGCTATTAATTGGTAATTTTTAAGCTCTTTAATATTAGCACAAATAGTCACAGTTAAACCAAATTGTAGGGTGCGTTAGACATTAATTCTTTCGATTTCAACCGGTTTGAAGGATCTGACGCACCCTACGAACAGTATTTCGATCGCCCTCACCACCAACTAGATGCAAACTAGATCCAGTCCGGCCTGAATCGGGGGGAGTCCAGAAGTATAGAATAGAGGTTGCCGAACCGGCACACCGCCCGATCGCTCGCCCCCAGCAATTTGTTACCCTAAAAATAGAATCTCCCCTCCCTCAACTCCCTCCCATGAACAACGCTTCTCCCCTGATTCAAACCGTGACTCCAGAACGCTGGGCCGGGTTTAGTATGGACTTTATAGGGGCGGGTTACACGGGTTTGTTGGTCAAAAACGGCCGCGTCGTGCGTACCCTAAAATCCGGGCGGCATTTCAGCTTCGCCCTTCCCCTGCTAGAACAGTGTCAAATTGTCATCGTAGACACCAAACTCCGCAATTTGGAGGTACAGTCGCACGGAGATTTTTTGTCTAAGGATCGATTTTTAATTGATGCCACTCTGACTGTTATTTATCAAGTTATAGATCCGAAACGAGTAGCTTTGGAATTGTCCGATCCTCTAGCTGTTTTAGCAAGTGCAGTTAAGGATTGTATGGGATTAGCGATCGGGCAAATACCCCTACAACAGCTTATCAGTCAAGGACGGCTGTTGCTGCGCCAAAATTTGCTCGATCGCGTCCAAGATTTTTATACCCTAGGTTTCAACTTAGAAGACGTGCGAATTGGCGATGTCAGCTTTCCCGAAACCAACGGAGTTATTCGCCAAGTTGAGGGAATGAGTGCCCGACAAGAAGCAGAAAATGCCGCCGCCCTGCAAATGAGAATTGCCGAAGCAGGCCGTCCGATCGTTCCTCAATCTCCCGTACAGCAGTTAAACTTAATTTCAGGTAATTCTCCTGCGAGTCTTCCAGCTTCTGACACAGCAGCAGGGTTCGATCGAGATTTACAACAACTGACACAACAACTTGCTCAAAACAGCCTCCCTCCTGGGAGAAATCCTCCCCAACTTGCACCAACCGTACTCGCAAGCAGCGATCGCAAAACAACCGCATATTTAATCTACAAACTTTCTGGAGAGGCGATCGCCCTAACAGCCAATCCCTTTACAATTGGACGCGAACCAACCAACACTTTAGTATTGCAAGATCCGCAAAGTTCGCGCTACCACGCTCAAATCCGCCGGGCCACTGACGAACTTGGCAAACAGCGATATCAGCTTGTCGATAGCGGCAGTTCCAACGGCACTTTTGTGGGTGGGCAGAGGCTGGCTGCTAACGAGCCTTTTTGGCTGCCAAATGGTTGCGAAATTGCGATCGGCGACCAAAAATGGATCTTTCAAAATTCGTGAGTGACAAATATGAAGATGTTTTTAAACAGCAGATAAACACAGATAAACCCCATCAGCGTTCATCTGTGTTTATCTGCTGACATCTGCGGTTAAAAAATCCCAATTTGAGTAACTTGCTTTAATCACGATATACAAGTAATAGATTCCGAATCTACCGTCAATATGAATGTTTTTTTAAACCGCAGATAAACGCAGATAAACGCAGATAAATTCCATCGGCTTTCATCAGTCAGGTTTCTGTAGGGGCGTTACCAAGAGTCCCCGCCCTTTCAACACAGCTTGACAATCAAGCATCCAGGATACAAGCCCCGGTATTCATCCGTCCATACATAAAAAACCTGTATCCGATAAACTTGCCGAACGTATTTATCTCGCGCAAGTCAATGCTTCAATTCTTTAATCTAAAATCTAAAATCTCAAATCTAAAATCGATTGACAACTTCTCCCTCCCCAATTCCCTATACTCCCAGGTAGAAGTCTCTTGCCAACCCTAGGGGGGATATCTCCACAACCATTTCGAGCGACAATTTGTCAAGATTGAAAATATAAGTAGAGGACAACCCCATGAGCTTTTCTATACAATCTGTTTACAACTGGTACCGCGACACCCTCCGCAACCCCAAATACCGCTGGTGGATTATTCTGGGAACCCTGGCATATCTGGTAAGCCCGATCGACATTGCCCCAGACTTTCTCCCCGTCGTCGGACAAATTGACGATGTGGCCATTGCAGTCTTGCTGATTTCGGAAGTGTCCCAAATGGCGATCGACTACTTTAAATCCCGCCAAACAGAGACAGCTTCAGCATCCGAAGCCACCGGCAGCCCTTCTGAAGCCAAAGGCAGCACCGTTGACGTAGATGCAGTTTCTGTACAATAATTGCCAAAAATAATCGATCGCTACAACCCCGACTTCTTCAAGAAATCGGGGTTCTTGTTTTTTAAATGGTAACTGCTCAGATCGTGCTCCAAAGCTGGTAATTTTAACTATGATCCATCTGTGCTAACAACAAATTTTTATAGATGAAGTTTAGCGAAATAGTAGAAAAACTTAACTTAGCCACCAGTCGCACCCTCACAGCGTCGGCTGCTACCGATCCGGAAATTACAGGCGCGGCCCCTGTTGATGAAGCTGCACCCGGTACTATAAGTTACATAGAAGGTGCTAAATTTGCCGTTCATACAGCCACTACAAATGCTTCGGCTTTAATTTTACCCTTAGATGAAAGCCTCCAAGCTCAATGTACCGATCGCAACATTGCTTGGATTGCCGCAGCAGATCCGCGATTGCTGTTTGCTGAAACCATCGCCATTTTCTATCAACCGTTTCGCCCAGCATCGGAAATTCATCCCTCAGCCGTCGTTCACCCCTCAGCAGAAATTGGTGAAAATGTCTATATCGGCCCCCACGCCGTTATTCAAGCAAAAGTCAAAATTGGCAGCAACGTTTGCATTCACCCAAATGTCGTAATTTACCCTGATGCGGAAATAGGCGCCGGCACAGTTTTACACGCTAATTGTGTCATTCACGAACGTACTCGCATCGGGGCAAATTGCGTGATTCACAGCGGTGCGGCGATCGGTTCCGAAGGTTTTGGGTTCGTGCCGACAGCCTCCGGGTGGGTGAAAATGGAGCAGTCTGGCTGCACTGTATTAGAAGAGGGCGTTGAGGTTGGCTGCAACAGCACGATCGACAGGCCCGCTGTCGGAGAAACCCGCATCGGCCAAAATACAAAAATCGACAATTTAGTACAGGTAGGTCACGGCTGTCAAGTCGGGAAAAATTGTGCGTTTGCCGCTCACGTCGGCATGGCTGGGGGAGTAAAAATTGGCAACAATGTAATTTTGGCAGGTCAAGTAGGAATTGCCAATCAAGCCAAAATCGGAGATGGGGCGATCGCCACTGCTAAAGCTGGAATTCACAACGACGTGCCTGCAGGTGCGATCGTGACGGGCGTTCCAGCAATTCCCCACAAACTATTTCTCAAAGCCGCAGCAATCTACAACCGCTTGCCCGAAATGTACCAGTCTCTGAGGCAAATTCAGCGCAAGCTCGATCGGTAGTCAATTGGCAGTTGGCAGCAGTCAGCAGTCATTAGTTAACAGTTAACAGTCAACAGCCAACAGTATTATAGTTGCAACCCATTAAATGTGGAATAGTATAACTAACCTGCGATTGCTGTCGCCGTCAATACCAGCAATTGTCAAAATAATCTTGTTTTTCTCAACTTGGATTGTTGTGTGGCTTCCCGCAGCGATCGTGCTGGCGATCGCCCTCAAATGGCATCCGCCCCAACCCCTGGGAAACAAAAAATTACCTTTACTAGCTTCCCTATACCTGATTGTCCCCTTCATTTTATGGGCGACAAGTTGGATCGAAAACACATCTTTTACTAACTGGGGTTGGGATTGGCAACCCGCAGTTTTGATGTCATTAATGCGGGGATTAGGATTAGGAATAATCAGCTTAGTATTTTTATTCGGTCTGCAATTAACCGCAGGCTGGCTCGATATAAAAAAAAGCGAAAATTCCACCGAAACAGGCGAAAAACAAATAAATTTTTGGACTTTAATTTTTAACCCTGCTAGTCTGCTGACTCTGTTATTAGGACTGTGGATCAGCGCCACAGAAGAGTTAATCTTTCGCGGCTGCTTGCAAACAATCCTCCAGCAAGATTACTCAGTGCTAATTGCAGCAGCGATCGCCAGTTTCATTTTCGCGATCGCCCATCTAATTTGGGCCGCCAAAGAAACTCTACCGCAACTGCCCGGATTGTGGCTGATGGGCATGGTTTTAACATTAGCCCGCATCGCCGACAACGGCAGTTTAGGATTGGCGATCGGCATTCACGCAGCTTGGATTTGGGGTATAACTACCGTAGATACAGAAGGCGCAATTAATCCCACAGGCAGGGCACCGGAATGGATTACAGGAATAGCAGCGAAACCCCTAGCAGGTGCAGCCGGAATTTTGTTATTGCTAGTAACAGCAGCCGTGCTTTTGTTAATTTAAATAAGACTTACCCTAAAAAATCCGGTTTCTTAGAAAAGATTGGCTCTCCTGAATTTGTGGTATAAATGATAGTATAAGCGTCTTCCTCATCCGAGATATGGGGCCCGCACCACGAGAATTTTTATTTTGCTGAGCACCATAAACTCAGGACATTTGGATTATGATATCAATTCCGGTTGCACTCCTGATAATAGTTGACTGTTGACTGTTAACCGTTAACTCTGGATCGCAAAAATCAATGATGCTTGAGTGTTGAATGTTGACTCGATTTTACGCCCGACTTGCGAAGCGCGAATTAGATATGATATCTACTCTCTTGACTCAAATATTCAAAGGACGCGATGGCGGTGGTGGCATTGGCGGTTTAGCGATCGCCAGAGACTTAGAATAGCGAGCCTCTAAAACACCAGTTCTAAACTGAGCCACTTTTTCTCCCTTCCTGTGAAATACTATCACGTTAACCCGACTGCTGTAAATAGTCAGATAGCGCTGTTTGACAATGAAGGCAAGAATAATAAAGACAACACCGATAAAAATACTGAGAGTCGGAATTCCTAACCAAAACAGCCACCAAGTACAACCCTCTCCTGTTTCAATTGCTCTAACATCCTCAATCGGAATAAACACTTCTTTTGTTTCTAATCCGAAAAAAGATTCCGAGCTGATTTGTAACATTTCGCCAACTAATTTAACCGCAATTGTGCCATTACTTTGAACTGGAACAATCCCCACAATTTGACCGGGTGTACCGCTGATTTGGATGACTTGATTAGATTTCATATTTATTGTCTATTGGCGGTTCGGAAAAGCTATTATATCGCCTCGTTTTATGATTTAGCACGTCCGAAGAATTGTATAACAACAACCTCGACCTATTTGTTGACTCAAACTTGCTCTTCCTATCGCCACAAGTACCACTAAAACCTCTTGCGTATAATAGGAAAGTTGATGCCCGTAGCTGTAAGGTAAATCTAACTGGCTGGCCACTGGTTTGAGGACATTGGCTGCTTCATCTTTATTAACTTGATGTCCCTTGAGTTGATTGTACAAATACTCCACTACTTCACAAGTAATGTTTTTTGTAAATACGATTGTAGGTCTTTGAGTCTTAATCACATCTACTCGATAGTTTGAGCCTTCACGGTAGACGAGGTGGCAGTTGCGTAATTTAACCTCTCCAATCAATTCGCTCTCCATCTGTTCCTCCTATTCGATTCTCTAAGCAATTAGCAGCGATCTCTCTTGGGCAATTTACAAATAAAATTGCTCATCTTATATTTACTAACACCCAAACTCTTCTGCAAGTCTCCGCCTCAAATCTCCAGATAGTGGTAATTGGCGGATTTCTTTGCAAATTGCAGCATGAGATTCTCCATTTTGAATGCGCTGCCTGTAAATTCCAATTAACAGCGCTTCTAGACCGTACTTAGATAACATTTCTGTCGCTAAACCGATGATGCCCAGCAAAGCAATGCCACCGAACATTCCTGCTGGCCCACCTAACATTGCCAAAGCCGTCGTAATTGCGGCGGCTCCTGCAAAACCTGTAGTTGCCATCACAATTAGAAGTAAAATCACAGGCAATCCTAGTCCTGCTGCTTTCCTAACAAACTCGTCCATAATGTCGCTCCTAGTCTGTATATAGAGGGATTAAACATCATATACTTTTGTTTTTTTGCCTTGACTTCCTTTTAACAAAAGGCTTCAATGAAACAAGAAAAAAAATACTCATTTCATTAATTTTTCCTAATTGATTGAAAGATTTGGTATGTGTTTAAGTTTGAACTCTAGTATCTTAGCTAGTCCCACTCCAAAAACTTGATAGACAAATCATTGTTATTGCGATCGCCTAGTTGAAGAGCGTTGTCCATAATTTTCCTGAATTCATAACCCTGATTGCGAGCTAATACACCCCCAAGCTGAACAGTCAAAAATTGGACTACAGCTCCGTCTCGTTTATCGATAAATTGGACGCTGATAGACTGAACTTTAGCCGTCTTACTTTGCTTGTTGGTCAACCGCCCTACAAGAAATCGCTGAGTTCCTGTATTTTCCATCGCTAATCCAGTTAACTCCAGTCCATTCACGAGCTGAACCCTAAAAGGGTCTGGCTTCCGCGTGTTTTCAGGTGGTTTGGGAAATCGACAAAGCCGATCGAGAGATTCATACTGTTTTCTTTCAGAATTCAACTGAAAACACCCCGGATACTCTTGGGCGATCGCCCTCGGAAACAGATTGAAAGCAGACAGAAGCGCGATCGCAGGTAAAGCGGTTATCAACTTGACGCACCTAAACATGGCTTTTTACTCTCCAATCGGCAACGATACTCGTAAGTTGTTTTAGTCCAGCAGTTTTCACAGATAAATCTGGTTTTGACCTCCACTGATTAACCAGGGTCAAACCCAAAAATTATGCAAAGCTGAGGGGGGAAACTGTATTCAGGTTCGCTGAACTCAGAAAGCTCTCCGGCTGCGCCGACTTTCTGAAACATCCACCGCGCCTAACTGAGATTAATGTATCAAGCAAAGTTCTAATTTGTCAAGCTAATGCTCAAAAAAATCTCATTAAGTGAGACAAGACCCTCAAAAGTTGATTTCAAAAGGCTTTAGCCCCTCTAACGGCAACTGAAACAAGCTCTAAACCTCTACCAATAAAGTATTCAGACCGAGCAACGGCTCTAAATTTCAGCCGGTCGCCCCTCAATTATTCTGTTATTTATCTCGTTTATCTCGCGACAAGTGAGAAAAAAGCCCGTACAATCAAGTTACAGCCCAGAAACCTCTGTTTGCGCCACCCCTCAGTTCTTCTGTTGTATATCTCGTTTATCTCGTTTTAAGTGAGAAAAAAGCCATATAATCAAGTTACAGCCCAGAAGCCTCTGTTTCCGATACCCAAATGCCTGTGTTCGCTTATTTGCAGCGATCGCCCCGTCCTTTCCCAGCTATCTTTGAGTAGAACCGCCCGCCTTGTAATACCTGTATTCAACGTAGTATGAAACTTCCCGAAGATTTTTTAATAACTTTAGCCACTAAAGTTGGCATTTCCGAAAACGAATTTGAAGTCTTATCAAGAGCAATTAAAGGCGAATCCATGTCTGATATTTCAGACCAGCTTCGAGTTCGCAAAGATGCCTTACAAAAACGCCTGGGAGAAGTGTATAAAAAATTTGAAGTTCAAGGTGCTGGGCCTGGAAAATTAGCAAAACTCCAGCAAATTCTCGTAACTGAATACCAGAAACAAGTTGCCACGAACCGTCACGATGCTACAACCGACCGCGAAGTTGCTCCAACCCTAGAGAATACCCGCTTCCAAGACGCAACTATCCCTCAATTTTCACCGCGTATTGATTGGGGAGAACTCCCAGCTCAAGAACCTTTCTACGGGCGTAATTCCGAAATAGAAACTCTCAAAAAATGGATAGTAACAAACCGTTGTCGAGTAGTCACAATTTGTGGCATGGGAGGGATTGGCAAAACAGCATTAGCCACCCAAACTATACAACAAATTCAAGGGGAATTTCAAACCATAATCTGGCGAAATATCGCCACCTCTGGCACCCTTGAAAAACTCTTGCCAGACCTCTTGCAATTCCTATCTCATAATTCAGAAATTGAGCTTCCCAAACCCAGCAACTCACTCATCTCCCAATTAATAGGATATTTGCGTTTAACCCGCTGTTTATTAGTATTCGATGAAGTCGAAACTATCCTCGAAAGCGGACAGCTACCAGGACAATACCGCCCAGGATACGAAAGTTACCGGGAACTCTTCCAACAAATAGCACAAACCCCTCACCAAAGTTGCCTGCTTATCATCAGTTGGACTCACCCTAGAGAACTCGGTAATTTAGTAGAAACAACCTTACCTTGTCGAGCTTTACAACTGAGTGAATTACCAGAAAGAGATGCCAAAAAGATCATCTTATCCGCCCCCCAAGTTTATACTTCAGAGAGTAATTTACTATCAGAAATCATTGACCTATATGGCGGCAATCCCCTCCTTTTAAAAATAGCCGTCACTCATGCTCAAGATATGTTAGCGGGCAATTTAGCACAACTCATTAAAAAAACTCCGTCGGTTATTGAGGGCATTGTCCGAGATTTGTTTGAGGATCGAGATTTGTTTGAGGATAAATTTCAGAATTTTTATGAATTAGAAGTAAAAGTATTGTCTTGTTTGGCAAGCAATAAACCCGCCACCATTAGCGAGTTGCAATCCAGTCTACTATTTGCTGAAGACTTATCAGAATTGAAACTGGCTGTAGAAATTCTAATCGAGCGATCGCTCCTGCAAGCCCTCACCGACTCCGGGGAAGAACGCCTGACAGTCAGCCCGCAGGCTAGGCGATTTGTCACCCATCAATTAATTGCTAAATACCTGAATCAAATTGGTTACAAGAAATACTTAGAGAGTGAGTTACAGACAGCAAAATGTTATTTAACACAAACCATTCGCTACAATCCAGAACTGCCAGCAGCTCACTACAATTTAGGGTCAACCTACGAAAAACTAGAAGATTTGCCCAACGCTCGCCAGCACTACAAAAAAGCAGCAGAATATAAAAACAGTCGCGCTGGCGGTGCTGCTGTCAATAATTTAGCTCGATTGGAAATTCTCAGCGAAAATTTTGACGTAGCGGTAGAACTAATTCTCTCTATTTTGCCACAAGTTAATGACAAAATAGTGCAAGTCACGCTCCACAAAAATCTGGGATGGGCTTATCTAGGACTGCAACTTTACAGTGACGCAGAGACTCACTTGGAAAAAGCAATTGAATTAGATAACTCCTATGCTGTAGCACACTGCTTGCTAGCACAAGTTCTCGAAGCAAAAGGGGATACAACAGCAGCTATTTCTTGCTGGCAAAAATGCCTGAATTGCTCTGCACAAGGCCAACAACAAGAAGGTGTGGCGTGGAAACTTCCAGAATTAAGTATTTGGAAGAGTTTTGCCCGCGACCGCCTCAGTGCTTCGGGCAGAGAACCTAATTAATTCAATTACTGTAGGGTGCGTCAGTAGTTCTCAGTTTTTCGATCCTACTTCACCATTTAACTAGCTGACGCACCCTAATAAAAGAGCGCTAGCAATTAAAGTTATTTAGTTCGGAGGAACTATCGGATCTTCCTCTCCAGAACTGCATTTTGTTCTGCGCTCAGCTTGGGCAATTTCCATCAAGAGGTAACTACCAATGGCTGATACTAAACTTGCCTCTATATTGGCGATGATTTCTCCCGCAGCATTGGGAACCACCATTGCTAATAATGTCAGGGGGGTAGATGAAACTATAGGTATCACAGCTCGTTTCTCCGTCAAAGAAAGGGATCAGGGAGAAGCGAGTTGGCCAACTGCGCTCTATTATTAACCAGGGGGTAGGGAAACAATTATGCAAAATTTTCAGAAAAAATTTCCCCTCATCAAGCTGCAAACCTTCTCAGTGCTTGCTTTACGGATTATTGAAATTTCTGAAAATCTTACATTGAGACGCAATTAAATCCTAGGCAGAGTACATCTCTGAGGTAAAATCAAGTCTAATCCTTTAATTGCTCAGGCATAGTCTCATGCCAATTCCCAAACTCAGTGAAGCGACGATCCAGCACAATACCTCTGCCGAATCCCTCAAGCGCGGTGAAACTTACTATTTAGCGGGTAATGTTACTAGCGCTGTCCTGCGTGGCAATATCGTGCAAGCAATAGTGGAGGGTTCTTCTGTGCAACCTTACCGTATTACGATAAACTTTGATGGCGCTAATGTGGCATCATCAAATTGTACTTGTGCTTACGATCGCTTTGGGTGGTGCAAACATATTGTTGCTACCCTGTTATTATGTCTGCGACAACCACAAATAATTGAGCAGCGCCCGACACTGGAACAATTACTCGATCGCCTCCACGATGTACAAACCCAGCAATTAATACAACATTTAGTAGAAAAAGAACCCTCCCTCATCGATCCGATCGAACGATACGTTAACTTAATTGCTATTTCTACGCCTCCACAGCAACCTACTAAAGCACCCCGTCGCACCTCCATTAATCCGGCTCCTTTTCGACAACAAGTACGACAAATTTTGCGAAATGCTGTGCGTTATTTCGACGAGGGATGGGGGGAAGAAGACCCCATTACAGAAGAACTTTTAGATGTGATTCAGCAAGCACAGGAATTGATCGCAGAGGGAGACGGTAACAACGCCTTAGTAATCTTACAAGCCATCACCGAAGCCTGCGTTAAAGATTGGGATGACGTAGAAGAATATGGCGCTGAAAGTTCTGATATAGCTAACGCTTTGGATGAAGCTTGGACAGAAGCCATTTTGACGGCTGAACTAACTGCTGAAGAAGAGATCGATCTCCAGGTGATGTTAGAAGCTTGGCAAGATGAATGGGATTGCGATTTCACCATGAGCTTGAAAGCTTTACGCCAAGGTTGGGATGACCCCCTAATTCAACAGGTACTTCAAGGAAATATTACGGGGCAAGAAATAGGAGCTAATGACGCACCAGAATGTGCTAAGAACTTAGCATTAATTCGCTTGCAAATCCTCGATCGCCAGGAACGCTATCAAGAATACTTATACTTAGCGCAAGCAGAAAACTGCTCTCAACAATACTTGACGATGTTAAGTCGTTTGGGGAGAGTAGAAGAAGCAGTGGAAGCTGCTGCTACTCAGATGAAATCAGCGGAAGATGCTTTTGCTCTCGCTCAAAGTTTACAAGCACAGGAAGCCCAATCTGAAGCTCTAAAAATTGCTCAAACTGGGTTGAATTTGTCAGGCAATTGCCTTTATAAACTAGCAATTTGGACGAGTGAGTTGGCTGTTGAGTTGGGAGAGAACGAAGTTGCATTAAATTCTAGAATGCAGGTCTTTCAAATCAAACCATCCTTTGCCGATTATCTTTTAGTGAAGGAGTTGGCAGGAAACAGTTGGTCAACTGTAAAAGCAAATTTGTTAGCAACTCTGAGAAGTGATAGAAGTTGGGGAGTTTCTGAAGCACAGGTTGATATTTTTCTCTATGAAGGACTTATTGAAGATGCGATCGCTGTTGCTGATGGTTTGAGTGGCTACGAATCCGCACTGATTCACCGAGTAATGGGGGCTGCGATCGCCCACCGCCCCGATTGGACGATCGCCAATGCTTGTCGGCTTGCTGAATCGATTATGGATCGGGGGAAATCAGAGGACTACGATCGTGCAATTAAGTGGTTGGAAAAAGCCCGCGCTGCCTATTTACAAATGGGGCAAAATATTCAGTGGTCTGCTTATCGTTCTCAACTTATGCAAGTACACAATCGGAAGCGGAAGTTAATGGGGATGCTGAAGAGTCCAGATTTAGATTGAGGCTGAAGTTTACCGTAAACCGGAACAAGTGAAAGCGGCCCAATAAAAAGGGTCAGCAAAAGGGAAATCTAAGCAACTAATTATTTCCAGTCGTTGCAAAGTTTTGTAATTGCGTGTTGCTGTTTCGGCCCGCTTTTCTTCCTCTTGTAGCCATTGCAGGTAGTCGGGGGAACCTTCTGAATAGGAATTACGCTGGTTTTCTGCAAACTGGCGATCGCCCTCAGCCTCTTCAAATTTGCGTTCTAATAAATCACCAAGTTGCCGAGAATAGCAAGCGACAAATTCTGACCCAGAGAGCGATCGCAAATTTATTTGTGCTTGCTGCAAGGCTTTTGGGCGGCTACTTCCTTGCTGCCGAAGTTTGTGATAAAAAATTGAAAATAAGGCTGTTGCTAAATCATCTACAGCCCACAGCGCGCTCACAACACTCCGAGCACCCGCACATAAAAAGCCCGTCGATAATGTCAAAATATCATCAGTAATTTCCGCAGTTCCCAACCCTGTTTCACAACAGGATAAAAACACATCAACTAGATGAGGAAGCCGCCAGCCCGGTGTCATTAACTGCCCCAAAGTAATGCTACCATCTGCCAATTCTAGTCTGGATTCTAACGGATTATCAAGGCGAGATTGAGCGTGATGGCTAGAGATAATTCCCTGGACTTGTTGAGACAGTTGCCGATAGTTGCTGACGGTTGCTTGGCTGCGTCCTCGTAAGCGTTGTTCGTTGCGAATATTATACAGTTTGGCAATTTGTTCACCCTCAAAACTTGCACAGGGTAAATCTTCCGTTGCATCTTCCACAATACCATACATTAATCGATCGTTGACAGGTGGACGTTTGTGGCAAAATTCTAAAACTTGACAGCTAGGACTGTAACGAATAAGAAATTTATCTCCTAAATATTGACCATTTTTTAAGGGTAAAGCAGCAAAAGGAATTTGGTGTAGGCAAAGGTGAGGAACAATAATCAGTTCCTCTATATTATTCAGGTACTGACTAATCAGGTTATCGATTTGCAGGCGGCGGGAAAGTTTCGCTAAAAACTGCGGAATTCGATTTCTCCACTTAGCTTTACATTGTAATTGCTCTTGGGCTGATTTACTTGAATCGCCAGCCTCCAAGTAGGGTTTTAGCCAACCTTCATAAATCCATTGTTGTAAGTTTTTGCCTCGTTTTCTGGTTATTTTGTACAAATTAAGTTCGGTTTGTCGCACAACAAATACATATGTATCTTCATCAGTAGTGTAAAAATTAAGTATAGCTGTAGTAGGGCGATCGATGAGTTCTTGGATAGCGGTTAAATCAGGGGGACTTACTTGAATTTCGCCCGCTAAAACCGGATCTAAACGTCTTAGTTGTTCCCAAATTTGTTGTTTTTCACTTTCTAAACCTTGGATATTTTCACTAATGGCTTCTAAAGCTGCTCTATTGCGTGTACGCTCCATATCAATTAGATCCTTAGCTCTAACTGCAATTAACTTCTGCTTTTTGCTTGATTTATTTAAACCGGAACGTTCGCAATCTATCTGTCGTTGAATTACTTCAAATTCTGCTAAATATTCTTCTACTTCTGAAGGTATATCTCCATGAGAGTAAAGGTCATTACTGGCAATTAAATCTACTAAGCGACGAGAGCGGGAACGTTCTACATATTCAAAAGCTTGTTGAAAATTTTTCGTATTAACTAATGCTTGTACAATATGTTCATAAAGATATATATCTTCTCCTAAAATTTCTTGGCGGCGTCGATCGGTATTAGCCCAAACTCGCAATTGTTCTAAAGCTTCAATAGCAAGAGAATACCCTTCAATAGCTTCTATCCATAGTCCTAATTTGAAGGCAATTTGACCTAAAACTTGTCCCGAAATCAGACAATGTTGGGGGAAATCTTGAGGAGTTCTGACTTTTAATGCTAACTTGAAGTATTGCATTGCTTCAGTAAACTGCTCTAAGTTGTGGTAGAGATAACCTAAATTATTTTGTACAGTTGCCCAATTTTCAGGAAAATCTTTGAGAGTATAAACTTCTAAAGCAGCTTGGTAATAGTCCCCCGCCAGATTTAGATTTTCGTCAAAACTTCCTTGAGTGCGATCGCTATAAGCATTACCTAAGTTTAATTGCACCATAGCCCAATCTTCAGGAAAATCTTTCTGAGTATAAACTTCCAAAGCTGACTTATAGTAATAAATAGCCATTTCTAAATTTTCAACTTCATTTTCAATACTGCGACTCCTATAGGCATTTCCTAAATTATTTTGCATCATTGCCCAATCATCAGGGGAAATTTGACGGGTGTTTACTTGCAAAGCCATTTGATAGTAATTAATGGCTATTTCTAAGTTATTATCCTCATCTCCTAGCCGACGTTCGCTATAAGCACTACCAATATTATTTTGCAGCATTGCCCACTGTTCAGGGAAATCTGAACGAGTATATATTAGTAAAGCATTTTCATAACATTTGATAGCACTTTCTAAACTTTGTAAGGAATCTCCATAAATTCGTTCGCTATGAGCAATTCCTAGATGCTGTTGTGTTTCCGCCCACTGTTCGGGATAATTTTCATAATTACGAACTTGCAAAGCATTATTAAAAGCTTCAATTGCTAATTCTATATTTTCGAGACGGCTACCATATTTGCGATTGAGATAAGCAATCCCTACATTATTGTGAATCATCGACCATTGTTTCCGATTAAATGCTTTTTGATAAGATTCAAGACAGGTAAGATAAAGAACAATAGCTTCTTCTACATTTTCAGCTTGATTCCCTTGAGCATTTCTTAAATAAAAAGTTCCTAAGTTATTTTGGAGCAAACCCCAAATTTCAGGAAATTGACTAGAACAGCCAGCATCTAAAGCAATTTTATAATAGCCGAGAGCTTTCTCAAGGTTATCAACTCGCTCTCCTTTAACTCTATTTTGATAGCCATACCCTAAATTATTCTGAATTTTCAACCAATTTTCTAAAGAAGTCTCTGGATCGTAAATAGTTAAGGCATTTTGAGAAGCAGCAATTGAAGCTTCAATATTTTCGGAAAGGTCTCCTTTTAGTCTTTCTAAATAAGCAACTCCTAAGTTAAGTTGTATCAGTCCCCACACTTCTGTAAAACTCTCAGAATTATACACTTGTAATCCTAATTCATAATATGCAATTGCCCGTTCCAAGTTATCGGAATATTTTCCACTTGTAGAAAGATAATAGGAAAATCCTAAATTATTTTGAGTGTTCGCCCAATTGTCGGGATAGTCCTCACGATTATAAACTTGTAAAGTAGCCTCTATCAAACTCCTACCTAATTCTATATTCTGTTCTTGACTTCCCTTGAATCTGCTGAGATATGCCGCCCCTAAATCATTATGAATAAACGCCCATAATTCAGGAAATTCTTCTTTTTTACAAATTTGTAGAGCAGTTTGATAACACTCAATCGCTTTCTCAATATTATCAGCACGATTTTCTATTTTTTGACGGTAAGCATCTCCCATACAAAATTGGATCGTACTCGATTCTTCGGGGAATTCTTCAGGAATATAAACAGTTAAAGCCGCTTGATAACACTCAATTGCTTTTTGGAGATTGTCGTCTCGACTATCTTCAATTATTGTCATATAAGCATTACCTAAGCTCTCTTGCGTTTCTGCCCACTGTAGGGGAAAATCAGTATAAGTACGGACTTTTAAGGCATTGTCAAAAGCGGCGATCGCCCTTTCAATGTTATCTAATTTTTGCCCTTGAATACGATTATAATAAGCTAGACCCAAATTATTTTGAATTCTTGCCCAATCTGTAGGATTATCCTCTTTTGGATAAACAGCCAAAGCAGCATGATAATATTTAATTCCTAGTTCTATATTTTCCGATTCATCTCCCTTAACACGGTGGAGATAAGCCAAACCTAAATCATGCTGAATTTCCGCCCATTTTAAGGGAAACTCTTGACAATTACACACTTTTAATGCTAATTGAAAAGCAGCGATCGCCCTCTCCAGATTTTCTTCTAAATCACCTTCAACTCTGTCAAAATAAACTAAACCTAAGCGATGTTGAATTAAACTCCACAATTCCGGTTCATCGGTATCATTACAACATTGTAAAGCTAATTCATAACACTCAATTGCCCTTTCTAAATTCCTGCTACGGTTCCCAGCAAGGCGAATTTGATAAGCAAACCCCAAATGGTTTTGAGCAATCAACCAATCCTCGTGGTAATCTTCTCGATCGATCGCAGTCGCTACTTGTTGATATCCCGCGATCGCAATTTCAATATTGTTTACACAATCGCCCAGAGTAAAATCTTGAATAAGGCTACTAAAAGTTCCAATTACCGTGGCTATATCGTAAGCTTCTTCAGACTCTAATTTCGCTAAAACGTCAGTTGCCCAACTTCGCAAAAACCAATCAAAATTATCATCTAATTTATCTAAATTTTTCTCTAAAATAGGATACACAACTTCTGCATCTCCTTCACTTGCTTCGATTGCTTCCAAGACTTCTATGAGAAATTTTAATAATTCTTCAGAATTAGCTAATTCAGACCGAATTTGAATTAAGTCTTTTATCTTCGCCGCAGCACTCCGCAGCCAGTCAGAACCCTCTTCATTTCCCTCAATCAATAACTCATCGGCTACCTCGTTCATCACCTCTAATAAACCTTCATTAATCAGGTCTGAACAGTCATCCAAAATATCTCCTTCTTCACCCTCCGGACAGGTACGTAGCATTTCAATTAGGTGACGATAAGCAGAGTTGAGCTGTTCTTTCATGTTACATTTTTTGGGTTAATATCAGTTTTGGTTTTACATCAATTCCGGTTGCACGAGTGACACGATCTAGAGGAGACGGCAGTGCCGTTTTCCTACCTGGATTAATTTTCGGGACACGCGACACTGCGCCGTGTCGAAAGCTCTGAGTAATATTAATTCCGAGGGTAGGGGATTTGATATCACAGGAGTGCAAGTATCTGTATCGTTACAAATATATAGGCAAGCGAGCATGATACTCGCATTCCTAAAAAACGCTTTTTACAAAATGGGAATGTTCTCAGTTTGGTGAAAAAATATTTAATTTTTTGTTTCAATGCCCCAAATTTCTGCTAATTTATTTAGCAGTTTTTGGGCTAATTGTTGGCGTTGTAAATCTGCGGAAATAACTTTTTCTTCTCGACCAATTTCTCCAATAAAAGTTTGTTGTTCAGCAGAATACTCAACTATTTTGTGGTGAGGATTAATAGGAATACTAGCGACTAATACATCTGCTCCTGCATACCGCCATTTAATGGGTTTAGTAGTTCGGTAAATGCGCTCTAATTGAGCGATAATTTCTGAAAAGTTTTGTGTTTCTAAGAGTTGTCGCACTTCTACGGCTACTGGATCGTCACTTCTCAAAAACTGATTTCCTAATTCCAGACGATAGAGATGATCGATCAGAGCATCTAAGTTTTGGAGTTGGGCAATTTGGATCTGGCTTGGCAACGGGGAATTATCCAGTGACGGGGTAAATCCTAGCAGTTTTCCTGAGTCTAATTTTTCCCCAAATTCAACTATTACATAGCCGATTCTGTCTTCTATGGCTGCTGGTGGAATTGCGATCGCACTTTCTCCAAACCAAACCGGGCGGCATTCTAATTTACCAATCCCTGGTAACACCAAATCAGCAATATCCCACTGGGCGCGGACGACAGGATGCCAACTATCGCCTTGAATTAAATCGGGTTCGTAAGCTTGCCATTTGAGGTAACTATAAACAACATAAACTGCTAAAGTATTCACATAAACTCGTTTGGCAGCCTCGTGCTTTGTCAATTCAGGAGCGAGTTGCAGAGTTTCGGCAGCAAATTTTCGAGCGGTGCGGTGAGCATCAGTACCTAGTGGAACTGTCAATAGCGTTGGGTTTGTGCTTTGCATAATTTAATCCTCTCTTGTGTATCCTAGCTCTAATGCGATCGCTTGGAGCAAGGGGCGACAGTTCCTTTCCCAGTGTGATTTTAGAGTTTGGTAGTTGATGTTAAATTCTTTGGCGATCGCAGTAAACTTGTCAGGCGTGGTTTTAAACAGCACCTTTAATGTGAGAACTTGACAGTTACACTCTGGATAATTTTTAGGATGACAGGATCGAAATTTCCCATCGGGGTCTTCTTGGACGTATTGTTCTAGCTGTTGAATAATATTCTGATAATTTTCTTGCTCTAAAAGTGTGATATAGCCATCCAAACCACTGCGGGTAGGAGTATAAAAACTTGTTTCTGAAAGCAAATCCAGCAACGCGGTTTCAGTATCTGAGCTTCCTATGGGGGCATCTAAACTGTAGGTGGGCGGTTGAGAAGGTAACTTCAAATCCTTAATGCGCCACTCTAGGTAACTATTTATCCATTGTCGCAGTCGTCTTGACACATTCGGATCGCTAAGCTTGAAGTTCGAGCAAATGCTTTTGTTCACCCATACCCAGGTTTTATTTAAGGCGTCTAAATAATCGGGATGTGGCGATCGCAGTAGTCCGGGAAGTTGCTGCAGTTCGGCGAGCAATCGGTTCATCGCTTTGCGCCTTTGGGAGCTGTTTGGGGGGTACTCGCATACCTCCTCAATTAGTTGGCGCAGCAGTTGATCCATAGGTGTTAAATTAATTATTTGACTTCTCAACTCATTGTTGCACCCCTTGGAGATTGTCCGCTAACCAGAGGATGCTCTGTGTTCTGCGTAGACCCAAAAGTTAGAGTTATATCAATTCCGGTTGCACTGCTCATGACTGTTGACTGTTAACTGTTGACTGTTAACTGTTAATCGAAAAACTGAATGATGGTTGAGTGTTGGATGTTGACTCGATTTTATGCCAGACGATGAAGCGCGGATTTGATATGACAGATTTCAGATTAATTCAAGTGTCGATCGATCGTCACAATCGAAACCGGCCGCAACGCATCAAAACGAGTTGAATTCCCCCCAGCCACAGAACGCGATAACTGCACTTGCAAAATTCGGTAACTCCAGTGCGGTTCCCGGCGCACCCGATCGCCCATCCAGCTCAAAACAGTAGCAATATCCTCAAAAGCATCCAAAGCCAACACGATCGAGCCTCCAGGGAGCAGCCGCAGCGCGCAAACGCCCAAAATTTTAGTCAACCCTCCGCCACTACCGCCAATAAAAATCCGGTGCGGAGGACGCAAGCGGTGCAAGATTTCCGGGGCAGTTCCGTAAATCGAAAACACATTTTGCAGCCCAAAACGGCCGTAGTTGAACTCGATCGCAGAAGTACCAGAAACCGTTTTTTCGATCGCGTACACCTCAGACTGCGGGAATAAACGAGCAATTTCGATCGACACAGAACCGTTACCAGCACCCACATCCCAGACAACCTGTCCCGGTTGCAAAGCCAATTGTGCCAGCACCAACACCCGCACTTCCCGTTCAACCGTCAAACCCGGCCTGTCGCCGCAACCGATAAAAGCTGCATCCGGTATGCCCAACAAAGGCAACTTTTCCAAATCCAAAGGTTCTGCCCTCGGCGGGGACTCCCGCAGCATCACAACCACGCTCAGCGGTGCAAAAGACTCTCCCAGCAAAGCAGACAGAGAACGGAGGCCCACCCGCTCGTGGGCCGAACCCAAATTCTCGCAAACCCAAAACTGGTAGCGTGCAGGCAAATCTAGAGCTTTCACCAAATTGGCCAGGGCCGCCGGAGTATGAGTTTCGTCGGCGAGCACCGCAATTTTCTCGACACCGAGTTTGAGTTTTGCAGTCAGTTCCTCAAAATAACGTCCTTGAGAGCCAACAAAATGAGCGTCTTGCCAAGGGATTTGCAAGCGGTTAAAAGCCAACTGCACAGAACTGACGTGGGGGTGAAAAGTCAATTTTTCTGCCGGCAATTGGGAAATTAACAACTTTCCCCAGCCGTAGAACAGCGGGTCGCCGGCCACTAAAATTACGATCGGTCGATCGCGGGGTTCCACCGTCCCCGCAGAGGGTTCTAATTCGGCTTGGGTCGCCCACCAGCGCCGAATTTCCAGAACTGCTTCGGTCAAATCTTCCAAAGCCCAGCGCTCTCCGTCGTGCTGGGGAAAATAGCTCAAATGGCGCTCGCTCCCTATTAGCAGAGCGGCCATTTCTACAACCTGCCGCGCCGATTCGCTCAGCCCAGCAGCTCCATCTAAACCGATACCAACAACGTGTACTGTCACTTTTTAAGCAAAAAGTAAAAAACCAGAATTATTGATTTTTCCTGGTTTTTCATAAATTTTTTCCTTGACTTTACTGTCAAACAAAAATAATTAAAGCATTTAATAGGCAATATCCTGACTCTTGTCAAAGGGGAGAGAGGGAGAGGGGGCGAGAGAGTGGGAGAGTGGGAGATGGGGAGAGTGGCAGATGGAAAAAATCTTCACATCAATCCTATTCCTTTTTCCTTTTTCCTTCTTCCCTCTTCCTTCTTCCCTCTTCCTTCGTTAAAACTCAAAAACAGGCCAGTCCGGTTGCCGGAGGTAGGTGGCCATGTCCTCAAACTTCCGCAGTTCCACTCGGTTTACGGACTGTTCTTGCGGCGTGTCCAGCCATTGCTCGTTCAACTCTGACAGCAAAGCGCACAAGCGATCGCGGTCAAGGTTCGGCCCGGTGTCCCCAAAATAAGCCAGAGTAATGTGGGCAGTAAAATGATATTGCTGTTCAATTCCCAAAGCCATTAAATCGGGATTTTGATAGATCGATCGGCGAAACTCCAGAATTTGCTTGTAAGAGTTTTCATCCGTCGGTGCCAAACAAACACCCACAGCTCTAGTCATCACCATCAACCCCAGCACTATCCAGCGAATGGGAGCGCCGCCCGCCAAGGGTTTGCAGGCGGCAAAACTATCGGCCATGCGCGAGCGCAGTTGCTCCTCAAATTCGGGATTTTTATCAGAGGCATCTCGAAAAGCGCTGTTCCAAATCAAATCGGCTACGGTTAAATGGAAGGTATCAGGAGGCAGTGCCACGATCGCACCCTCCGCTGTTTCCTGCAATAGCCGTTGTTGGATCGAGTGCAAATTACTATACAATGCAGCATTTTCTGCATCTTCTCCCGCAGGGGGCGTAATCACTGAATAACCTGGAAAAGGTACAGGAGCTCTCCGGCCTGCTTCGTCGGGCTTAAATTTTGGAGATTCCTGAATGTGTTCCACCTGGGACTTGTAGGAGTCCAGCAGCGTCATTCGCGCCACCCGATTTACGTAAGCTTGATAAGTATCATCCAATCTTGATTTCCTCGCGGTGACATACTCCCACACCAAATTTTATATTATGGCGCGGGCTTCCAACAGCCCTATTCAGGATATGTTGGACAAGCCTCGCGTGCAACTCTAATTTTTTTGGCTAGTGAGCGTTCTTCATGCAAATTTACCTGTTTTGGGGGGAAGACGACTTTGCGATGGCCCAGGCTGTGACAAGTTTGCGCCAAACAGTCCTCGACCCCAACTGGGCTAGTTTTAACTATGACAAGATTATTGCCGATTCCGCCGGAGCTGTGGTCGAAGGGCTCGATCGAGCCTTAACGCCCCCCTTCGGTACCGGCAGCCGTTTTGTCTGGCTGGCAAATACGACTGTAACGCAGCAGTGCTCTCCCGAACTGTTAGCGCAATTTGAACGGACGCTGCCGGTGATTCCCCCTACCACCGTGCTGCTGCTGACATCCGTCAAAAAACCCGACAGCCGGCTCAAGTCTACCAAGTTAATTTCCCAGTCCGCCCAAGTGCGGGAATTTTCACCGATTCCGCCTTGGAATGACAAAGAATTAGCCCAGCGGGTGCGCCAAGTCGCCGGCGAAATGAACGTAAAATTGACAGCCACGGCGATCGAACTTTTGGCCCAATCCATTGGCAGCGATACTAGACAGCTATACAGCGAACTCGAAAAATTGCTGCTGTTTGCGGGCAACCGCAGCCAACCTCTGAACCCGGAGGAAGTTGCAGCACTGGTGCACTGTCACGCCCAGAATACCTTCCAGCTAGCCGATGCGATTCGCGAGGGCAATACCTCCGCCGCTTTGGATTTACTGGCCGGCTTAACTGGCCGCAGCGAGCCTGGTTTGAGGATTGTGGCTGGCTTGACAGGTAAGTTTCGGACTTGGCTGTGGGTAAAGGCGATGATCCAAGCGGGCGATCGCGATGATAAAATTGCTCAAGCTCTAGATCTCGGCAATCCGAAACGAGTATACTATTTTCGTCAAGAAGTCAAGAACGCCAGCTTAGAAAAACTGCAAAAGAGTTTGCCCTTGCTGCTAGACTTAGAAGCTTCTTTAAAACGGGGGCGAGAAGAAAACTCAACCCTGCAAACCAAAGTTATAGAACTTTCTAGCTTGTTTCGCTGAGGCGCGACAGGGCACAGGAACGGCCCCTTACTGTAAATTTTTACAACAAATTTTTACAACAAATTTCAATAGCGCCTATGTGCTTGATGCCGGAGCGCGGGGCAAAAGGTCAATAGATACTAGAAATATTCTCAGAATGCCAAAGTAGAAGTTAATGTGGTAAATAAATATTGTCCGCCGAATGCCGATCGGTTAATATTATTTGCCGGCTCTCCACCCCCCCCCAAAAAAGAGCGCTACCCATGACACAACAGAACCTGCGGGAACTGCTCAAGCAGGGCGATCCAAAAGCGATCGCATCTAGCATCAACCGTACACTCAAACCCAAAGGCATCAACGCCGATGTGACGCGGGACAACGGCTGCCTCCACATAATTCTGGAGGCAGACAAAGTACCGGATCAAATGGTATTGGTCGATTTCATCCGCACCGGCATGACGAAGCTGGGACTCGCATCAATTCACACTGTAAAGGTTTACGGGCGTCGAACAGGTGACGGATCGCCTGCGTGGGAAGATGAAATCGATCTGATGCCTGCGGATTCAATGCCTTACCCCTTGGATAGTGGAATGCCTGACGACTCTGTAGGTTTAGATGATGTCGAGCCCGAAGGCGAAGACTATTATCAAGAAGAAGAATTCGATCGAGATGACGACGAGGAAGACGAAGACGAAGACGAAGACGAAGATCAAGCCCCGCCTCCGAAAAAACAATTTCCCAAATGGGTAATACCTGTGGGTATCTTAGTACCTCTGGCGGCGATCGCAGGGCTATTCTTTACTAAAACTTTCCCCTTCGCCGACTCGAACCCAGAACCCATCGCCCCCGAAGCAGCTTCCCCCTCCCCGCAACCCTCATCTCCCCCTTCTAAAGCCGCTGCATCCTCGACCGCCGCATCTCCGGGCACCCCACAGGCAGCCTCCCCTGCACCAAAACCCGCTCCCACTGCTGCAGCACCAGCCAGCCCAGCTTCTCCTGCACCAAAACCCGCCGCGCCTAAGCCTGACTCTTGGAGGGTAGCCGTTAACACAGCTCAGAAGGCAGCAATTTTGGCCCAGAAGGCTCAGTCTCAAAATGAGTGGATAGCAGTAGCAAGCGAGTGGCAGCAAGCGGTTAAGCTCATGAGAGCCGTACCGTCAACCAGCCCGAACTATCAAAAGGCTCAGCAAAAAGCAGCAGAGTATCAGGCTAATCTGATTGTTGCCAACCGCAGGGCAGCAGCAGCGCCTTAAGAGTTTTGAATTTTGAGTTGAATACTCCATGTGCTAAAAGTCAAAAGTCAAAAGCCAAAAGTAAAAAAACTTGTTTTTACTGAAAGCTTTCTTACTTTTGACTTTTTTCAATTTTATTAAAATTTCATTTAAGTTTACCTATTGCTTTAAATCCAAAAACTGTAATTCTTTTTCATTAAATCGTTTTTAAGCCCATTCTAGTTTCATTTTGATATCAAATCCAGTAGCATCGCCAGCCGTACAATCCAATCAACAGTCAACAATCACCGTGCAGGCGGACTCGCTCTAATTCATCCGCGTTAATCTGTGTTTATCTGCCCTCATCTGCGGTCAAAAAAAGAGAATGTATTAACCGCCCCGGACAAGGGATGGACGCAGATGCACGCAGAGGTCGAGAAGAGAGATAGGGGTGAGGCGCTGAAATAGATTTCTTAGACAGGTATTGACATTCTTCCCGGATTGGGTAACTATTGAGTTGTAGTATTAGAGGTAAGCA
The DNA here is from genome assembly GCF_000317475.1 of Oscillatoria nigro-viridis PCC 7112. NCBI lineage: Bacteria > Bacillati > Cyanobacteriota > Cyanophyceae > Oscillatoriales > Oscillatoriaceae > Phormidium > Phormidium nigroviride. The sequence continues at coordinate 6,397,718 of NC_019729.1, forward strand.
ACTTTGGAGACTCAATCAGACGTGACACTCTCAATCGGGGAAGCGGCTAAGGAGCTTGGTATTTCGACAAAGACGCTGAGACGCTGGACTGATGCAGGCAAGATTAAGTTTGAGCGCTCTCCCACGGGACAGAGACGCTTCTACCTTACCGATATCAAGCGAATTACTCCCAGAGACTTAAACCAGGCAGACGATCGAATCACTATCAACTATGCCAGAGTTTCTAGTCATGACCAAAAAGAAGATTTAAAGCGTCAAGCTGCTGTTTTGGAATCGTTTAGCGCTGCCAATGGCTGGCAATTTGAAACAATTCAAGACTTAGGCTCTGGACTTAATTACAAGAAAAAAGGACTGACAAAACTACTCAAACGAATCATGTCCGGTGAGGTTGGCAGACTTGTTGTTACTCACAAAGACAGGCTTCTAAGGTTTGGTTCCGAGTTAGTTTTCGCAATGTGTGAGGAATTTGAATGCGAGGTAGTAATAGTCAATAAATCGCCGGATGAATTGAGTTTTGAACAGGAATTAGTTCAAGATATGATTGAATTAATTCAGGTTTTTAGCGCTAGACTTTATGGCGCTAGAAGTCACAAAAACAAAAAACTGATTGATGGTATAGCTAAAGCAGTGGAGGACGTAAAATAATGCTACTCAGTTTCAAGACGGAATTAAAACCTAACAATAGACAGGTGACTCTATTCCGTCAACACTGTGGAGTAGCCAGACACGCTTACAATTTTGGCAATGCTATTATTCAGGAAGCTTTACAACTTAGAGAGGCTGATAAAACAATCAAAATTCCCTCTGCTATTGACTTGCACAAACGTCTAGTCGCTGAGATTAAACCAGCTAATCCCTGGTATTATCAAAGCTCCAAAGCAAGTCCACAACAGGCTCTGGCAGAGGTAAGGACGGCATGGGATAGATGCTTCAAAAAAGTCTCTAAACAGCCTAGATTCAAGAAGAAAGGCAAGTCTAAAGACAGTTTTTATCTTGAGCAAGGCACTAAAGCAAAACCTGGTATCAGCAATGATGGTAAGCGAGTTAAACTCCCTAAAATTGGTTGGGTGCGATTGCACGAACCTCTCCCCATTACGGCTACTCATAATTGCGTAATTAGTCGCACTGCCGACAAATGGTTCATAGCCATCAAGTATGAGATTGAACAGCCACCAATACCTCTAAATCGCCCCTCTATTGGTGTTGATATTGGTATTAAGGAATTAGCTGTCACCAGTGACGGAAAGGTTTTTGCTAACCCCAAAGCTTACCGCAAAATGAGTAAGAAAATGAAGCGATTGCAGCGCTCTGTTAGTCGCAAAGTTAAAGGCTCAAAGAACAGAACTAAGGCAGTTAGAAAGCTGGCAAAACTGCATTCTAGAATTTCATTCATCCGCAAAGATGCTATTCATAAACTCACCAATCATCTCGCTAAAAACCACAGCGTGATTAAAATTGAGAATTTGAACGTCAAAGCATTTTTGAAAAATCACAAATTGGCGGGTGCGATTGCCGATTGTGGAATGTACGAATTTAAGCGACAACTTGAATATAAAACTGAGAAATTTTCTAGTCAGTTGATTTTAGTTGACCGCTTCTTTCCTAGTTCTCAAATCTGTTCAAATTGTAGGAATCACCGCCACAAAATGCCATTAAAGAATCGAGTCTATGTATGTCCTGATTGCGGTCATACAGAGGACAGAGACTTGAACGCAGCTAAAAACATTGAGCGATGGTTTGAAGGAATTCACATTCCGACCCACATTCCGCACCCTCAACTGGCACACACGCAGTTGGGGTGCTCCGTCCGAGTCTCTCGTCCGAGATAATAATCAAAAATACCCGCGACCTGTTGGGTCACAATCGCATCGACCTGTTGGGGCAAGTTGAAAATTAACTGCTTTCGGGCAAATCCTAGATTCTCGATATCTAACAACACCTTCATCCGTCATAATTAACTATTAATCGACAGCAGATATTTCCAGCAGCCTGATAATTACACATCACTACTGAATCAAATATTTATGAAATTTCTGTCAGTTTTGCTCATCAAACAAACTGCTCGATCTCAGATTAATAAATAATAAGACTTACAGGAGAGCGGCAGCAAGTTCAATATAGCCATTCGCTCGGCTGTTAAATTAGAAATTTGTTGAATCCCTTGTAGGCTCACCAGATGAATTGATTGAAATATCTGGCAAATCCAACGGAGCGTCGGTCGATTAGTTTGTTTGCCCAACTGATTTTTCAATTGGGAATTAGTGCGTTGCAAACTGTGACGCAGTAACCTTTGACCTAAAGTATAGACTAACAAACACAAACCCATTACCAATGCCAAAGCTTCGATTCTTTCCGGCGACTTGAGAAATACACTGTCCGTAAAAAACAGCGGATCTTTCAAGAACCCAAACCCTCTTTCTGCTGACTGCTGTTCTTTGTATTTCACAATCATATCGTCAGGCTCTAATTGCTGAGTTTCCAGCACATTAGTGGCGAGAATAAACCTGCCACAGGCTTTGGTTTCTTTGGCGATCGCACCTGTATCTGGTTCCAGTTTTGCTTGAACTTTAAATCTCTGTTTCGAGCTGGATTTCTCGCGAGCATTTGGATCGTTAGTATTAGTCTTTACTGTAATTTCTTTGCTACTAACTTGGGTGATATTGTAAAATTTTAGTTGTTTGGATAAGCGATGAGCTGCGGCGGCAGCGTCGGCGGCACAAGCAAATTCAATTTTTGAGAGTTCTTGCAGTTTATTCTCAGCTTCAGCCTGGGCTTTTTTGAGTTTTTTTCGAGTTTTTGTCGGTCTGAATCGCGTCGCAAACTGCTCTCTACTACTAGCCATCTTTGTTCAATTCCACCATAATTACTTTTGTGTTCTGACCAGCTATATCCACTCACAGAACTGGGGGTAAATTCTGCTTCATTTAACTGAGATACCAGTTGCTGCGCTTGCTTGATACTCAACGGTACGCGGGTTAACCATCTTAAATTGGTTAACATTTCTAAGTTAGGAGCTGAATATAATGCACTATCTGCAACCATTAAACTGTCAAGGTTTAACTGTTGTTTAAACTCCTGACAAATTGATGCGAATATGGCTCGATCTGATTCATTTCCCGAACCCACCCGTAAAAATAGCGGTACATCTCCATCGCTACTACAAATTAAATCTAAAATGAATTGTTTTAAGTCGGGTCTGCGATCGCGGGAGTAGCCGTAGGTAATCTTAATTGGCACGGCAGATGACACGGGTTTAGTTGACTCGCTATCTTCGCTATCTTCGCTATCTAGCGCCGTTTCTGGCTCGATAACAGATACAGATGGTAGCTCGGATTCGTATTTGCCATGCAGGTGAAAGGAAGTTGAATCTAAATGGGATGTCTCTGTATCGAGCTCAAATTTTTGAGCTGCTGAAGCGGCAATAGTTGTAAATATTTGGCTGCTGCCTGCTAAATATAGCTTGTCTAATACTCTACCTAAACGGTATTCATTCAGGTGTGATGCTTGAATACCTTCACCCATTAAATGTTCGAGCGCTTTGCCTTCAAAAAATTTAGGAAATAAGTATAATGGAGCGGAAACAAGCCCTAACCCATTGATAATCATTGCTTTGACTGCTAGACCTGGACTGACAATCTCACCCGGTTGTTCCCCTACTAACTCATTGATTTTTTGGACAATTTCTATTTCATCAACTAGACCTGCTATTAAACCAAGATGGTCGAGGTTAGAGACGGCGAGTTCAGTTGCTTGATGCACGGGTTTCATTCGATCGAGCGAATTGTTTGCTACTTGAGTTTAGACTATTTTTATCCTCCGCGTCGCACGGGGGATAATTGGTTTTTGTTGTTAATTTACACGCTCGTACATTTTCCAACTGAATCGATCGCTTGCTCGATCACCTGACACGGCAGGCGAGAGTATTTCTACTCATCTAGAGCCGACTGATCGACTCGGACGGGGCACCCCAACTGCGTGTGTGCCAGTTGAGGGTGCGGAATGTGGGTTCCGATTCGCTCAGATTAAGTAAGTCAAACGGTAAGCTCTACCGAGATTGCCTGTGGAGTAGGCAAACCCTCAGAAGTCATTCTGAGACTACGCTGAAACAGGAAGTAAACACTAAAGTCCAAAACTTTCGAGCAATGGGTAGCTTTGGGTAAGTTTTATAGAGCGGAGAATTCCGAGACTAACAGATTTAATATGACACCAGTATTCGATCCGATATTTTGCTAGCTTTTGGGTAGTATACTCTAACCAGCAAGCTACGATTTATATACAGCGAGCGGAATACTCGCACTCCTTCCTGTAAAAACAAAATTTCCTCAACAAAAACAGCAACAACTCGGTTTCTTGGATCGACCGGGTTGCTACACACAGAGCTTGGTTTAAATCAGTTCTTCCCCTTGATTTAAACGCTGAATTCCTTGATTTTCCTCTACGCGCACAATACCATCTTTCGGAATATTGAGGATGCCTGTAAATGAATTTTGGCTTACTTTCAAAGCTTGTTCCTTATTTTTGTACTCTGCCAGTTCGCGCTGTAAATTGTCAATTGTCTGTTGAAACTGAGCGGCTTCTCTGAGCCTTTCTTGTTCTGAAAAGTCCAGCAATTGAATCAGATTAGCCACTTGAGCTTCCAGTAATTGGGTTTCGTCAATATTGTTATTTGTAACAAACGTTGTAGGATTTTCTGAATACTCAAAAACACTTTCTTGGTCGGGGATGGACAATGCTGTTTTGACACTAAGTGCCAAATCTTTAAACTTTTCAGCCGTGCTTTGGGGAATTTTAACTTTCAGGAACATCACTACCGCAAACAAACTTCCTGACGGCAGAAGTCCCCCAAATGCCAAGACAGACTTGACTTGGTAGGGGATAATTAAAGAATTTTGCTCGGGAATAAAGGGGCTGCCTTTTGCCTCTGATACGTGAAAAATATTTAATACTGCGCGCTCTAATTTCAGGAACCTTTCTCGCTCAATTCCGAGGAATGTAGGAATGTCTAAACCAAACTGCCGGATTATTTCCGAAATCGCTGGCATTTGAGCCACTAATTTTGTGCTAACTAATGGAATAGCTGTATTTTCTGCTGCTGTGTGTCGAGAATTCCAGTGCGCTTCTGTGCCTGCTGCTGCTAGCAGAGTCCAACATTTCATGTCGGGGGCGGGGGAATTGCCCTTCATCAAGCGGCGGGCGGATTGTTGCAATGAGTCTTCTAATTCCCCGTAGGGATGAGTTTTGAACAAACGCACTAAGGCACAGGAATTTTCTCCAGTTTGCGAATTGCAAAAATGTCGGTAAATATAGTTAACAATCTTCTGGCTGCTGGCTTCCATACTAGCAGTATTTCTACCTAACTGGCGCAGGACTAAGCTGCATTTTGCCATGTCTTGCGGGGTAAATAAGGTAATATCGTACATTAAAAAATGCTCTCCAAGAGCTCAAACACTGTTTTTCATTTATCGTTAAGGCCGCTACCGCATCCGGAATCCTACTGAGAGTTTTGAACAAAGTGTTAGTTAAAATATGTAGAAAATTTGCCCGCCAAATGCAGCGGTTGTATGGCAGGATACAGAAATTAAGATAAAAAAAAAATCTATCTCCTAGGGTAGGCCACAAGGGCACAAAAGCCGATGTATAATCTCTGAAAGGATTTTTTACGATAACTCGCCCATAGGAATTAAAGAAACAAAGTTTTTCACCGGATATGCCTCGCGTTTTACTGGGCATTTTCGTAGATAAAAGTCGGTTTTTGGGTCAGCCGTATTCACAGAAATCCTAGAAACTCAAGCTGCAAGTTTTCTGGCGGGCGATCGCACGCCGATCGATCGAAAATTGGTACAATTTCTTCAGTCTTGGACGCAGAAACCGGGTTTTGTTACAGAGAAAAGCCCCGGTTTTTGGGGTATTGGTAAGTAGATGCTGTGTTCGCAACTATTAACAACCCCAAACAACTCTACTCAGCAGGTTTAGACTTGGCTTCCAGGGCATCTTTAGCAGACAATCCCTGATCTTGAACGCCAAAATACCACAAACTAGCAGCAGCTTCGGCGCGAGTCACTGGTTTCTTCGGCTGAAACAGAGTAGTAAAACCGAAAACGCGGCGAATATTCGCCAAATCTCCATTGTTAAAATCAGCTAAAACGGCCCGCGACGCCTGGGAATCAATCTTAGAAGCATCTTGAAAGCCCCACTTTTCTTTCACTCCTTCAATGTTAGCTGTCGGTAAAACTTGACGACTATCTAAAGGGACTTTCCAAAGAATCATTGTTTCGCGAGTTAAAGGTGCATCCGGGCGAAATTTCACATCTTTAGTTTCTCCCGAAAGCGAACTCGGAATTACACCGGCTTCTGCTAAACCTTGAATTGCTGAAAAATCCGGGTCTGTTTTGGGTACGTCAGAAAAGGCTGGTTCGCTAGAGTCTACTGCTAATCTAATTTGTTTGGCTTGACGGCTAGCATAAATCTGATTGTTAGCTGCTACTAACCAGCGGGCGTATTCGCGGCGAGTGATAATTTTGTTGGGTTTGGGTAAAGTGCTGCCAGTTTCTAAATTAGCACTTTGGGCAGATCGCACTTTCAGCACTTCCAACTGAGTCAAATCTGCCACATACTGCCGCAACTGTTGAGGAATTTGGCTTTCTGGTTCGCTAACATTTGCTGATTTTGACGAGGCGGATGGTGTTGGAGTAGTTTTCTCGGAATTAGATGGAGTTGGTGAAGCGGTTGGAGATGGGCTAGACTCGGAATTATTAGGTTGGGGACTGGCGGCAATTTCGGGGCTTTCTTTGCTGTAGTCGATCGCAAATTCTGTAGAACCCCCTACTTTCTGAGTAGGAGAAAGCGAGACTGTTACCCGTAAATTATCTCGCGTTGCGACGAAAGAACCTTGTCCCTCGGCGGTGGGGCGGCTGACTATTTCCCAGTTGCGGCGCCCAAACTCTGTGGAGTAAAAGTTCTGAACCGAATTAACAGGATCTGTGCTTTCCCAGCGCAGCCGCACATTTTTTTGGGACGGATCGGTTGGCCCACCAACTTCGATTAACTCAGCATTAGGATAGAGTGGAATCTCTGTCGGGAAATCGGGAGGAAGTTTGGCGGTAGAGTTTGTCTCAATTGCTGTCGCTGGTGGCGGGGAAGAGAAAACTACTGGATTTTGTTTTAATTTCGGATCGGCGGCTAATGATTCTTCGAGTGCCTTGCTGTTGGGGCTGTTTGCACAACCTGTGACAGCAGCCAGCAGACACACAGCCAGCCAAGTATTTACAGCAGCGAGTATATTGGTTTTATTGGTTTTAGTAATTTTAGATCGTCCTTGAGCCTTGCCTCGCCGTTGAGTAAATATAATATTCAGCATAAATCGCCCCTTTGCGGATATATTTCTAGGCTAGCGCAGATCGATCGGGCATATATATTTCTTACCCAAATGAATTTTTTGTATTTACTTCTAGTTACTGCTACATTACTTGTCTGGCCTGTCAAGTTTGCCCGTCCCGCTGCATCTCAACCAGCCCCGCTGCGGACAGCCATTCAGACGCCAGAGTGGCAGCCATTTTGCTCGGCGATGGGTCAGTTTGCGATCGATATGCCGGGAAATCCCAAAATTAATTCCGAAACTTTTTCAAATCAAATTATTGCTCATACATACCGCTCCCACTTAAAAAACAAAGAAACTTATTTGCTTCAATACTTCGATCTAGATTTTCGGATGAGGAACAATAATATCAATAATATCAGAATTACTTTAAATAATGCCGTTGATTTTTTCGTCGTGGCAGCGAATGCTAAATTGTTGCAAGTGCGCGATATTTCCCTCGGAGGCTATCCGGGAAAAGAGTTTGAGTTTCAGCCGCTTTCCCCCACTGAACCTGTAGGTGTAGGTCAAGTTTTTTTGGTGGAAACGCGCGTTTACGGGCTGGTTGCCACTACTCCAGAACCAGAAAATGCTCAAAAATTTCTCGACTCTTTTCGTTTGTTTTGAAGCAGGAGGTTCGGCAATGAGTAGTGTAGGAGATTTAACGGATTTAATGGATGGATGTTGAGGAAAGAAGTCCCAGGTTCGAGGTTCGAGGGAAAAATTAGTTGGGAGTGGCGATCGAATTTATCGATCAAACTTACGCTTTTCAACTTGGTGTCTGGGAAAATATTGGCGTGAGCAACAAACAAAGTCGGCATCAACCGAGTTTCTGAGGAATAATGCGGTCAGAACTCATTAAGTTAAATGTGACTTAAGACCTTATTTTGTTTTTTGTACTCTATCTAACGGCATAGATATATTTTACACCCGTGGAGCGATGTGGATATTTCCTCAAGTTTATACATTTGATATAAGGATTTTTAAATCGCAGAAAGCACAAACAAAGATTCTGTCTTGCTCCATCTGGCTCACATCTGGCTCACATCTGGCTCCACGAAGTCAGGGAAGTCAGGCTCATAGAAAGCTTACCCGGAGGGTATTAACATATTATGAACAAACTAACACCCATTCTCCTCAGCGGCCTCCTACTATTTGGAGCTGCTGCTTGCAGCGAGGGGGCTAAAACTAGCGCTGATGCTCCTAATTCTACCACAGAAAATACCACCAGCCCGCCCCCAGCCGAGACAGTTAAAAAAACTCAGGGTGACGCAACTAGCGATATTCGCAGAAACCAAGCAAATTCTGATATTAGGGCCAGAGAACAGCGCAACAATGCGACCGGCGGCGATGCAACAAGAGCCGAGGGCGACCTCAAAAGTGAAGTGCGCTCCAAGTTAGAAGTAAACATCACTAAAGGTCAGCTAACTGTTGATGCAAAAGACGGGGTTGTCACCGTAGGTGGCACAGTTCCCAGTCAAGCTGATTTAGCTAAAATTGAGCCGCTAGCTAAAGAGATTAAGGGTGTTAAACAGGTGAATGTTACGGCTGTTGTCGCCCCCGCTGCACCCGAATCGCCTAGCAGCAAGCAATAAATTAGAAAGAAGAATTCCGAGGGAAACAAGGAAGAAGGATTTAGTTATCGAGGAGAAAAGTCTGAGGGAAGAGGGTAAAGTTTGGCATTTTAAGACTGCTTTCGGAGTCGATCGCAACGCTTAGGTCATCCTCTAGGGAGAGCGGGGTTTTAAGTTAAAGAGTGTAAATTGAATTTACAATTCACGCCCTCAAAACTCTCGCAATACCTACAACTTTCCCTTCCCAATTTCTGCTTTCCCATCGCGGAGAATGAGTGGGAAACCAACCTGAAGATAGAGAACGAGGTTATTCCCAGCGACCGATGAAAATTGTTGGGAAAGAATGACTAAATGTGATTGATGGCAGCAAGCAGAGCATAAATTCTGTGGTTGTGAAAAAGTAGTATATTTTGCAGGAGAAAGAAAATGGCTTTAGGTCAACACAAGCGAGCAGTAGGAGCATTTTCTAATTACCGAGATACGGAACTAGCCCTGATGGAGCTGCAAAGTGCGGGGTTTCCGATGAATAAAGTTTCGGTAGTTGGGGAAAATCTCGATCGCAGCGAAATTGCGGGCGCTACCGCTGGTAAGGGTACTGACGAGAAAGTGGGTGGTGGCGCAAAAGCAGGCGCGACAGCGGGAGCTGTAACGGGCGGTTTGATTGGGTTACTCGGAAGCATTGGAGCGCTGGCGATTCCGGGAGTTGGCCCGGTGATGGCGGGGGGCGCGATCGCAACTCTGCTGGCAGATACTGTAGTCGGAGGCGCGATTGGGGCTGCAGCGGGCGGTTTGGTAGGCGGTTTGGTCGGTTTGGGAGTTCCCGAAGCAAAAGCTAAAGTTTATAGCGATCGGGTCTCGCGCGGAGAATATTTGGTATTCGTAGAAGGAACAGATGCTGAACTTGCCACAGCCGAAGGAATTATGAGCGTGCGGGGCATTCACGATTGGGGCATTTACGATGTTCCCGCAGACACCGGCCGGAGAGCTTCGGGCCGCCAGAAGCGCGCCGTGGGAGTATTTTCCACCCGGCGCGAGACGGAACACGCACTGGGAGAACTGAGAACTGCCGGTTTCGACATGAATCGGGTTTCGGTCATCGCTAAGGATGCTGACTCTAAAGGGGACATCGCAGGCATTGACGTACACGACAGCGCGGACAACAAATCCGACGAAGGGGCCACAAAGGGCGCACTCACAGGCGGTACTTTGGGCGGTTTGACAGGCTTGTTGGTAGGTCTGGGCCTAGTGGCAATTCCGGGAATCGGGCCGATTATGCTGGCAGGAGCCTCAGCTACCGCCCTCGCCACTACACTCGCCGGTACGGCTTTGGGTGCTGCAGCAGGCGGCTTGATCGGAGCTTTAGTCGGTATGGGAATTCCCGAAGAGGAAGCTAGAGCATACAACGATCGCGTGGCAAGGGGAGATTACTTGGTACTGGTTGACGGCAGCGAAGCAGAAGTCGCTCAAGCAGAAACCATTCTGAGCCGCGGAGGCATTCAGCATTGGAACACCTACGACTATAATCCCAGCGTCGATAGCGCTCGGGCTGATTACGGCGCTCCTGGGACTCCGGGCGTTGATACTACGGCTCATATTTACGACCCCAATCAGGGCGTTACCCGCCACCCTAGGGTTTAATACTTCAGACTTTGTTTGGGGATTGTTTCTACTTCCTGCAGGGTAGTGGCCCTCGCGCACTCGGATTGTGGAAAGCGATCCAACCAACAGCGGCGAGCTAGCGGTTTTACGCTTCGTCGGTAAAAGTATCTCACAGGTCGGCTTTTTCTCTGAAAGCCGGCTTGTGTTTTGTTCTGGAAACTTAAAAAAGCCACCTGTCAAAAGTTTAATTTTGATTAGGGGCCCAGTCCGCGAGCTGGGCTTTGCGCCGGAGGACCGATCGGCTCCCTGAAATTTTACAGCCGATTTCGGCAGCGTTTTTTTAGTCTGTAACACTCACTACTGCTCGATTTTAAACCCCGCAGTAATATCAAATTTAATGACCTAAATTACCGCAGATATTGCCCAGTTAGTCAAAGAGCGACTATCTTTAATTATGGGTAGCTAATTTTAGCAACTTATACAGGTGAAGTAGCCAGTCCCGCGCGCCGACTACGGCCTGCAGTGGTCGGCAACTATTAGAATAATATTGTCGTCGCCTTCCCGCAAGACTTAGGCTGGTCATTGCTTGGCTGTAGCAGCCCAATTGCTGTTGGCAAGACCTGCGGCATGAATACAGTTTTTCTGGGAATGCCTCAGAAAAGCATTTGAGAAGCCCAGGAACAGCTTTTATGTCCGGGAGCGCGTCTGGTGTCGAGTGTTCTGTAAATTAGAACCGCAAGCGCTCATGGATCGAGAAAACATTAACAGCAAGCACAGCAGCGCGGGAATAAGGGAACGACTCGCGATCCATTTTTTCGCGCAATCTCAGGCTCAGCAGAGCGTATTGCTTGCTTCGCCGGCGACTCGCTCAGCACTCAGAGGGAAACAGCCTTCCTGTTGGTTTTCACTGGCACGGAGCACAGTGGGGGGAGGTGACACTAGCTGAGCTGGGCTGGCGCTGCCGTCCGGGTTACTCGAAGGTAGAAGGCACTTATGTAGAAGGCATTAGGGGTTGAAGCTCCAATATCTTGTTTCTTGATTGCACTCATAAATTCGATCGCCTGTACTGGCAAATTTTCGGGTCAGAATGCGGCGCGGATGCTGCCACCAATCGCCCAAATATGCGATCGACCTTGACAAGAGCGATCGACAACTTCTCGGTATTTTGGTAAAGAGTTAGCAGGTAATAGTTAGTGGTTAGCAGTTAGTATAAATACAACTAACCATTAACAACTAACATCAACCGCCAACTAATTACTAGCAAAATAATACTTACAGGACTTACAGGCGAGAAACGCGGTTTTTTCATAACTTCCGCGCTAGCCAACCTCAGATTATACCATAACCTGGTTTATTTTCGTAAAAAATTATAACTAGGTGAGCAGGGTGATGGTAGGAATTAAGCAGTTTTGACAATTGTTAATGTGGCAGTATTAGTTTAAAAAACTGACTGGCAAACACGATAGTACAAACTTTCACACAACATAGAACATCGAGAGATTAAGGAAACTCACTCAATTTTTTTATGAATTTCACTGAAGCTTTAAGTGCCGATGAACTTTTAATTAGACATAGAAACGGGGAACGAGATTTTCGAGGAGCTAACCTCATTGCAGCTCATTTGAGTGAAGCTAATCTCAGTCGAACAAATTTGAGCAGCGCTAATTTGAAAGGTGCCAACTTAATTAAAAGCAAACTGATTGGAGCTAATTTAAACGCCGCCGACTTGAGCGGGGCTAATTTGTGTAAGGCGAAATTAATTGAAGCTAACCTGGGGAGTTCTAGTTTAACTGGAACTGTGGCGATCGCCGCAGATTTTAGCGGGGCAAATCTCAGCGGAGCAATATTGTCTCAGGCTGACTTGAGCAAAGCTGTGATGACGGGAGCGAGTTTAGTAGGAGCTTGTTTGCTAAGCTGCTCGAAACTAAATGAGGCTAATTTGAGCGGGGCGACGCTGAGCCGAGCAATTATGAGCGGGGTTGACTTAAGCAGAGCAAATCTGACGAGAGCGATTCTCAGCGAGGTAGATTTGACTGGGGCGAACCTGAGCGGAGCAACTTTAACTCGGGCTTATCTCAATCGCGGAAATCTCAGCGGCGTCAATTTAGTTGGGGCTTCTTTGAGCGAAGCAAGTCTGCGGGAAGCTTCTATTTGCGCTGCTAATTTGAGCGCTGCTGACTTGAGCGGTGCTGACTTGCAATCGGCCAATCTAAATGGCTCTAATTTGAGCGGTGCCGACTTGCAGGGAGCTAATTTGAGTAAAGCTAATTTAAATGGTTTGATTCTGCACAATGCTGATTTGAGGGCTGCGAATTTGAACAAAGCTTCTTTGCGGGGAGCTAACTTGAGCGGTGCAAATTTGGCAGGTGCTAGCTTGCTGGAAGCAGATTTGCGGGGGGCGAATTTGAGTCACGCCAATTTGTCGGGAGCGGGTTTGCTGCTGAGTTCTCTGACAGGGGCGAATTTGACAGGAACTAATTTGTCCGAGGCTAATTTGATTGGGGCAAGCTTGAATGTTGATAATTTGAATGAAGCAGCTTTGGGCGGGGCGATTTTGCCGAATGGAGCTACTCACAGCCGGGATTGATGAGTTGATTAAGAGAAAATAGTTTTGAGTTTTAAATTAAAGAATCTTTAATTCAAAACTCAAAACTTTTAACAAGAAAGAATTCAGGATTCAAGAGTCATAATTCAGTTGTGGGGGACGGGTTTTAATAGATTGTCGGCGCTCGACAATCTATTAAAATTTGGAGTCAGCGATGCAGTTACCTTAGCGTTTCCTTAGCAAAGTCACGATTGCTTTGACTAACTCATTGGGTTGGACAGGTTTTGCAAGATGATGTTGAAACCCAGCAGCAAGAGCTTGCTTCTGATTAAAGTCTCCAGCATAAGCAGTCAGGGCGATCGCCGGAATTTGCCCGCCCTGCTCTGGTGGTAGAGCTCTCACTTGCCGCACTAGCATATAGCCATCCATATCTGGCATTCCGATGTCGCTCAGGAGGATATCGAAGGGTGTGGCTAAGAGCAATTGCAGTGCCTCGATCGCAGACCCAACAGCAGTCACTTTTGCCCCCGCTTGTTCGGCTACAAACGCCACAAACTCCCGCGAATCGAGTTCATCATCCACAACCAACACCCGCACAGAGGCCAGGTGAAGATCGTCCGATCGAGCTTCAACCCGGCCGGCAACTGCTTCAACCGGATTCGCGGTATGCCAGAGGGGAAGTTCAACGGTGAAGGTGGCTCCCCGTCCTTCACCCCTACTCTCCACCCAAATTCTGCCGCCGTGCAGTTCCACAATTTGACGCGCGATCGCCAGCCCCAATCCCAAACCCCCGAATTTACGAGTTATGGCTCCATCCTCTTGCCGAAAATGCTCAAACACATAAGGCAAAAACTCAGGATTGATGCCTTTTCCAGTATCGGCGACCAGAATCTGGGCATAGCTTCCAGTTTGGGTTAACCTAACCCTAATTTGCCCGCCTTGAGGGGTGAATTTCACTGCATTCGATAAAAGATTCCAGATTACTTGCTGCAAACGCCCGGAATCGCCCATTACCATTCCGATGCCCGGTGAAAAGGTTGTTTGAATTTGCAGTGACTTGGCTTCGGCTGCTAGTCGAACGGTTTCCAAGGCGGCCGAGATCGCCATATTCAAATCAACGGACATCGCATTCAAACTAAGTTTGCCGCTCAGAATGCGGGAGATGTCGAGCAAATCATCAATCAGTTGTAACTGGAGTTGGGCGTTGCGTTCGATCGAGACAAGGGCGCTAGCCGTTTTTGCAGCGTCGAGTTTCCCGTGCTGCAACAGCTTCGACCAGCCGAGAATAGGGTTGAGGGGCGTTCGCAACTCGTGAGACAACACTGCCAAAAACTCATCTTTGATTCGGTTGGCGGTTTCGGCTGCTTCTCGTGCAGTCTGTTCGCGTTGCAGGAGTTGTTCGCGTTCAGCTTCGTGCGAAACGCGATCGCTAATATCTTTGAACACGACGGCAACTTTTCGGGATTCTGGCTGCCCGGTGCGGCAAGCATAAACGTCAAACCAACGGTTCATCGCTTCGGAGCCATTTTCAAAGCGAACGGATTTACCCGTCAGCGCGACTTGTCCGTAAATCTTAATCCAGTCGTCTTCAAGATTTGGAACTAACTGACGCGCCGTTTTACCAACGGCTTGTCGAAGTCCTGTTTGTTGCTCGAAGCCCGGATTGATTTCCAAGAAGCGGTAGTCGATCGGCGTGTCATTGGCATCAAACAGCACTTCAATGATGCAAAAGCCTTCATCGATCGACTCAAACAGCGTTCGGTAGCGTTCCTCCGATTGGCGCAGGGCTGCTTCCGCTTGAATTCGATCGGTGACATTCCTGAAATAAACGGTGATTCCCTTTGCCGCTGCGTAGGTGCGGACTTCGTACCATCGATCGCGATCCGGATAAAACGCCGTGAGTGACCCAGCCACGCGATCGCGCATGGCGCTCCGATAGATCGGCTCAAACTCCCTACCCATCAGCGCTGAGTATTCTTCCCATAAATTCTTGCCAATCAAATCACCCGGAATGCGATCGAGCAGTGTACAGGCGGATTGATTGACGTAGGTAAACCGCCAGTTTTCATCCACGGCAAAGAATGCTTCAGCAATGCTCTCGAGGATATTCCGGCTCTGATCCTCGCTTTCGCGCAAGGCTTGTTGGACCTGTTGGCGCTCCTGTTCGACGCGCACGCGATCGGTGATGTCAACGGCAGCGCCGTAAATCACTTGTTCTTCTGGGTACGGCTGGGCATTCCAGAGAAACCAGCGATAAGAACCGTCTCTGTGCCGGTAACGGTTTTCAAACGTCAAGGTTTCGTTACCACAGAACAGACTGTCGGCTTCTGCAATGGAGGCGCTGAGGTCTTCTGGGTGGACAAACTCTGTCCAGGGGCGGGATGTCATTTCGTCCGGTGTCCAGCCGAGGGTTCGTTCAAAGGTTGGGCTGACCCAGCGGAAATACCCGTTGATGCCCGCAATCACTTGCAAATCCGAACCGACGGCAAGAAACCGTTCCCGTTCCCGATCGATTTTTTTGCGATCGTTGATATCCCGGAAGAAAAGAGACAGCCCAGTCGGTGAAGGATAAACGTGAACCTCAAGCCACACATCAAACGGAGCATAATATTCCTCAAAGTCCACCGCAACCTGCTCGCTGAGCGATCGGCGATACTGGAATTCAAACTGAGTGCCGATCGTGCCTGGAAATGCTTCCCACATCGTTTTGCCCAGCATTGCTTCTAGGGGAGTTCGCGACACTCGCTGTGCGGCTTGGTTGGCGTAGGTAATGCGAAAGTCGAGCTCCATTGCCATAAACGCATCGGTTACGCGCCCCAGAATGGTTCGCTCTCGCACTGTTGCTTCCTGCCGCAGCCGGGAGAGCTTCAAACTTGCTTCTACCCTTGCCAGCAGTTCGCGCGCCGAGAACGGTTTAATCAGATAGTCGTCGGCTCCGGCTGCGAGTCCTTCAATGCGGGATTCTTCGCCCGCGCGGGCTGATAATAGAATGATGGGAATGTCTTGGGTTGCGGGATTAGAGCGCAGCGATCGCAACAACTCAAACCCATCCATCCCCGGCATCATCACATCTGTCAATACCAAATCGGGTGGATTCTTCTCAATGGCAGTCAATGCGGCAACTCCATCGGCGACGGTTTGAACAATATAAGAACCGCTCAGGAGTCGCCGAATATAATCGCGCATATCAGCGTTATCATCTGCCAATAAGATATCGGGCATCGGCCATCGGGCATCGGGCATCGGGCATCGGGCATCGGGCATCGGGCATCGGGCATCGGTAGATTCTTCCGACTTCCATTTCTCTTCTGACAACCAGCGTTGAGCTTCTTCGATATATGGCATCGACCCTAACGCCGTTGATGCTAACGTGCGACTTGCGCCAATGCGCTCCGGCTGCAGATGAGCTGTTCCGGCGGGAATCGTCACCGTAAAGCAACTGCCCTGCCCAAAAGTGCTGCTGACATCGATCGCTCCCCCATGTATTTTGACGAGTTCTTGCACCAGCGACAGCCCTATGCCGGAGCCTTCAAAACTCCGTCCTTGAGAATTTTTGATTCGATGAAATCGCTCAAATAAATGCGGTAGTTCTTCGGAGTGAATACCGACTCCTGTATCTGAAACCGTTAATTTAACACAATTTTCTAGGCACTGCAATCGAACAGTAATTGTTCCTGCTAAGGTAAACTTAAAAGCATTTGATAATAGATTGAGAACGATTTTTTCCCACATTTCGCGATCGATATAAATCGCTTCGGGCAGGCTGGGACAGTCAACAATCAGCGACATTCCTGCCCGTTCAATCAGCGATCGAAACGTGCTGGCAAGTTCCGCCGTATAGGTTGCCAAATCTACAGGTTCATAAGATGCTTGGACTCGACCTGCTTCGATGCGCGAGAAATCGAGCAAGCTATTGACGAGTTTGAGCAGCCGCATTCCATTGCGCTGCACCAACTGTAATTGTTCGCATTCTTGAGGTGGAATTGTTCCATCCAGGTTGGCGATCGTGTCTTCTAAGGGAGCCAGCATTAAGGTCAGCGGCGTGCGGAATTCGTGCGAAACATTGCTAAAAAAAGCGGTTTTGGCGCGGTCTAACTCAGCTAATGCTTCGGCGCGTTTACGCTCTTGTTCATAGGCTTGGGCGTTGGCGATCGCTGTTGTCACCTGCCCTGCCATCAAGTCGAAAAAACCTTTGTAATCATCATCAAAGGTTCTCAGCGGACTCACTCCAGCAATCAGGAACCCGAAGGTTTCTCCCGATCGGCCCAGCGGTAGAACTACCGCTAGATGAGGAGATTGGGACCACGCGCCGCCCGGTAAAAGTCCAAATTGCGCCTCCAAATCTTCAATGATTCTGCTTTCGCCCGTCTCCATGACTTGCTTCAATTGCCACTGGCACTTTTGGGCGGATGCAAGCTCGATCGCCTCACAAGAGGCAAGGGTTCCGGCTGCTAACCTTGTTGTAGCGGCGAGTCGTGCGATCTGGCTTTCGCCATCGAGTAGATAAAACAGCGCAAACGGGATGTCATAGGCGTTATTGGTCAATACGGTGGCGGAAATCTCGCAAGCTGCTTCTTGCGTCTTGGCAGTGACTGTTTCTGCTGCTAATTCGCGCAACGTTGCCAAGCGGCGATCGCTCAAAACGCGCTGAGTGTCCTCGCTACAGGCGCAGAAAACGCCCCCCACCGGGCCATCATCATTGGCTACCGGACTGTAGGAAAAGGTAAAGTAGGTTTCCTCTGTATACCCGTTGCGTTCCATCACCAGAAGCAATTCTTGATTCCACGTCGATTGTCCCTGGTTCAAAACCGCTTCTGCTTGGGGGCTTAGCGTGTCCCAGATTTCAGCCCATATCTGTGAGGCAGGCTGACCTAGTGCTTGCGGATGTCGCTTGCCGAGGATAGGAATGTAAGCATCGTTATAAAACTTGGTCATCTCCTGTCCCCACCAGACAAACATGGGGTAGCGAGATCCTAAGACGATCCGAATGGCGGTTTTCAAGCTTTGAGGCCAGGTTTCGACAGCCCCCGGCGGCGTTTGCGACCAATCGTGCGATCGCATCAGCATCGCCATCTCGCTATTGCCTGCAAAAATCTGTTCGACGAGTTGATACTGCTGGATCATGGGCTTGTCTTTCCCTTTGGCCGACACAAACGGGCAACTATCTTCACTATCTCTGCTGACCGGGCGGGTTTAGCTAGGTGACGCAGAAACCCAGCGGCGATCGCCGGTTGCGGGTCAACTTCTCCAGCATAGGCTGCCAAAGCGAGCGCGGGAATCTGCCCGCCGGGCGATCGTCTAGGATCTGTCGAATTTTACCCATGAGAGCATAGCCGTCCATCTTTGGGCTTTCGATATCGTATCAATTGGGCCACAGCCAGAACGATCGAGCTTTGGTTTTTTAGCCACCAAGTAAAACAAAAGATCGCTTTAGTCAAAGAAGGTTGTTTGAGCAGAACAAGGCAGCGCTGAAATAACACGAATTCGATTACTAGCCTGTGCCTGTGAGACAGTTTGAAGGAGCATCTCATATTTGTAACAACACTTCTTCGGGCTCCTTCGTTCTTCCTCCTTCGTTTTTCCTCCTTCGTTCTTCCTCCTTTTTTCTGACTCTTTCCTCCAGGCTCGCAGCAAGAGGGGCTCCCAACTCCAATTTCTAGCTGGGCTCCTTTCATTGAGATGCTCCGCAGTTTGACCCCAGCATACCGTCAGCGGTTGGTCATGCGTACTTCTCCTAATCTTCATCTTTATTTGCGAAATATACTTGCAAAATTTTTGACATCGTGCTACGGTTAAAAGGTTTGAGACTTAACATCAATAGAGGTAAAACCCCGCAGAATGAAACAATTGGGAACCCATCTGGTCGCTGATGCTTGGCAGTCTCCTGGAGACCTGCTCAACGATCCTGAACGTATCCGCCGCGCTATTCTCGATGCGATCGAAGCCGGAGGAGCTACTCTCATCGATTTGTGCGTACACCAGTTTAGTCCTCACGGAGTGACAGCTACTGCTACTTTGGCAGAGTCTCATATAGCAATCCATACTTGGCCTGAACACGGTTATTTTGCAGCAGACTTATTTTTCTGCGGAGCCGGCGACCCTCACCGAGCCATGAAGGTGCTACAGACAGCTTTGGAAGCTAAACAGGTAAAACTCACTGAGTTCACGCGCGGTTTCGAGCCAGGGGTGGGCATTGTAGGTTCTGCTTGTGAAGAGCAGTATGCCCCTCGTTCAGTAGAAACGAGTGCCGCCAGAGGATGATAGCCAATTAGCGTAACTTTGAACAATTTATGCTAGGTTTTGTTTAAAATCCCACGGCTCAATCCGTGGGATTCTTGCTGGAATTTACTTTTTGATTAATAAAGGGCGGACAACTAAATAACCTGCACCGAAAGCTGCAATCACAATCAGAAAAATCGCGATCGCCAACCACAATCCGCTTAAGTCTGAGGTTTTTTTGAGTTGAGATCGCACGCGGTAAGGAGTTTCCGGCACCTCTGTAAATAATTTTTCGGGGAGTGGTTGCGGCATCGAGGCGGCTGTTGCTTCCGGTTCCGGTAGTGGGAAGGGGAAAGCCACTGTCTGAGGTGGTTGAGGTATGGCAGAGTTAGTCTGGGAGGTTGCAGGTGGTGGGGGCGGAGGTTGAACGCTGAAATTGAATTTGTTGACTGACGGCATTTGAGGCATCCCTGTCTGGGTGACGCTCTGAGCCGAGTTGACTACTTGCTGTAACTGTTGGGATACTTGAACTACTGTTTCTACTTCTCGCCGCAGTTGTTGATTTTGTTGGACTAATTGCTGATTGTGGGTTTTGAGGGAATCCACCATCGCTTGGGCTGCTTGGAGCTCTGCCGTGACTTCTCGATAGAGGGAAATCGGTACCGATGGAGAGTAACTATTTGAGTTTTCAGGGGAAGTATTGTCAGATAAGGTAGTATTTTGCATAATTGTAGATGGCGAGGGTGAGCTTGTTTTAGTTTAGCCTGAGAGTATTTGCAATTAGATCGATCGCAACACAATTCGTCAAGATATTTGTTACAGATATTGAAGGTAAATTTAATTTAATGTTACAAGTTTTTAGTCAATCGCTATGAACAACTACGCACCGGAACAAACTATGTCGCAAAAGTCAAGCACCGAGGCAATGAAATACGGCGAACGCCAGATTTTGGAAGGCGAGTTAATTACTTTCCCGAATCCGCGAGTCGGGCGGCGCTACTCGATTAACATTACGTTGCCGGAGTTTACTTGCAAATGTCCGTTTTCTGGCTATCCCGATTTTGCGACAATTCACGTTACTTACGTGCCAGACGAGCGGGTGGTAGAGTTAAAGGCGCTGAAACTGTACGTTAACAGTTATCGCGATCGCTACATTTCTCACGAAGAATCGATCAATCAAATTTTAGACGATTTTGTGGCGGCTTGCGCGCCCCTAGAAGCGACGATTAAGGGCGATTTTTCGCCGCGGGGGAACGTCCACACCGTGATTGAGGTGTCGCACCAGAAGTAGGTGCAGTCCCTTTGAGTGTCCGCCCGCTTGAACTGCTTTAGCGGGTAGGTATCTCATCGGAGAGAGATTCTAATGACATAAATTGTTTGACATTTAATATTTCAATCAACACCAGTTCTCCGCTGCTAGAATAGTGCAGAATCATGTTCCCTTCATCTTCGGCATAAGCGATCGGGCAATCGGAAATTTCGATCAGCATCGCATCTACATCAGGGCTATATCTAATCTTTTTCATATCTTGACCTCTTACCAGGATAAGCAGTAATTACTAAAATTTTATCATCATATTCTTGGTAAACTACTCTTAGGACAAGTCCATTCAATCTCTGCTGACAAATAAACTTTCCTTCACCACTTGCTTCTAACTTACTAGGGGTTCTGATAGTTTCCGAAATCAAATCTGTTGATATTGTAACCCCGCGACTTTCTAGAATCTCTATTTTTAGCTAGACAGACGGGAATCCCCACACCATACCGATCAAGGTTGGTGTGGGATGAAAGGCGCGTGAGACGAGGATTCCATCTGTCCACAATCTCAAGGCGCAGCTTTGAGCGGTGGACAGATGGATGACGAGACGAACAAATCTTATTCTACAGGTCTATCTTGCCCCTCAATATACTTCTTTAATTGCTCAACCGTCACGCCACCACATGAAGCAATAAAATATCCATTTGTCCAAAAAACATCTTTCCAGTAAACTTTTTCAACTTCATCTACAAACTCTTTCCGCAAATAGCGACTAGATACAGTCTTAAGATTGTTGATAAGCTTACTTGGTTCAGTTTGCGGTGTATATTGAAGCAGCAAATGTACGTGGTCACGCTCACCATTAAATTCTACCAATCTTCCTTCCCATTTTTCCATTAAGTTCTTGAAAATTTCCTCAAGCCTAGACAACATTTGATCGGTCAGAACTTTCCGCCGATACTTGGTTGTCAACACTAAATGACACTTGAGATCGGAAACTCCTCTGGCTTTATGGATAAAATCTGTACTCATAGACTTGACACCAAACAACATTCTCTGATAAATTAACACTAATTAATGCGTATCGGCTACGATGCAATGAAAGCGACCTACCAGTACCAGTTCTATCCCGACACTAATCAAAAGTTAACCCTCAACCATTGGCTGAGAATCTGTCGCTATTGGTATAATCGACAGTTAGGTGATCGATTTGATTGGTGGGAGATGAACCGCACTGCTATAAATGCTTGTCCATTGATTGCTAGCATCTCTGCGCCCCGTGCGAAGCCCAACTACTACTCCCAAAAACAACAATTGCCCGTCATTAAGAAAGACCTAGTAAAAGTTTTTCATAGTGGCGAACTTTTGGATTTTAAGCAGGTAGATTCAACCGTACTGCAAGATGTCTCTAAGCGAGTAGACAAAGCTTTCGAGCGGTTTGTCATAGGGGATAGTAAGGGCGGAAGATCGGGTAAACCCCGCTTCAAGACTGAGGCAGACTACCGGACGATGACTTTTTCTACAGCTAACAGCGACTGGATTAAGTTGGTTCGTAAGAATTGGCTTTATATCCGACTGCCAAAGCTAGGCATCATAAAAGTTCGGATGCACCGTCTAATCCCTGATGGGTTTAGCGTCAAGCAAATCAGCGTAACTAGGAAGGCTGACGGTTGGTTCATCCAAATAATGCTTGAAGACGCTTCAGTACCGCAGTTTATTCCTGATAAAATTACCCCAAACTGGAACAACTCGATCGGGTTGGATGCGGTACTGCATGAAGATGTCTACCTGGCATCATCATCGGGCGAAAAGTTGCCTTCGTTAAAACCACTTCGTAAAAACCAATCTAAGTTAGACCGCATTTCAAGGAAGCGGAATAAGCAAAAACGTGGCTCTAAATCTCGACGAAAATTAGCCAAAAAAGAAGCGAGACAACACCAAAAAATAGCGCGTTCTCGCCAAGACTTCCATTACAAAACGGCTCACAAACTTGTCAAGTCTGGAGCTAAGTTTTTCTTTCACGAAGATTTGAACTTAAAGGGCTTAACAAAGCGGAATAAAGTTAAGCAAGACGATGAGGGTAATTACCTTCCGAACGGTCAATCAGCAAAATCAGGATTGAATAAATCTTGGTTGGATGCTGCGTTCGGTCAATTTTTCAAGACGCTGGAATACATAGCCGAAAAAGCTGGATCAGTCGTCGTTTCGCAAAAACCTGCTTATACTTCAATGGTTCTGTGCTATCGGAATGAAATCATTTTTACCGATTGTGGGATACGGAATTATTGGGATGAGCAAAACTCTCTGATGGTTGATCGCGATATTAATGCTGCGATAAATCTAAAGAGACTTGGGTTGGACATTTTCCCAAGTATAAAACGCCGTAGCGGGAATCTTTCTGTGGTGGGAACTATGGATGACAGTACCGTAAAGGAAATCTTGCACACCCTTCATCGGGCTGCTAAGAAGCCCACATCATAACTGTACTCAGTTTGATGTGGGAGTATGTCACTAAGGCATGTTGACTGAACTCAATCCTTTTTATCACATTTATTTCCTGTTTAATTATCCGTTTTTCACCTGGTGTAAGGTGCGCTAGGCGCACCCTACGGTTAGTTTTGATTCGCTAGAGAAGTCGGTGCTATTTCGCTCTTTTCTTCCTCTTTTTTCGATTCTGCCAACTTGTCCAAAATCTCCACAACTTCTCTTTCAAAACTCACCTGAGCGCGATTAGTGCGCCCGCCGACGTATAGTTTGCCGTTTTTTTCCAAAGCCCAAATCTGCGAGTGAGACAGATAGCTCATCAGCACGCTGAGCATCAGCAACCCGAAGCCAGTATAAACTATTGGAATGCCCGGATCGGCTTTAATTTGCAATCCCGTACTGCCTACAACTTCGTCAATTGCCAGCATGACTCCGTTAACTTCTACCGCCGTGCCTGCGCGAACTGTAGTTAACAATTTGCCATCCGTACCGTACACTAACATCGTTCCTTGCAAGTCTTTTGCTAGCAGAGAAACTCCTGCACTCAAATCTGGTTTTGTGGGAATCCAAGCACCCCAAATTCGACCTTTACCTTGGGTGTCTAGCTGAGCCATTGGCAATTGTAAAACCGGGCTTTTGTTGAGGCGAACTCGCACGGCTGCTATTGCCCAATCTGCTTGATAAAATGTGACTCCCCGGTATCTGAGGGGCTCGTTAACGTGAATGGTTTTGCGATCGACCTCTTGGCCTGTTTTGTCCAAAACTGACAGGTCAGAGTAAAATTGGTCGATCGCACCGCTCGGAGTATAATCAATCCAAAACCGATTAACTCGCATCGACCAATCCTTCGGTATTTGCGGCCCCGCCCAAGGCCCCGCATCCATGATATTCTGCACCTGAAATGTTTCGCCGCTGGGAACCATTTCTTGACCTAAAAATCCCGTCATCGCGCCCCACATCGACCCAGCTAAAATAATTAGCATACTGGCGTGAACAATAATCGGGCCGACTTTGCCAATTATTCCCTTGCGGGCATAAACTTTTTCGCCTTCTCGAAATATGCGATAGTTTTTTTGCTGCAAAAGTGGTTCTAACGAAGTTAAAGCAACTGTTTCTAATTCCGCACTGAGAGCTAATTTTTCAAACTGCTTTGGTTCTTCATAAAATTTCCAGCGGCGGGCGGATTTTAATGCGGGAAATTGTCGGGTAAACGTACAAGCTGTTAAGCTGCTGCCGAACAAAATTAGGATTGACAAAAACCACCAAGTGCGGTATACGTGGTCTAGCCCTGCAATTAGCACAACTTTCCAAGTTAGGAAGCCGAACAAAGCGGGGTGTTCTGGATAGTTAGATTGGTAAAAGGGTACTGATTGACCTTGTTCGATGACGGTGCCGGAAATGCTGAAAAATGCGATCGTCAGCAGTAAGATAATTGCCAGCCGCAAATCTGCTAGCACCGGCAAAATTTCTCGCTTGAAAAACCTTTGAGGGGCAGTCGCCCAGCTTGAGAGTTTTGATAGAAATACGTCTTTTGATGTCATTGGTAATTATGAAGGAAGTTCGGCAACGGATTTTGTAACGGAAGGAAGAAGGGAGAAGGAAGAAAAAGGAGGAAAAAACAAAAAATGAACAAAATATTATTATTATTTTTATTGAGAAAGTCTCAATCAATTTTGAAGTCTTTCACTTTTCTTTTTTCCTTCCTTCGTGTTCTTCGCGTCTTCGCGGTTCGTCAAAAAAAACTTAATTCACGCATTTAGTTAAGATTGCTATATCCTTAAATAAGGACTGAAGTCCTTACTACAAGCCTTACGCGGGAAGGATTCGGGAAAGCAGGGAGAAAACGCCAAATCCTACTAGCAAAACGCCGCTAACAGGCGTAATCCAACTCGACCACCGACGTAATTCTAACAACTTTTTAATGCTGGCAGTGAAAGTACCTGCTATTATTAGGGGAGCGACGTAGCCAGCAGCGTAAAACAGCAGCAACACACCACCTAAAACTGTATCTCCAGTTTTGGAAACCCAAGCTAAGAGTGTAGCTAAAACCGGCGTGCTGCAGGGAGACGCTACTAAACCAAAAGTTAAGCCCAATAAGTACGATCGCACGCCCGCAGGCAAATCTTTCGGCACCCACCCCACAGCGTCGAAAGACGGCATTTCCAAGGGTAAAGCTTCGAGTAAATTCAGCCCCATTAGAATAGCAATAATGCTGACAAGAATTGGCAAACCCAGACCAATTTTGCCGTAAACTTGTCCGGCAAATGATGCTACAATACCTAAGCCCGCAAGGGTGGTGGCTAATCCCAGGGAAAACCACGCAGACTGGGCTGCAGCTTGCAGGCGACTTTTTGCTTCGTATCCACCGATGTAGCCGATCGTGATCGGCAACATTGAAAGCATACAGGGCGTTAAGCTCGTTAGCAACCCTGCCAGAAAGATGACTCCGACGCTGACTAAACTGAGGTTTGTCAGTTGAGTATTTACTAAATTATTAGCAAATAGTGCGAGTTGGTAAAGTTGAGTTTGCAGGGTTTCCATCAGTCGATTTTAGATTTTAGATTTTAGATTTTAGATTGACTCCACAGCCCATCGAGTTTAGATTTTAGATTTTAGATTTTAGATTAACTTCACAGCCCATCGATTTTAAATTTTAGATTTTAGATACTCCACAATTGATTTTAGATTAACTCTACAGATGAATCTGGGAGCTTAAACTAAATATCTAATATTTTTGCTCTTCACGACTTCTGTCGGGGGCTGGTATCCCTAGGCAGGTGACTTCACGTTCGGGGCTGTTCTGGGTTTGTTGAAAATTGTAACAGATGCGCGCAGGTTTGGTTTGAAATTTAAGATTTTAGCGAGATTTACTGGTTGGGAGTGAAAAGGTCGATCGCACCCTGGTTGAAATTGATATCTTGACAGCATCCTCAACAAGCTGTTGGCAACGGGCGCAGCTTGGGAGTGAAAAGGTCGATCGCACCCTGGTTGAAATTGATATCTTGACAGCATCCTCAACAACCTGTGGGCAAGGGGTGCAGCTACACCAGATAATTCATTGACTGCGAAATCAGCCCGAAAACCTGTTGTGAAAATTATTCAAACAGACTTTAATTAAACTTTACTTTAAATTAAAGCCAATTTCTTCATTAATAGAGCCGTCTGGCATTATTGCCCCTGCCAGCACCGCACCTCTGAGATTTGCGCCAGTTAAAATAGCGCCTTCTAAATTAGCATTGCTCAAATTTGTGACTTGTTTGGAACCTCGGAAAAAGAAGCTGTGCAAGTCAGCACCTGTCAAATTACTGTCTGCCAAATTAGCATATTGCAAGTCAGCACCGTGCAGCGTCGCATTCGTTAAATTAGCGTGGGTAAGATTGCTTCCCCACAGTCGAGAATCTAAGACATTAGCATCTTGTAAATTGGCGCGGCTCAGATTTGCCAAAGTCAGATTAGCATCCCACAACTTCGTGCCGTTGAAATTAGCTTCGGTCAAATTGGCTCGACTGAGATCCGTGCCTAAAATATCAGCATTTGCTAAATTAGCGCCGGTGAGGTCTGCGTCAGAAAGGTCAGCATTTTTTAAGTTAGCACCGGACAAATTAGCGCCGCTCAAATTAGCGCCGGACAAATTGGCTTCTTGGAGATTAGCTCCCCGCAAATCGACAGCGCTCAAATCGCATTGCTTCCACAGAAAGCTGACGCACCAATTATCTTTTAATAGGTGACTCAAATCCTCCCCATTCGCGGCCATCACAGGAGGAGTTAAGTAGAGAGTGAACAGGAAGATCGCCAACACGGCAGCGAAGAAAGTTTTCAACCTCATAACTCTTTTCATTGACACTAATTTGCGCCATAAATTATTGATGTCTAATCAAAGCATAGCAAATAATCTGCAACTTCCCTCAGCAAGATTACTCAAAAATATTAGTGTAGTGAAAGATTAATGAGGGTTGGCGCATGCACAAACTTAACTCAGCCAGCCTTAGACGCGCTTTGAGCTAGAAACCCGGTTGATTCACAAATGCCTCTCTTCCAAACTAAAATTTTTCCTAAAAACCTGGTATGAGATAACCGCAAGTTCGATCGAGATTTGCCAGTGCAATATCGCTACAAAGTAATACTTGCAGCCGGCAGTTGCGATCGATCTCCCAGGGGCATACCTGCAAACAATCCCGGTAGGAACTGCTCAATACGGGAAGAAAGAAACCGCCAAGCTAGCCTGAAAACCTTATATTTAAATGGTTGTAGACGCATTTTGTCTGAATTGCGATCGTCATCACTAACTAAGCCGAACTTTCATCACACAAGTCAATGCCCCAGCATCACCAAATCTCATCAAACTTATCACTTTTCTGAGACTGCGGATATCACTGTCAATAGCTCAATCATTTAGGAAAATAAGAGCATACAGTTAAACAGCACTTCTCCCATGCCTACTATCCCCCTTCTCCAAACCCAATTAGTTGTGACAAATATTTTCAATTCGATCGAATCTTTGGGATTCACTAATATTGCAGCCAAAGTATTTCCGGGGGAGCAAGCTGAATCCCGACAAGAGGCAAATTTAAAAGTTAGTACCAAAAAATTTTACACTCAGGGTTTAAAAAATCTCGAACAACAAGACTTGCACGGCGCTATTAAAAATTTTACTGCCACAATTAACATTAATCCGCAATTTGCGTCAGCTTACAACGATCGCGGTGTGGCCCGCTACAAATTAGGCTACAAGCAATCGGCGCTCGAAGATTTAACTACAGCCATCGAACTCAATCCTTACCGAGCCAAGTATTACACCAATCGGGGGTTTATGCTGACTGGTTTAAAACATTATACTGCGGCGATCGCCGATTACAACTCGGCACTGCTGCTCAACCCTAATGTAGCTCAATCTTACTTTAACCGAGGTGCTATCCGCCTGCAAATGGAAAATTCCCTGGCAGCACTAGCTGATTTTGAGTCAGCAATTCGCCTCGATAGCGATTTTGCTAAAGCTTACTTTAACCGAGGAGTGACTCGATATAAATTGAGAGAGGTTCAGGGAGCATTTGAGGATTTTCAGAAGGCTGCCGAGCTTTTTAAGCAACAGGGGAGGATGGATTATTATCAAGATGCGGTTTGTAAAATTAGCCAGCTATGGTATTAGTTGAATTGGGGAATTGGGAATTGGGAATTGGGAATTGGGAATTGATAATCAGGTAAGGTGCACCGAAGAGCACCCTACCCTTATATTTATTGCCTCAGTCTTGTTAAAGTTAGCCAATTCTCAAGGCGGCGTCGCCGACTGGCAAGTCATCAGGACGGGAAATAGTAGAAAAGTTAATTGCAAAGGCGGCGTTTTGAACTGCTGCGGGGACGGAATTTTGAACCACAGCCAAAGTAACTCCTCCAAATTGAATGAGTGTGTCGCTGCCAGATTGGGTGAAGGAGGTGTTGGATAAACCGCTGGTTAAGCCAATACGATCGCCATCTCCCGGCCTAAAATCAAGAATTATATCGCTTGCCGTATCTAAAGCCAGATTTTCGCCTGTGGTCAGAACAAAAGTATCTGCACCTGCGCCACCAGTGAGAGTATCGCTACCAATATCGCCGACTAAAATATCGTTACCATCGCCGCCGATTAAAACATCGTTACCTCTGCCGCCTCGCAAAAAGTCGTTACCAGCATCGCCATTGACAGTATCGTCGCCGAGATTTCCGTTGATAATATCGTTGCCAACACCGCCGCTAATCAAGTCGTTACCTTTGCCGCCTCGCAAAAAGTCGTCGCCTGCTTCGCCAGTGATGGTATCGTTACCTTGGCTGCCATTAATTGCATCATCCGTCGGTGAACCGAGGATGCGATCGTTTGCGCTACCTCCCACTACACCGCTGGGATTTTGCTGAGAGTCTTGGGAAGTGGCTTGATAGTTGTTGGGGGTGTTTGACAGTCTGAGGGATCGCAAAGATAAATTTACGAAATTGGTACTGTTAATGAAATCGTTGAGTACATTAACGTCGGTAATTATGCTAGAAACCCGGCTGGGGACAATACCTCCAACGACTTTTGCAGTCGAAATGCGATCGCCCTGCTGCACCGCATTCACCGTTTCAAAACCTTGAATAACGTTGCCAAAAACAGCATAATTCCCATCCAAAAAGGGCAAATCATCCAAAGCAAAATAAAACTGCGAAGAAGCCGAATTCAAAGCATTAGAACGAGCCATTGCCACAGCCCCGCGAGTATGCTGCAACTGCGGCGTCTGGGTTACAACTTGGTTGTAAACAGGTTGCGCGGCCCCTTGCGGCTTAATTTCCAAAGGAATAAAACGCGCCTGATTGGTATCCGGGTCAATAAAACTACCCGTTCCCAATTGACTGGCTGGAATTGTAGTATCTCTGCTGCGCGGATCGCCTCCTTGCACCACAAAAGGATCTGGCTGGCGCACAACTCGGTGAAACATCACCCCGTCGTAAATGCCGCGTTCAACTAAGTCAACAAAATTTCCCCCAGTAATCGGGGCATTAGTGCCGTCTACTTCGATCGTCACGGGTTGACCGTTAATTACCTGAACTACTATAGCTTTGCCTGGTAATGGGAGTGCAGCGCTCATAGATAAATTGCTATTTGAGTGAGTGATATTTGGGTTTTAGAAGCAATCCGCGAATTGCCCCTACCCATTTAATCAGAAAACTGTAAACTTATCTTAAGTACAGTTCTACTTCTAAATTTATGATGTCCCGTCGCAAGTTTTTTAGCACTTTATTGGCAATTTGTCTAGTTTTTCTAAGTTTCAATTTTGCCGCACCTGCATTTGCCCTCGGTGGCAAGCTTCCCACGGTGAATGAAGCCGCACCGGATTTTAGTTTGCCGACAAACAGCGGCGACGGACAAGTTTCCCTGTCCGATTATCGCGGTAAGTGGCTGGTAGTCTATTTTTATCCGAAAGACTTTACATCGGGTTGTACGATCGAAGCGCGGAGATTTCAGGAAGACTTGCCGAAATACTTGGCAAAGAATACTCAAATTCTCGGTATTAGCGCTGATGATGTCAACTCCCACGCGGAATTTTGCGATTCGGAAGGTTTGAAGTTTCCGCTGCTAGCTGATACGGATGGTAAAGTGAGTAAAGCTTACGGTTCTTGGATGAGTTTTATCTCGGCGCGGCACAGTTTTATTATTGACCCTGAAGGTATTTTGCGCGAAACTTTTGTGAAGATTAATCCCGCGATTCATTCTAAAGAAGTGTTGGCTCGTTTGGGTGAATTACAGGCTAACGGGTAATACCATTTTAGATTTTAGATTTTAGATTTTAGATTTGAATCATTGGGAATGACTGATGAAGCTTGTGTTTGTAGTGAGGACTAACATCCTCTGAAAATGCAGATAATTTTAGTCTTCACTGCAAACACGATCGGGTTGATTTGAGTTCACATCTTGCACCATTCTCAATAATTCTTTTTTGGGTGGGTTCTCCTCCCCACCCTAGGAGAAAATATACTCTTCGCTTCACGGGCCACAGATCCCGTTTTTGACAATGGTGCAACATCTCAGTTCGATCGAAAATGATAGGTGTTAACGTGACAAGCGATCGAAGAGTAAATCTAAAATCTAAAATCTAAAATCGCCTGTCCTGCCATATTCAATGAGAATTAAACTTGCTATCAACTGCAACAGGATCGGAAAAAGATTCAGGCGCTGAATATTTTCTATTTCTGCTAGCCATGCGACGTTCCGGGTCAATTCCCTCGAAAGTTGGCGGCAACCAAACTCGGACTACCAACAACACTCCCAAAACCAGCAAAAATGCGCCTGTTGATAATATTTGAACCGAGGGAGTTTCCAGCACTCCCCGCACTATCACTTCTCGTAAAACTGATACAATACAAACTTCTACAGCTACACCGATCGAAACTCTTTGTTCTTGCAAGTAAATAATTAGCAACCGAAACAATTCCACTAAAACCAATAAAAATAGAATGTCTGCAGTCACTTGCTGGAAATTTAAAGGAGGTAGCAGCGAGAAGAACATTTCTCGGAGTTCTAGCACCATGAAACAAAACAAACCAATACATAGGGAAATTACAATTAAGTCTTGGACTGTTTCCAGAGCGGTGACGATTAATTGCAGGTTCAACCATTGAGGGGGGTTACTGGACGAGTTGTTTAAACGCTTTTCCATTGACAGCTCCTGGAACTTGTTTGACTTTCTTACAGCTTAATTGAACTTAGGTTAATCTTTGCCAATTTACAGGTTTAATCTCTTTATCAGTCTCATAAAATTTCGAGCGGTTGACAATTTCACCCACACTTTTATTTGCCTCCCAGGTGGCTTGACATTTAGTGATGGTTTATGCTATCTGAAGCCTGCAATAAGTAGGTTTGATATCTAAAAAATAGAAGTCTGAATCCTAAAATGCTGCAACTGCTATAAAATAGGAAAATTGTAAAGAATTATTTACCACAGCTTGATAAACTCAAGCTAGTGACTCTCGGCTTTAATCATACAAAAGCCAACAAGTCAACCGAAAAACCCAAAGTAATCCAGAGAGGATTGAACACCATGGCATTTGAACTTGCACCGTTACCCTTCGCCGCTGACGCCCTAGAACCAGCTCATATGTCGGCGAACACGTTTTCGTTCCACCACGACAAGCACCACGCTGCTTACGTGACCAATCTGAATAAACTGATTGAAGGAACGGAAATGGCGAGCAAATCCCTTGAAGAAATTGTCAAGGAATCTGCTAAAGACCCATCCAAAGCCGGCATTTTCAACAATGCAGGTCAAGTTTGGAACCACAATTTTTTCTGGAATTCCCTCAAACCGGGCGGCGGCGGTACTCCGACAGGAGCTTTAGCTGACAAAATTAACGCCGACTTCGGCAGCTTTGACAAATTCAAAGAAGAATTTAAGACTGCAGCGACAACTCAGTTCGGTAGCGGCTGGGCTTGGCTGGTTTTGGATAACGGCACTTTGAAAGTCACCAAAACTGCTAACGCCGACACTCCGGTAGCACACGGCCAAACTCCGTTGCTGACTTTGGATGTGTGGGAACACGCTTATTATTTGGATTTCCAAAACCGCCGTCCCGACTACATTACTAATTTCTTGGATAATTTGGCTAACTGGGATTTCGCAGCAGCAAATTTGGCTGCGGCTTAGTAGCATCTGAGTTTGAGGACTAAAGTCCTCATATCGTGTCCGATCGATTAACCATAATATTCCGGTCGGGGCGGGTTTTTGAGATTGTCCATTGTTGGCAGGTATTGTTTGTGAACCCGCCCCTACAAAAATCGCGGTCGCTCGATCGGACATGATATCACTACAAACCGATAAAGTTTGTAGTGAGGACTAATATCAAATCCGTTAGCATCGGAATAGTAAATTCGAGTTCACGGCGTTCACGGCGTCAACAGTCAACATCATGTATGAGTGTAACCGGAAATGATATTAGCAAACAAAAACAGCTTTCAACATTCCTTCGCCTCGGTCTGGTTGGAGTTCAAATCCTAGTTTTTTACAGAGGCTCTGCATCTTGTAGTTGCTATTGAGAATGTAGCCGACGATCGCCTCTAATTTCTCTTCCTGACCAATTTGCAGCAGCCGACTCAATAATTCTGTTCCCAAACCGCGCTGCTGATAGCTATCGCTAACGATCAGGGCAAATTCGGCTTCGTTTGTGCCGTGGAGTTTGCTCAGACGCCCTACTGCCAAAATCCGGTGTTCTGAGGTTTCCGGGTCTTGACGATCGGCTACTAACAGCATTTCCCGATCGTAGTCAATAAAACAAATCCGAGTCAAACGTTCGTGAGCGATGCGGTTCTTTAACTTTACCATGTGAGCGTAGCGCAAATAGACGCTCTCTTCGGAAAGTTCTTGGTGGAACAGCACCATCAGCGGCTCATCTTCTGGACGAATCGGACGGATCGTGATGGGACGATCGCCGTTACTTGACCATGTTTGAACGTATTGCGTAGGATAGGGGCGAATCGCCGGTAAAATCGGGTTTTCTGTTGTCTTGAGAACAACGCGGGCATCAAGAGCGATCGCACCTTCAGGAGAAACCAACAGCGGATTAATATCAATCTCGGAAATTTGAGGTTGCTCTACAATCAGTTGACTGAAACGAACTAATAGCTGTTCGAGTTGTACCAGGTCAATTGCCGATCGCCCGCGCACTCCTTGCAAAGCTTTATAGATGCGCGTTTGCTCCATCATCCGCCGCGCTAGGGTGGTATTTAAGGGCGGAAGTGCCAGCGATCGATCTTGAAAGACTTCCACTAATTGTCCGCCGGAACCAAAGAGCATCACCGGCCCAAATTGCGGGTCAATACTGCTACCCAAAATTAGTTCGTAGCCTTCCAAATTCACCATCGGCTGCACGGTTACGCCGAGAAACGCTGCAGGATCGATCGCCCGTACCCGCTGGGCGATCGCCTCAAAGGCACTAATTACAGCCTTAGCATCGCCTAAATTTAGTTGGACGCCCCCCACATCGGTTTTGTGAGTAATCGTCTCAGAATGGAGTTTTAGCACCACTGGATAACCGAGGCGACCGGCAATTTCCACAGCTTCGGCCGCACTCGCTGCAATTTCTGTCGCTACGGTGGGAATGCCGTAAGCTGCCAGCAACTGTTTTGATTCGTACTCGGTTAATAGAGTGCGATTGTTTTGGCGGGCGGCAGTCAAAATCTTCGCAGGAGTCGCACACCCGGAAGTCTCGATTTTGCAATCAGCGGGGAGAGATGGCGTTTCGTAGATAGCGCGCAGGTTGTATGTGTACCGCCACATATAGTTGAACAACCTGACGGCGGTATCGGGATAAGGGAAAGTCGGAATATTTGCCTGATTGAGAATTTGCGTTCCCGCTGACACTTCCACACCGCCCATCCAGCTTGCTAATAAGGGCTTTCCGAGTTTGCTGTAAGACTTGAGTTTTTCTGCGGTTTGGGTGGGATTTGTCATCGCTTGTGGCGTCAGGATGACCAGCAATCCGTCACTATTGGGATCGGGAGCGACCACTTCTAGAGTTTTGGCGTAAAGATCGCTACTAGCATCGCCCAAAATATCGATCGGGTTGTGATGACTCCACTGAGGGGGCAAAAACTCATCAAGCTGCTGCAGCGTCTCCGGTGCCAGATCTGCCAGCGCACCGCCGTCGCTAATTAAGGCATCAGTGGCGATCGCCCCCGGGCCTCCTGCATTGGTGACGATCGATAGGCGGTTGCCCTGCGGTCGGGGTTGCTTGGCGAGAATTTCTGCCATGTCGAACAAATCGGAAATGGTATGTACCCGCAACGCGCCGCAGCGGCGGAAAGCAGCGTTAAGCACGTCATCGCTGCCGGTCAAAGCTCCCGTATGGGAAGCGGCGGCTTGGGCGGCGGCGGCGGTACGTCCTACCTTGAGAATGATGATCGGTTTGTCGATCGCCACTGGGCGGGCGGCGGACAGGAACGAACGAGCATCACCCATAGATTCCATGTACAAAACGATACTGTGGGTATGGGGATCGTCCCCGAAATACTCGATCAGATCGCCCCAACCGACATCGAGCATAGAGCCGATCGATACAAAGGCGCTAAAACCGACGTTTTCCCCCAAACTCCAGTCGAGAATCGAAGTACAGAGGGCGCCGCTTTGACTGATGAAAGCGACATTACCCGGACGGGCGATCGTACCTGCAAAAGTAGCATTGAGCCCGAGGACGGGATTCATCACGCCGAGGCAATTGGGGCCGATAATCCGCATTCCGCCCAGACGCGCTTGGGCGAGAACTTGCTGTTCTAAAGCCTCCCCAGCCGCACCAATCTCTTTAAAGCCAGCAGAAACAATAATTGCCCCTTTCACCCCAGCAGCGATACATTCGCGGATCACTTGCGGCACCCCAGCAGCAGGCGTAGCAATCACCGCCAGATCCACTACTTCCGGGACGCTAGCAATGTCAGGATAAGACTTGAGCCCCAAGACACTGCGGCGCTGCGGATTCACCGGAAAAACTGTTCCGCCAAACGGATTCCGAATCAAGTTCCACAGGAGAGTACGTCCGACGCTTCCTTCTCTCTCTGTGGCGCCGATTACAGCCACGGAGCGAGGCTCAAAAATCCGATCGAGCGGATGACGCTGTTCTTTCCAAATATCGTGAGCCGGATCGCTCGCTGTGCTTTCATTTCTTGAATTTATCTGCATAATACCCTACTTCTATTCAGCAATTAATATTGCTCTGCTTTCGATAAAAATTACCGCATCCAATCTCAACTCTTTTTCTTCACCATCTTCGGGGGTTCGCAGTTCCTGAAAAAAAAATCTCATTGCGCGTTTCCGACCCACCCACCCTTAAACAACATTTCCATTGTCAAAGTGTTAGTTCGGGAACTCCTTTAGTCAGAGCTTCCTCAACAATTCACGAGGATGTTCTGCCTACTATCTATCTTAATTCTTCCCACGGAATTAGCAAGTCAATTTTTGTAACAAATACCGAACAGGGTATTTAAAATATTGAAATTAAATATATACTAAATGTGGTGGTCGAAGAAAAAAGATCGGTCGCCAACAAAAAATAGAGGTGAAAGCAAGCTATGTTTGCAGAATGGCACGGCTTTACTGAAGGCAACTGGACAAAAGAAGTCAACGTCAGAGACTTCATTCAAAAAAATTACACCCCCTATGAAGGGAATGCAGAATTTCTCACAGCACCAACTGAAAAAACCCAGCAGCTTTGGCACCAAGTTCTGGAACTAATGAAGCAAGAGCGCGAAAAAGGTGTATTGGATGTTGATACAAAAGTTCCCACATCGATCGCGGCTCATGCAGCAGGATACATCGATCGCGACTTAGAACAAATAGTAGGTTTGCAAACAGATAGACCATTGAAACGCGCGATTATGCCCTTCGGCGGGATTCGCGTGGTCAAGGCAGGTTTAGAAGCTTACGGCTATCAGCTCGATCGGCAAACTGAAGAAATATTTACGAAATATCGCAAAACTCATAACGATGGTGTATTCGATGCTTACACGCGCTCGATGCGTCTGGCGAGACGTTCTGGTATCATCACAGGTTTGCCAGATGCCTACGGACGCGGGCGGATTATCGGTGACTACCGGCGCGTTGCTTTGTACGGTGTCGATCGCCTGATTGATGATAAAAAAACACAGCAAGAATCGCTCGAACTAGAGGCGATGGACGAGGCAACAATTCGTTTGCGCGAAGAGTTATCCGAGCAAATTCGGGCCTTGTTTGAGTTAAAAGAAATGGCTGCTAGCTACGGCTTTGATATTGGCCGTCCGGCGGCAAATGCACGAGAAGCTGTCCAGTGGCTGTATTTTGGCTACTTGGGAGCAGTGAAAGAACAAAACGGGGCAGCGATGTCTCTCGGCCGCGTATCGACGTTTTTAGACATTTATTTCGAGCGCGATTTGCAAAGCGGCGCGAGTTCCGAACAAGAATTGCAAGAACTGATCGACCATTTTGTCATGAAACTCCGCATGGTGCGGTTTTTGCGAACTCCCGACTATAACGCTCTGTTTTCTGGCGATCCAACTTGGGTAACAGAGGCGATCGGCGGTACCAGCAATGACGGTAGAACATTGGTAACTCGCAACAGTTTCCGATTCTTGCACACCCTCTCCAACCTCGGTACTGCACCCGAACCAAATCTCACCGTTTTGTGGTCGGAAAACTTGCCGGAAAACTTCAAACAATTCTGTGCCAAGGTATCCAGCGATACGAGTTCGATTCAGTACGAAAACGACGATTTGATGCGTCCTGTATACGGCGATGATTACGCGATCGCCTGTTGTGTCTCCGCGATGCGAATTGGCAAGCAAATGCAGTTTTTCGGCGCGCGAGTTAACTTGGCCAAGACTTTGCTCTATGCGATTAACGGCGGTAAAGATGAGAAGTCCGGCGACCAAATCGCGCCGCAGTTCCCACCGATTACTACCGAATATCTCGATTACGACGAGGTAAGAGCGCGGTTCCAAGAAATGATGGCGTGGTTGGCAAAAACGTATATCAATACGTTGAATGTCATTCACTACATGCACGACAAATACTGCTACGAACGCCTGGAAATGGCATTGCACGATCGCGATGTTTACCGGACAATGGCCTGCGGAATTGCCGGGTTGTCTGTGGTGGCGGACTCGCTCTCGGCGATTAAACACGCTAAAGTTAAGGTGATTCGCAACGAGCAAGGTTTGGCCGTAGATTACTCGATCGAAGGAGAATATCCAAAATACGGCAATAACGACGATCGCGCAGACAGTCTGGCCATCGAACTCGTGCAAAGCTTCATGAACGAAATTCGCCAGCACAAAACCTACCGCGGCGCTGTAGCGACTCAATCGGTACTCACGATTACTTCTAACGTAGTGTACGGCAAAAAAACTGGTAGCACTCCCGACGGACGCAAAGCAGGCGAACCCTTTGCTCCCGGTGCTAACCCGATGCACGGCCGAGATTCCTGTGGGGCGATCGCATCCTTATCTTCTGTAGCCAAACTGCCTTACAGCGATTGTCAAGATGGCATATCGAATACTTTTTCGATTCTACCGCAGGCCTTGGGCAGAACCCAGAGCGATCGGACTAACAACCTAGTTGGTGTCCTAGACGGTTACTTCCACGATGGCGGCCATCACATCAATGTTAACGCGCTCGATCGGCAAACATTACTAGATGCGATGGAACATCCAGAAAACTATCCCCAGCTAACAATTCGCGTCTCCGGTTATGCGGTTAATTTCATCAAACTTACCCGCGAACAGCAATTAGATGTGATTAAACGGACTTTCCACGAGCGCGTCTAAATCCCATTGGAATCGGCGGTTGAAACCGCTAAGCGAGTCAAACGAAGTCCGAGCAGAGGGGGACTCAAGAAGCGCCTACATAATTGGTTCTGAATAAGTCTTTTTTCGTCTAGTTTCGCTGTTGAACCATGAGACCAGATACCCCTAATATCAAATCCGGTAGCATCGGAATTATTCATCTCTGTATTCTCTCCCTCTGCGTTCTCTGCGCCCTCTGTGGTTAAATCATTCCGATGCAACCGGAAACGATATAACCCCCCTTCTTAAGGGGGAAGAGTATTCTTGAATTCCCCCGACTATCTGGGGATTCAAGGGGAACCGTCCCCTTCTCAAAGTCCCCCTTATTAAGGGGGATTTAGGGGGATCTAGCCTCAGCAACCAAACTAAAAATCCGCAATTTTCCAGGCTTAAGTTAACACCGAGATTCCCTCATCCCTAATCTCGAAACATCACCAACAAACAGCAAATTAAATGTCGGGAATTGGTCGCATTCATTCAATCGAAACTTTTGGTACCGTAGACGGCCCCGGAATCCGGTTTATCGTCTTCACCCAAGGCTGTCCGTTACGCTGTCTGTACTGTCACAATCCCGACTGTCGCAATTCCCACGATGGTAAAGAAGTAACCGTCGATTATTTAATCGCTCAAATTACAAAATGTAAATCCTACCTGCGAAAAGGAGGCGTTACCGTCAGCGGCGGCGAACCGTTGATGCAGCCGGATTTTGTCAGAGAAATCTTTATCCGCTGTCATCAAATGGGTTTGCATACAGCGCTGGACACATCAGGGTTCTGTCTTTTAGAAGTTGCTAAACCGGTGCTAGAAATGACCGATCTGGTTTTATTGGACATCAAATCCTACATTCCCGATCTGTATTACAAAGTCACCAACGTTTCCATCGAGCCTACTTTAGCAATGGCCAAATACCTCAGCGAAATTGGCAAACCGACGTGGATTCGCTTCGTTCTAGTTCCTCACCTCACAGATGACATCGAAAACGTAGAAAAATTAGCGGACTTCATTGCCAATCTGAAGAATGTGGAAAAATTAGAAGTATTACCATTTCATAAAATGGGAGAATACAAATGGGAACAATTAAAATTGGATTACGAACTCAAGGATACACATCCAGCTTCACCGGAACTCGTGCAACAAACTGTTGATATTTTTCGCAGTCGCGGGGTCAATGCGATGGGAGCTAGCGGTATATAATAATTAAAAGACCGCGTTCGCAAGTCACCAACAATCGTAAAATTATCTGCGTCGATCGGCGGGTTCCTCACCAATTAAAGATTGAGGCAATAATTTTCCCTAAAAAAACATCAGGAAAAATAACATGAAAGTTACCAATGTAGATGAATTAGAAGTGCTAATTCAAAAAGTAAAAGCAGCCCAAGCTGAATTTGCTACCTATACTCAAGAACAGGTCGATCGCATATTCAAGCAAGCAGCTTTAGCCGCTAATGCCGCCCGCATTCCCTTAGCCAAGGCAGCAGTCAAAGAATCGGGAATGGGAGTCATCGAAGATAAGGCAATCAAAAATCATTTTGCCTCGGAAATGATTTACAACAAATACAAAAACGACAAGACTTGCGGTATCATCGAGTCCGACCGGCATTTTGGCTACGAACGCATTGCCGAACCCGTGGGAGTGCTGGCGGGAATCGTTCCTGTAACTAACCCGACTTCCACCACCATCTTTAAGTCTTTAATCGTGCTCAAGACGAGAAATGGCATTATATTTTCGCCCCATCCCCGCGCCAAATCCTGCACGGCTGCGGCGGCAAAAATCATCCTCGATGCTGCTGTAGCGGCAGGAGCACCACCGGATATTATTGGGTGGATTGACGAGCCAACTGTGCCGCTTTCCCAAGCTTTGATGCAGCACCCCGATATCAAACTAATTTTGGCAACTGGCGGGCCGGGAATGGTAAAAGCTGCCTACTCTTCAGGACACCCATCCCTCGGTGTCGGCGCGGGAAATACTCCCGCCATCATTGATGAAACCGCCCACATCCAAATGGCTGTCAGCTCAATTTTGCTCAGCAAAACTTTCGACAACGGCACGATTTGTGCTTCGGAACAATCGGTGGTTGTTGTGGATGAGGTGTACGATGCCGTGCAACTGGAATTTATCAAGCGCGGTGCTTATTTCCTCAATGCGGAAGAACGGGAAAAAGTGCGGCAGGTAATCTTAATTGATGGTCGATTGAATGCTGAACTTGTCGGACAATCCGTGCAAAAGGTGGCGGAGGTTGCGGGTTTTGAAGTGCCGTCAAACATCAGGGTTTTGATTGGAGAAGTGGAGGCGGTTGGTAAAGAAGAACCCTTGGCTTGCGAAAAACTTTCGCCGATTCTCGCCATGTACCGCGCCAAGGACTTTACTGAAGCAGTAGACAAAGCTGAAGCGCTGATAATTTTTGGCGGACACGGACATACTTCTGTACTCTACACGGCTCCGCACAATCAGAAGCACATTCGTTATTTTGAAAGCAAAGTAGAGACTTCGCGGGTGCTGATTAATACCCCTTCTTCTCAAGGTGCGATCGGCGATTTGTACAATTTCCGCCTCGATCCCTCCCTTACCCTCGGTTGCGGTAGCTGGGGCGATAATTCTATTTCTGTCAACGTGACACCCCATCACCTGCTGAATATCAAAACCGTAGCAGAACGCCGCGAGAATATGCTCTGGTTCCGCATTCCTCCCAAGATTTATTTTAAGTCGGGTTGTCTTCCTGTAGCTTTGAGGGATCTTGCAGGTAAGAAACGTGCTTTGATCGTGACGGATAAACCATTGTTTGAATTGGGATTGATTAAGGAAGTCACAGATAGTTTGGAAGAAATCGGCATCGATCACTACACATTTTACGATGTGGAACCAGATCCTTCGCTTGCTACTGTTCGCAAAGGTTTACAAATCTGCAATAGTTTCCATCCAGATGTGATTATTGCTTTTGGTGGTGGCTCGCCGATGGATGCTGCTAAAGTAATGTGGCTGATGTACGAGCATCCAGAAATTGAGTTTGAAGGATTGGCGATGCGGTTTATGGATATCCGCAAGCGGGTATACGAACTGCCGCCTTTGGGATCGAAGGCAATTATGGTGGCAATTCCAACTACTTCGGGAACGGGTTCGGAAGTCACGCCTTTTGCGGTTGTTACGGATGAACAATCGGGGATTAAGTATCCGCTTGCAGATTATGCTCTGACTCCGAGTATGGCGATCGTCGATCCAGAACTTACGCTGAATATGCCCCGGAAACTGACTGCTTACGGCGGCATTGATGCGCTAACCCACGCTTTAGAAGCTTATGTTTCTGTGTTGGCTTCTGAGTATACAAATGGTTTGGCTTTAGAAGCAATTCGTTTGCTGTTTAAATACCTGCCCAGCGCTTACAAAAATGGTGCTAGCGATCCGAAAGCGCGGGAGAAAGTACATTATGCTGCTACGATCGCCGGGATGGCATTTGCCAACGCTTTTCTGGGGGTTTGTCACTCAATTGCTCACCAATTAGGTGCAACTTGCCACGTCCCTCACGGTTTAGCGAATGCGCTGATGATTTCCCATGTAATTCGCTACAATGCAACGGATGTTCCGTTCAAACAAGCGATTTTTTCTCAAAACAAGTATCCTAACAGCAAGTGGCGGTATGCTCGAATTGCGGACTATCTGAATTTGGGCGGCGATACAGAAGAGGAGAAAGTTGAGAAGTTGATCGCAGCGGTGGAAGATCTGAAGCGTCAGGTAGATATTCCTAGCACGATTCAGGAGGCGATCGCCAGTCAGGGAATGAGCGATGATTTCTTTTTTGCTCGCGTTGAGGAAATGGCCGATCGCGCTTTTGACGATCAGTGTACCGGAGCAAACCCCCGCTACCCGCTGATTGAAGATTTAAAGCAACTTCTGGTGCAAGCGTACTCTCACGGCGACACTTCTGAGGTCGATCGAGTGTTAACTGTAGTTTAATCGTCGCGGTGCAATAGATTTCTCCTCAAAAGCCTGTCAATGGGGGGCAGGATGCCTAACCCTACTCCCCACAAGACTTTCTGGAGAAGTCTAACGCCGGGCCC
Source organism: Oscillatoria nigro-viridis PCC 7112 (assembly GCF_000317475.1). Taxonomy (NCBI): domain Bacteria; kingdom Bacillati; phylum Cyanobacteriota; class Cyanophyceae; order Oscillatoriales; family Oscillatoriaceae; genus Phormidium; species Phormidium nigroviride. Next base: position 6,439,611 of record NC_019729.1, read on the forward strand.
GGCGCTGAAAATAAACCCCGAAGCGGATCGAAATACCAAGTAGGGGTTGAAAAATTCGGCAATTGTGTTATAATTTTAAAGGTAACTATTTTACGAATTTTGTAGTTTCAGTGGCTGTTCGCGCGATGACCTCTTCACCAACCATAGCACCCGTTCGATCGAGTCAAGTTACACGCAAACCTTATCCCAACTATCGGGTAATAGTTCTCAACGACGATTTCAACACATTTCAGCACGTTGTGGAATGTTTGACGAAATACATTCCAGGGATGACGAGCGATCGGGCTTGGAAACTCGCCAACCAAATCCACCACGAAGGCCAGGCCACTGTCTGGGTTGGGCCGCAAGAGCAAGCAGAACTTTATCATATGCAATTAAGCCGTGCGGGACTGACAATGGCTCCGCTAGAGTCAGCTTAATATTTTTTAACTGACAGTTACAAGACTTACTTTGAAACTTGCCAAAATGGCAACATCACTTCATCCTCTTGATTTAGATTATGTGTCAGTACACCTAATCTTTTACTCAAGTAGGATAATTTTATGAATCATCCTTTTGATCTAGATATTGCCGATCTCGAAGCAATTGATTTGGATTTTGAAGAGACGCTAACCGATGAAGAGTCCACCCGCATCGGAGGTGGATTAAGGGCTACCACTCTAGCTATAGGTGAAGAAGGTGGTGGTGGGATACAGTGTATCTCAGCTCCCTGTCCGGGAAGTGAAGGAGGAGGAGGATTTCCTCCCAAGCCTATTCCCATTGACCCTCCGATGACCACTATGGCACTAGGTGAAGAGGGTGGAGGACATTACACAAAAGCTTGGTTTGAAGGCGGTGGAGGCCCTATTTATTGGTAATCTCATTCGTGCCGACAATGGTAGAGCTTCTGCCTAATTCGTGAATAAGACTTTCAAAGATTCAGCCTCATTCGAGTGTTTTTTTTCAATATATAAAAAGTTGCAACACTCTCAAAACAAGTGATGCGACTTTTTATATTTTTACTTGATTTTAGCACATTTTTAATTTTCAAATTTCCCATGAACATTTTAATTCTGGGTAATGATTCAGATGCTCATGCTGCTCATATAAAAGATGCTCTCACCCAAGCCGGTGCAGAAGTAGATTACTTAGACACCTATCTGTTTCCAAGACAGTTACGTCTGTCTTGGCAACCCGATACCCTGGTAGGGTGCTTGACGCTACCCGGAGGTCGCCAGTTGAATTTTCAAGATATTCACAGTGTATTTTGGCGCAATTTTTCCGGTGTTGGCGTTCCACCTTTAAACGATGCAAATCAACAGCAAGTTGCATTGAACGATTCCATGAGTACAGTGCGATCGCTAATGCAAGCTTGTCGGGCTCGCTGGATTAATTCCTGGCAGGCATACCAATTTCATAAAGAAAAACCCCTACAACTGAGTCTGGCAAAGCAAATAGGAGTTACGATTCCTGCAACTTTAATCAGTAACAATCCAGAGCAAGTTAGAGAATTTGTCGAACCTCATGAAAAAGCAATTTTTAAGCCTGTTTATGGTGGCGCTCATGCCAAGTTGGTGACAGAGGCGCATTTAGAACCTAATCGCCTGGACTTGGCCTTGAGTATTTCTCCAGTCACAATACAAGAGTATATTCCTGGGACAAATATTCGCAGTTATGTGATAGGTGAATCAGTTTATTCGGCAGAAATTCGCAGTCAAGCTGTGGACTTTCGGGAAGATTTAGAGTCCGAGTTGATTCCGATAGATTTGCCCGAATCAGTTCACCAACAATGTTTAGCAATATCAAAGGCATTTAGGCTCGATTGGACTGCTATTGATTGGCGTCTCAAGCCAACCGGTGAGTATGTATTTTTAGAGGCAAATCCTAGTCCGATGTTCAGACATTTTGAGCGTCAGACTGGTTTTCCGATTACACAAAAGTTAGTCAATCTGTTAATGTATTAACTGGGATTTAAGAGGCGATCGTAATTTTGCCAATCATCCCCGCCTCTGTATGTCCGGCTACCGTACAGCGCAGGTTGTAACTTCCCGATTTGATTGGCACAAACAGCCATTCTGCCATAGCGCCCGGTTTAAGTTCCAATTCGTGAATCGCTCCTTTAATTTCCACATTACCAGCTTCAACTTTTTGAGTCCAACTCGCATCAGCAAAGTTTTTAGCAGTAAAATAATGTTTCTGGGAACTGGGATTTTTTAGCACTAATTTATAGCGCTTGCCCGATTCAAATTCTAGCTGATTGGGAAAAAATTTTAGTTCCCCAGCTTCGTTACCCAAACTAACAGTAATTTCGGTAACAGGTTGGCGAGACAAATCACCGGCAGCACTAGCAATTGCCGCCGGCATCAAGATTGTACTCAAACATAAAATTAGTCCCAAAATCACCTTGAAAGTTTTTTGTAAACGCTGGCTGCGGTAAAATTCACCTAATTGCAAACCGAGTAAATCGATCATGGCTGTTATGACTCCTGTTAACTATTAACTGACGACTGACAACTGACGGCTGACTAAGCTGTCGCGCATTTAAATTGTATATTCAGGGCGGGCGGGACACCCCACAAGACTTTAAATTTTTTTGACAGACAATTTAAATGCCGCAACAGGTTACTGACTATACTGCCTAATGACTAATGACTACTGACGACTGACTACTGACTTAATGCGATCGCCAAACTTCATCCCAAGGCCCGCCCCCAACTTCCAAACCCGATAAAGAACTTTGAGCCTCTAAGATAATTCTAGAACGCTGCTTGCCATTTTTTTCAACATTTCCCCCCAACAACTCTCGCAGTTGCAAGCGCAATTCGCCGTGCGTCGTATCCCGGCAGCAAAAAGCCATGCCTTTTTCTGTAGGAGTTCGCACATAAGTACCAAGATTGTTTGTAGTGCCAATCAACTCAACTTCAAATTGGCTGTTTCTAGCCTGCATTTTCCAGCTTCCCCAAGGTTCAATATTCCAACTAACTTGGGAATTCCAAGGCACAAATTCGTAAAATTTTCCTCGGTAATGCAAACAAATCATTGCTACCGATTCCATCCACCACAGCACGCCCCGCTTGCCCCCGCCAGCAGTTAAAGCTAAATCGTTTTCGCCTTGAAAACAATTGCAATTAATCCAAAACCACTTTTGCGGAAAAGCACCGCCCCAGTTTTTTTCGCTGTAAGCGGGAGCATTTTTAAATTCGTAGCGTTGCCCGTTCCAATCGATCCAGCCCGTGGCTAAACCGTGAGCCATTAAAATTTGCCATCCAGGCTCAAAGACGGGCAGGAAAGATAGCATTCCCGCCGTTGATTTCTGGATTTCTTCAGAGTTTCCCCAGCCGTAAATAGGTTGAATTTCGTACTGCCAAAAACAGTGACTGCTGCTTCCCGGATCGTGCAGATAACCTTGATTCAAAGTAGCAGTAGCTTGATAGCCTTCTTCGACGCGGCTGTCGAATACTTGCGGCTCTAAATATTGAGGTTTAATTTGTAAATCTGTTCGGCCCCAATGTCCCAAACCCAAGCTTTCTCGGTGCGCCCAAAACTTATTTACATCGGGAAAGGTGCGACACAAATAGCTATCTTTCGGGCCGAGAATTTGAGCTGCACCGCCGCTGTAAGGTTGACCGCCTCTGGGGTCTTCGATGGAATACATGAATGCAAAGGATTGCCCGTGAATCGGTAATGTTATTCGGTAGTACCAGCCTTCAAAAAAGCGCCTGGAACTGCCGTCCCAGTGGTAGCCGCTGTGGGGAGTTTCAATAGTTTTGAGTTTTGAGAGTGAATTTGACATAAAATTACCAATAGCAGAAAGAAGAGTCCTCAGTCAGTAGTCATCAGTTATTAGTTATTAGTTATTAGCTAGCAGTCAGCAGTCAGTAGTAGCGTGCTGGTGTTTACACCTTATCCAATTAGCAATTCTCTTTTTCCGAATTACCTTGTTTCCAATGACTGATGACTACTGACTAATGACTACTGACTACTGACTAATCCCATTACCAATATGATAGGTTATTAATTATGTCTTTAGCACTTTGGCGATCGCCCTTAGCTCGCGCCCTCCACCGCAACCGCAGTCTTGCTTTTGCCCGCTACTTGCAACTAGCAACTGTTCGGGCTACCGGGCGTCCGGCCAACCGCACTGTGGTGTTTCGCGGCTTTTTAGCAGATACTAATCAGTTGAAATTTATTACAGATATTCGCAGCCAAAAGGCAGAGGAAATTAACCTCTATCCTTGGGGGGAAATTTGCTGGTATTTTCCTAAAACTCGCGAACAATTTCGGATTGCTGGAAAGCTAGTTTTGGTAGGGGCAGATTATCCAGAGGCCCAGTTGTGCTCGTCGCGCCGCACAGCTTGGCAGGAGCTTTCTGAGGCGGCTAGATCGCAGTTTGCTTGGCCGCATCCGGGGGATGACAAAGCCGAGGCTAGTGCTTTTGATTCTGCTTCCCCAGATGCGATCGAGCCGCTGCCTAATTTTTGCTTGCTGTTGTTGGAACCGGAAACGGTGGATTTGTTGGAGTTGCGGGGGGAACCGCAAAACCGATCGCTTTATCGGCGCGACGGGGAGGGAAATTGGTCTGTGCGATCGGTTAATCCTTGAAAAAGAAGTCAACCGATTTTAGATTTTAGATTTTAGATTTTAGATTGAAGAAAGCGACTCCACTGATAAATCTGGGTAGTCATTAGTCGGTGATTGTTGGTTATTGGTTATTTGTTACCAGTAACCTTCCAGACCCAATTGCCAATTCCCACGGAGACCTATGCCCTATGCCCAATTCAAATTTTAGATGCCGCTGCCGTCTAAAAATTCTTGAATTGCTTTATCTTTTAACTGGCAGCTAGGGGTTGTAACTAGCTGCGTTTTTTCGGCTAAGGCTACATTGCTGGCTTGGTTTAAAGCTTCTGATACTGAGTGGAAATTGTGGGAATTGGGAACAGAAGTTAAGGAGACAGATGGTTGAGGAAGCAAACTTTTTACTTGCTGTTCGAGGGATTCGATACGATCGAGCAAAGAGCGAATTACCACAGCTTCCGAATCCGGCAAACTGCCGTGTTCTAGGGGATTGACGCGCACTCCCGATCGATAGACGATGCGGCCGGGAATCCCTACCACTGTACAGTCAGATGGTACGTCCCGGAGCACGACGGAACCGGCGCCGATGCGGACGTTGTTGCCAATTAGCAAATTGCCGAGTACCTTGGCGCCTGCACCTACAACTACATTTTCGCCGACGGTAGGGTGACGCTTGCCGCTTTCCTTGCCTGTGCCGCCGAGGGTGACACCTTGGTAAATTAGGGCAAAATCGCCGATAATCGCTGTTTCGCCGATTACAACCCCCATACCGTGGTCGATGAATACGCTTTTGCCGATGGTTGCCCCTGGGTGGATTTCAATTCCGGTCAAAAAGCGAGCAATGTGGGAAATCAAGCGGGGGATGAAGGGAAGTCCCAACACATAAAGCCAGTGTGCGAGGCGGTGCAGCACTAGGGCCTGAAGACCGGGGTAGCAAAACAAAACTTCCAGCCAGTTGCGAGCGGCAGGGTCGCGATCGAAAATTATACTGAAGTCAGCTCTAAGAGTCTTTAGCACTTTCGGAGTTACCTATTTTGGTTAAACACGCTACTTTCGATTTTACATTTTACTGGATGGGGAAGTGAGAGGTCGGTCGGGAGATTGGGTAGTGGGAGATTAAGAGAGTGGAAGATTGGGGCCGCGGAACACTCGGAGATGGGGAGATGGGGGTAGAATTTGACTGTATTTTATAAAGAACACCCTGAAAACCCCGCGACTTCAGTCCGGGGATGAAAGGGGTAAGGAGGCTTTAGCCTCCCAGTATTTTTCATGAGATTTCTGAATTGTATGTACTGTAAATTACAACTATGTAAATCTTTGTGAACAATGAGAACCGGGTTAAGCCAACGCTGCTAGCATAAACCTATCGTGATGAGGGTCGAAGTCATGCTAGTTTTCGAGTTGAAAGCATACGGTAAAAAGCAGCAATTTGAAGCTGTAGACGAAGCAATTAGAACGGTGCAGTTCATCCGCAACAAAGCATTGCGCTTTTGGATGGAAAACGAAAAAGTCAACAAATACGACTTGAATAAATACAGCGCCATTCTAGCGAAGGAATTCCCGTTTGGCGACGACTTAAACAGCATGGCCAGACAATCGAGTTCAGAAAGAGCGTGGTCGGCGATTTCACGATTTTACGACAACTGCAAAAAGAAAGTCCCAGGAAAAAAAGGATTCCCGCAATTCCAGAAACACAACCGCTCCGTCGAATACAAGACTACGGGCTGGCGTCTGGCAGACGACCGGAAATCAATCACTTTTACCGATAAAAAAGGAATCGGAAAGCTCAAGTTAAAAGGAACGCGCGACTTACATTTCTACCAGCGCAGTCAAATCAAACGAGTACGCTTGGTGAGACGGGCAGACGGATATTATGTCCAGTTTTGCATTCAAGTTGACCGTTCTGAAAAGATTGAAATCACGGGTAACGCCATCGGGTTAGATGTAGGACTTAAAGAGTTTTACACTGACTCAAATGGTATTGCAGTTGATAACCCGCGTTTCCTCCGCAAGGGAGAACGCAGGTTGAAGAAATCCCAAAAACGAGTTTCAAAACGAGTCAAGGGTTCGCAAAACAGAAAAAAAGCTAGAGCGATTCTAGGAAAGCGCCACCTCAAAATAAGCAGACAGCGTAAAGATTTTGCCGTGAAGTTGGCAAGATGCGTCATCCAGTCTAACGACTGTGTAGTCTACGAAGATTTGAGGATTAAAAATATGGTGAAGAATCACTGTCTGGCAAAATCGATTAACGACGCTTCTTGGTATATGTTCCGAATTTGGCTGGAATATTTTGGCAAAGTATTCGGAAGAATTACGATTGCCGTACCAGCTAACGGAACAAGTCAAGAATGCTCTAGTTGCGGAACAATTGTTAAGAAAAGTCTCTCAACGCGAACCCACGCTTGTCGGTGTGGATGCGTATTAGATCGTGACTGGAACGCAGCTAAAAATATCCTAAGTCGGGGATTGAGTACGGCGGGGCACGTCGGAACTTGGATCTTAGATCCGAACGCTTGTGGAGAATTGACCGCTACCGATGTTGAAGTAATTCTGCATCGGCAAGTCGATTCTGCGAATCAAGAATCTCCTCGGCTTTAGCCAGGAGAGTGTCAATGTCACCATCCAACAGCGCCGCTGCGTTCTATTCCTGTACTGAGATTGTATAGTTAGACTTGACTCCGGGTTCGAGAGTACCTACCCAAATTCTGTAAGAGCCTGCTTGCCAGTCTGAATCTAATATGGCAGCATCTTTATTCTGACCTATATCGTCTCCGCAGCGCACCGCATTACCGGGGCCTTGTACGAGTAAGGTTGTGTCTTTGCCTCCGCTGTTGACTTGGAGTGTGAGTTTTGAAAAGTTTTCCTGCAAGACTAGGATGTGGTCGGGAGTTGGGGTGGCAAAACCCAAACATTTGTTTTTGTGGCGATCGGCATTGGCTATGGCAGATAGAGAGTACGATCCGCCTGTGGAACCTCTCAAAACTGCTGTTGGGGCTGCAAAACCTCGCGATAAAGTTAAAGTGCCGAAATTGACTGTTTCTGCTAAAACTGGTAGGGCGGCGATCGCGGCGATCGCAGCCAAAAGCGCACCGTTTTTGAAATTGGCTCCCTGATTAAACAACATGGCAATACTCCTCGGTCACAACTTAAAATCACAACTCAGAATTTACCCATCGCAGCCCCTAAGAATTCAAACTGGGGAGGAAAAATAATTTTTTTTAATTTAGTTCAAAACCTCCTGGCTTCTCTTCCTTATGTCTATCAGGACAATCCCTGTACGATCGCGCTCGCTTGTGCCACTCGGATTTCTGCCACAGGCGATCGACTCATGTCCGAAATTGTACGGTGTCAAGATGATCAATTTGATACTTTTAGCCTTGCTGTTGGCGATCGGCTCCCTATTGACACAGGCCTTGGTATTGTTACCTATAGGTCTATCCGGCTGGCTTCACCTCCCTAATTGGCTGAGCCTGGCCTTGATTTTTCTGGCTATTTCTTGGTGCTTGGGGGATTAGCAAGCAGTCATGAGTTATTAGCGATCGGTCAAAAGTTAACGATCAATTATTCCGCTTCCCCCAATGGTCAAGGGCCGAGCGGCCCCGGTTTGATGATGTATACTTCACAATTGACAATCAAGAATCTAAAATCTAGGATTTGACATCTACCTATAGAATGATGCAACGACAAGTTTATTCAATCTCAGCATTTCACTCTTCTGACAAAACCCTGGGGGAAACTCCTAAAAAACAGGATCGCCCGATACACCGGGCGATCGTGTTCATGCTGGTGGCAACAGGTTTGCTGGGGCTGCACGCTAGTAGGCTGGTGGAATTGCAACTGATACAAGGGAAGCAAAACCGAGAACGAGCCGAAAACAATCGCGTTCGCCTAGTGCCAATGCCTGCGAATCGCGGACATATTATCGATCGCACAGGCAAGTTGCTAGCGGCAAACAATTTAGCTCGATCGGTATATTTGTGGCCGAAAGAACAAACGCCGGAAGAGTGGAAAGCGACAGCAGAAAAGTTGAGTCCGCTGGTTAAAATCCCGGTCAAAGAAATTTTAAAAAAATTAAAAGAGGTCGATCCTCTATCCTACAGACCGGTGCGGCTCAAGCAAGCAATGCCGCCAGAGGTGTTTGTGCCGCTAGCAGAACAGGTGGGACAAATGCGGGGAGTGGAAGTGCGGCCAGAAGCGAACCGCTACTATCCCGAAGGCAGTTTGGCGGCTCACGTTCTCGGATATATTGGCGAAGCTACCGCAGCAGACTTGAAAGCTCATCCCGAATATCCGATGGGGATGATTGTCGGTCAAATGGGCATAGAAGCGAGCTCTAACAAGAAAATTGCCGGAGTTTGGGGCGATCGGCTGATCGAGGTAAATGCCCAAAATCAAGAATTGCGGCTGATGGGAGAGACACCGCCCAAACCCGGTGAGGCGGTGCAGCTAACCATAGACTTGTCCATGCAAAAAGCAGCCGAAAAAGCCCTGGGGAACCGCCGGGGAGCAGTAGTGGCGCTGGATGTCAAAACCGGGGCGGTATTAGTTATGGCCAGCCACCCGACTTTTGACCCCAATCTGTTTACGCGAAAAATCACTAAGGATGAGTGGGAAACTCTTCAAGACCAGGAAGATCCATTTTTGAATCGGGCCATGCAAGGCTACCCCCCCGGCAGCACCTTTAAAATTGTGACTTCCGTCGCGGGCCTGGAGTCGGGCAAATTTTCGCCGGACTCAATTCTGGGTACTTCGTCTTACATTACTGTGGGGGGAATTGATTTTAACGAACACAGCGGCGGTTACGGCGACATCGGCTTTCGGGAGGCTTTGGCTTTCAGCAGCAATACGTTTTTTTATCAAGTGGGGATGAGTACGGGGCCGGAGCAAATTTCTAAGTGGGGACACCGCTTGGGAATTGGCAAGGATACGGATTTGAAGCTTTTGGGGCTAGGCGGCGGCGCTCACGGTCAAATCCCGACGCCGGAGGAGAAGGAGAAAATTTATAAAGAACCTTGGTATGCGGGTGATACGGTAACGATGTCCATCGGTCAGGGGTTGGTGTTGGTGACTCCTTTGGAGGCGGCGGTGATGGTGAGTTCGATCGCTAATGGGGGCTATCGGGTGAAGCCTCATCTTTTGACTTCTATGACCGGCACACCCCAGACTCAACGGGTAAAGATCGGGATAAAACCTTCGACACTTCAGGTGGTTAAGGAAGGACTGATCGCGGTAGTTGCCGAGGGTACTGGACAGGGGATGAATGACGGTTCGATTCCGCTGACGGGGGGCAAAACAGGGACTTCGGAGGTCATCGGACAGCAGGATCACTCTTTGTATGTGGGCTTCGGGCCTGCTGACAAGCCGGAAATTGCGATCGCCGTGGTTGTGGAAAATGGCGGTTTTGGTTCTGTTGCCGCGGCCCCGATCGCCAAAGAGGTATTTCAAGCTTATTTTGGGCAACCGAAAAAGGTGAAGCAGTCAGTAGTGATTAGTCCTTAGTTATTGGGAATGGGGAATTGGGAATTGGGCATAGGGAATTGGGCATAGTTTCTTCCTTCTTCCTCCTTCCTTCTTCCTCCTTCCTTCTTCCTCCTAACCAATGACTGCTGACTAATGACTGCTGACTACTGACTAATTCAGCCGCATAAATATAGTAGCTTTGCGAATTCCTGTTATTTCTCCCGTACTGGTGACCGTGAGCGATCGCAAGTGGTCGAACAATGGTCTTGCCGAAAGTTCAATTAACCTCAACAGCGGGATTTGTTTTTCCCAAATTCTCCTGCTGGAGGGCCAGTCTAAATAAAAATAGCCGTCGTTAGATGGCGGTAGCGGTTCAATGCTGGTTTGAAAATCTTGATTGGCAACTAAAGAGCCTGTTGCGGCTGCTTCTAGTGCTGCGTCCATTGCTTCTACTGATGTGGTGAAAATTTCGTATTTGCCGAGGGTGGCTCGGACTCCTTTTGCCTCGGTTTCGATCGCAGTTTTTCTCTTATTTTCTGTCCCATAATTTTGGTTCGTTGTCAACTGCGTCCAAGCGGTAATTTTCTGGTTTCTGAGAGTGAAGCTGCCGATGCTGTATTCTTTGCTGCGGGCAATTTCATCGAGTTTGTCGATCGCTTTTTGGGAATCAGCAGAGTGTTCGGCGGCAAAAATCCAATCGGCACTATTTGACGAATTCGGAAGCACTGCTAAAGCGTATTCTCCTTGTACCCAGTCAAATATATCCTGCGGCAGGTTGACGCCCCAAAGTTGCTGAATGTCTGCCAGGGTGCGATCGACTAAATTTGAGACTTCAGCGTTAGCTGACACCGCAGATGACAAATCAGCCCAAAAATTCCTTAAATCGGTGCTGGCGACCGCGAAAGGACTGGCTGAGGGAATGTACTGCAAGGCTTGCACTGGTTCGGAGAGTGTTGGAGAAGCTGTGTTTTCTCGCGATGTCACTAAAGCAGTTTGAGCCAGCAATCCCCGTCGGTTGACTCCGACAGCAACTGCGAGAGAATTAAGAGAAACTTGGGGATTTTGCTCGGTTGCTGACTGCGGGAGATTGACAAATGCTAAAGCGATTCTGCCTTGAGTTAGCTCCTGCAAAGCTTTTTGATATTCCGGGGCATTGTTGAGATTTAGGTTGGCTAATTCAACGTTATTAATTGCCTCTCGAATCACATTCGGACTGTTGGCAAATAACACAAAATTTTGGTTTTTCTCAGAATTTAAATTACCGCCGATGGCTGCGGTTGCGAAGCTAGATGGCAACTTTGAATTCGGCAGAGACAACGGGTTAAAAGGCGAAAGCGAAGCAGATTTTTTCTTGGCTATTGGTGCTTGTTTATAATTAATTTTCACCCCTTTATATAGTTCCGAACGAACTGTTTTATCGGCACGAGATTGTTTTCGCCAGTACGAGTCGAGAAATTGTTGGCTGCGATCGACCTTTTGGGAGGAAACCGCCAGCAAAAACCCGGTTTCTTTGCCGTTGCTGCTGTCGCCATCCAAATCTGGCGTTGTGACGGCGAGAGTAATTTCGTCACCTATCCAAGGTTGGATATCTCGACTGTAATCCAGGTTTGTATTTGCGAGGAGACTTTTTTTAATTTGCTCAAATTCCGCGTGCGATCGACTTCTTTCTTCGGGAGTGGCAAAAACTTGCCGCAATGCTTCGAGGCGATCGGGATTTACCAGCATTGAAGCTAACAAAGGTGCTTGTTTCGAGACAAACACAGCCGCAGCCGGAGTAGTTGTCGGCCCGCCGTTGAGTAAATTCAGGGGAGTTTGAGTTGTCAGCCAGTAAAAACCGCCGGCACTCAAGCCTAAGAGTGCCAAGACGCCAGCAATGAGGAAAGAAAAGAACGATCGCAGCTTCATACAACAAGGACTAATGACCACAGTCTATTATTAACTACAGTAGCGCATGACCGTAGCTGTCGGCCGAGACTTTTTGTTCAGTTCGCAAAACAAAAAGATCAACTAAAATATACTCAAGCTTTAAAACCCAAGTAAAATGCTAACAATATCAACGCCCCCCGAACAGCGAGTTTTACTCCCCAATATCAGTTGGCAGTTATATGAAAGCCTGCTAGGGGAACTGGGCAACAAACGTTCCGCCAGAATTGCCTATCATCAAGGTCAATTAGAAATTATGGTGCCGCTACCGGAACATGAAAATCGCAACAGACTGATCGATCGCTTAATTGTAACTCTCATAGAAAAACTCAATCTGGAGTACAACCCCTTTGGCTCGATGACGATTAAAAAACGCCAAAAAGCAGCGGGAAAAGAACCAGATTCATGCTATTATATCCAGAATGAAGCACTGGTCAGAGGGAGAACAGAATTAGACTTTGCTCGAGATCCGCCGCCAGATTTAGCACTGGAAATTGATATTACCAGCAGTTCCTTAAATCAATTCGATTTATATGCAGATTTAGGCGTACCAGAAATTTGGCGGTACGACGGACGAAACATCAAGTTTTATCACTTGCAAAATGGCGAATATGCCGAGTGCAATTTTTCCCGGGCTTTCCCGATGCTACCGACTGCAAAAGTTGACGAATTTATCGATCGCACTCAAACTACAGGCGCAAGCGCAGCAGTGCGAGAATTCCGGGAATGGGTCAATCGATTTTAGATTTTAGATTTTAGATTTTAGATTTTAGAATTGAAGCATTCACTTGCGCGAAATAAATACGTTCGGCAAGTTTCATCGGATATAGGTTTTTTATTTTTCCACGGATGAATCACGTGGCGGGTATCCTGGATGCTTGATTGTCAATCGATTTGAGATTTGAGATTTGAGATTTTAGAATTGAAGCATTCACTTGCGCGAAATAAATACGTTCGGCAAGTTTCATCGGATACAGGTTTTTTATTTTTCCACGGATGAATCACGTGGCGGGTATCCTGGATGCTTTCGGTAAAAAATCAAAAAAATCAGTAATTGTGCAGTCTACCACGGCACTCCTCGCGCATCGGAAAAATCTGCATCTAGAACCGCCCCCGGATCGAATACAGCATCAGTTAAATCAGCCTTTCTAAACGACGTTACCGACAATTTTTCTATTTCTTCAACAGCGATAAAAAAGCCGATCGCAGTTAACCCAAGAATTACCCCAGAAACCAAAAATAAGACAATTCCCCTGATAGTATCTCCGCCCAAAAAGGTCACAATACCGCTAGCCCCGATCGCAGCAGCAGCCCCAGCCACAGCCCCCGCCACAATTCCCGCCTCGCCCCGAGTCGCAGCAATCGCCGTAGCAGCCGTTCCGGCCACCGCCACAGCCCCCGCATCTGCCCCGGCAATCAGTCCAGTCAAAGCCCCAGCCGCCGTCACTGTCACCGCTGTCACCCCAGCCCTAGCAATCAAATTTCTCACCCGCCTGCGGCTTTGTCCGGTTCTGACACCCTGAAAATTTGCCCCCCTCAAAATCGCCCCGGTGAAATTGCAGCCTCGAATGTCGCAACCGCTGAAATTCGCCCCTGACAAGTCAAGCCCTTTAAAAGAACGGTTCCGCAAGTTTTGGTTGGCAAAATTGAGATTTCGAGGTAAAGTCATTCGATTTTAGATTTTAGATTTGAGATTTTAGATTAACCAAGCAAAGGGCTGGGATTTTAGATTTTAGATTAGAGATTTTAGATTAACCAAGCACAGGGCATTTAGAATAAAGCCTGTGGTTTATAACGAGTTTCCATGTCTCCCATCTCCGAATCCCCATTTTCCCCCGAACAAATTGCCGGTGAAAGACTCACACCTGAAGAATATGAAGAAATCGTTCACCGTCTCGGTCGCCATCCTAATAAAGCTGAATTGGGAATGTTCGGCGTTATGTGGAGCGAACACTGCTGTTACAAAAATTCGCGGCCGCTATTAAAACAGTTTCCCACAGAGGGCGATCGAATTCTCGTCGGGCCTGGAGAAAATGCCGGCGTCGTAGACTTGGGATACGGCTTGCAACTCGCCTTCAAAATTGAATCCCACAACCACCCCTCAGCAGTCGAACCCTTCCAAGGTGCAGCAACCGGTGTCGGCGGGATTCTCCGCGATATCTTCACAATGGGTGCACGCCCGATCGCACTTTTAAATTCCCTGCGTTTCGGCAATTTAGACGACCCTAAAACTCAGAGATTGTTCAAAGGCGTAGTATCAGGAATAAGTCACTATGGAAATTGCATCGGAGTACCCACAGTTGGCGGCGAAGTTTACTTCGATCCTGCTTATTCCGGCAACCCATTAGTTAACGTCATGGCCTTGGGTTTAATGGAAACTCAAGAAATCGTCAAATCCGGGGCATCGGGCATCGGAAATCCCGTGCTTTATGTCGGTTCAACTACCGGGCGAGATGGCATGGGAGGAGCAAGTTTTGCCAGTGCAGAATTGACCGACAAATCAATGGACGATCGCCCCGCCGTCCAAGTAGGAGATCCATTTTTAGAAAAATCCTTAATTGAAGCTTGTTTAGAAGCATTCAAAACCGGTGCAGTCGTCGCCGCCCAAGATATGGGTGCAGCCGGAATCACCTGTTCCACATCAGAAATGGCAGCCAAAGGCGGCGTCGGCATTGAATTCGATTTAGACAAAGTTCCCGTTCGAGAAAGCGGTATGGTTCCCTACGAATACCTGCTTTCGGAATCCCAAGAACGGATGTTATTTGTTGCCCAAAAAGGACGCGAACAGGAATTAATCGATATTTTCCACCGCTGGGGATTGCACGCGGTAGTAGCGGGGACAGTTATCGAAAAGCCGATCGTCCGAATTCTCTTTAAAGGCGAAATCGCTGCCGAAATTACCGCGACTGCTTTGGCCGATAACACGCCAATTTATCACCGAGAACTGTTGACAGAACCGCCAGAATATGCTAAAGAAGCATGGGAATGGACGGCCGATTCCCTGCCACAGTCCACAGTTACAGGTATCGAAATTAACGGTAATTTCCAAACTTGGAATCAGATTTTGCTGACGCTTTTAGATACTCCCACCATCGCTTCTAAACGCTGGGTTTATCGCCAATACGACCATCAAGTGCAAAACAATACTGTTGTTTTACCGGGAGGCGCTGATGCTGCCGTTGTCAGATTGCGTCCGCTAGAACCCTGCCAATCTTCCCTTGCTGAAGGGGTAGAAGTACACCCCCTTGCTAAGGGGGATCTACTGAGAGAAAATGCTGTTTCTCTAGCTTCCGAAATCAAACAGGAAGAAGAGGTAATTCCTCTAGTTACAAAGGCACAAGGTAGGGAAACTCCAAAAGTTTCTCCCCCCCTTAGCAAGAAGGAAGCGCCCCTGGGGATGATTCCTGGAGTTGCTGCAACGGTTGATTGCAATTCTCGTTATGTTTATCTCGATCCTTATGAAGGTGCAAAAGCAGTCGTAGCGGAAGCAGCGAGAAATTTAAGCTGTGTGGGCGCTGAACCTCTGGCAGTTACTGATAATTTGAATTTTGGCAGTCCCGAAAAGCCTGTAGGATATTGGCAGTTAGCCTCAGCTTGTCGCGGGATTGCTGATGCTTGTCGGGAGTTGGGAACGCCTGTTACTGGCGGCAATGTTTCTCTTTACAATGAAACGGTTGATGCTGAGGGAAATCCTCAACCAATTTATCCAACTCCGGTAATCGGAATGGTGGGGTTAATTCCCGATTTGAAGAAGATTTGCGGCCAAGCTTGGCTAAAGAAAGGTGATTTAATTTATGTGCTGGGGATTGGTGAATCATCCCCAAACTCAGAACTTCCATCGGAAAGCTCAAAAATCGAAACTTCTCCTACTCTCGGAGGTTCGGAATATTTAGCGGCAATTCACGGGATTGTCGCTGGGAAACCGCCAAGGATAGATTTTGAGTTAGAAAGAAAAGTGCAATCGGTTTGTCGCGATGGAATTCAGCAAGGTTGGGTAGGTTCTGCCCATGATTGTGCGGAAGGTGGAATTGCGATCGCCCTCGCAGAATGCTGTATTTCTGCTAAAATGGGTGCAGAAATTTATCTCAGTTTGAATTCGGAAAAGGTCGGCCGCTGGGATGAAGTTTTGTTTGGTGAAATGGGCAACTGCATTGTAGTTTCAGTCGCACCGAAAAATCAAGAAGTTTGGGAGTCTTACCTGCAAGAACATTTGACTAAAATGTGGCATAAAATCGGTTTAGTTGGCGGGGCTGACTCACCTTTGCGGGTTGTGAGTGCTGATAATCAAGTGTTAATTGAGGTGGCGATGGGTGAGATGGGCGATCGGTTCTATAATGCGATCGAGCGTCGGATTGCATCTGTTTGACAACCTGAAGTTTCGATACCCCTAAATCCCCCTTAAAAAGGGGAGTAGGGGCTGACTTTGAATACTCTTGTCCCCCCCTTCGTAGGGGCGGTGCCCCCGTGCCCGCCCTTGGCGCCGGGGGGATCTCGGGGTTTAAAACACACCCTAGAACCCCAACTTCTTACAAAATTCACGATTCTTAGAAAAACCTATGACAGAAGTCGGGGTTCTTAGACACTATATAATACGAACAATATCATTCATAAAATAAATGATTTGCTGCATCAATCCCGACTGCCCAAACCCTCAAAACCCCGACGGACAAACATATTGCATCAGTTGTGGCCTGGAACTCGTGCCCATCCTGCGAAATCGTTTCCGCACGATCGAACTCCTCGGTCAAGGTGGCTTCGGCAGAACTTATTTAGCAGAAGATATTGATAAACTAAATCAACGCTGTGTCGTTAAACAATTAGCACCAAATGTCCAGGGAACTTGGGCGATTAGCAAAGCGGTAGAATTATTTCAGCAAGAAGCCAGACAACTGCAACAGCTAGGAGAACATCCCCAAATTCCGTCACTTGATGCCTATTTTGAAGACAACAAATATTTGTATCTCGTACAGCAGTTTGTCGATGGGGATAATTTGTTGACGCTTTGCCAAAATCAGGGAATTTGGCAAGAAAGCCAAGTTAAGCAACTGTTACTAGAACTCCTACCTGTTCTCAAATTTATTCACGAACAAAAAATCATTCACCGAGATATCAAGCCAGAGAATATTATGCGCCGTCGCAGCGACGGTGTGTTAATGCTGATTGATTTCGGAGTTTCCAAACAGTTGTCGGTAACAGTGATGTCGCGACAGGGAACACAAATTGGTTCGGATGGTTATGCACCGCTTGAACAAATGCAAGGAGGTGAAGCTTATCCAGCCAGCGATTTATTTAGCTTGGGGGCGACGGCTTTTCATCTACTGACGGGGGTATATCCTTTTAGTTTGTGGGTGGAACATGGTTATAGTTGGACTGCAAATTGGCAGCAACATTTGAAAATTCCCATAGACAAGGAATTGGAATTGGTTTTATCTAAGTTGTTGGCAAAAGATATCCAGCAGCGCTATCAATCAGCAGAGGAAGTTTTAATAGATTTTCAACGTCAGTCAACACCAAATTTTATACAGACTTTAAAAAGGTTTGACTTTGACCCGGTGACAGTTGAGGTGCGGGGTAATATAAGTAGCCGTCAACGCTGTCAAGCACAATTTTATAGTGAAAATTTAGGTAGCGGTGCAATCTTAGATATGGTAGCAATTCCTGGTGGCAGTTTCGTGATGGGTTCCCCCACTACGGAAGCAGGGCGAAGTAACAATGAAGGGCCGCAGCGTACTGTTAATATCTCTCCTTTTTTTATGGGTAAATATCCCATTACTCAAGAACAGTGGGAAGTAGTGATGGGGAATAACCCTTCTGAGATCAAAGGTTTGAAACGTCCTGTAGAACAAGTAAGCTGGAATAATGCTCTGGAATTCTGCCAGAAAATTTCTCAAAAAACCGGCAAGATTTATCGCTTACCTTCGGAAGCCGAATGGGAATATGCTTGTCGCGCCGGAACTACAACGCCTTTCTATTTTGGCGACACGATTACGCCGGATTTAGTTAATTATGATGTGAATAATCCCTACGGTGGTGCGCCGAAAGGACTTTACCGCATACAAACAACGGATGTGGGAAGTTTTGGGCCGAATTCGTTTGGTTTATATGATATGCACGGCAATGTTTGGGAATGGTGCAGCGATAAATGGCACGATAATTATAACGGCGCACCGACTGATGGAAGTTCTTGGGAAACTGGAACAGATAATAACCGGGTGCGGCGTGGCGGTTCCTGGAGCGACAATGCGGTCAATTGCCGCAGTGCCCATCGTAGCTGGAGTTCGGCGGGCTATCGCGACAGTCGCTTCGGTTTTCGCGTTGCTCTGGTTTCTGCGTAGTCTCCGGTTTTTCTTTCTGTGCTGTAGTCTCCCGCGAGCTAAGTGGTAGGGTACGTCGCCCGCAACAATCTACAAATCAAATCGACAATCTCGCAGCGACGCACCGCGAGAGTCAGCCCGGTGCATCGCCATCTCAAATTTGTAAATAACATCTAAAATCTCGCAGCGACGCACCCTACAATAACGGAAATCGATCAAACCTGGTTTATTTTCGTTAAAATATGCCAAAGTCACACATCAGGAAGGACAAAAAATATGACCCTCAATCTTCCTCTTCCCGATTCAATTCAAAAATTTATTAACGAACAAGTCGCAATCAAAGGCTACAATAATGCAGCCGAATACATCTTGCACCTAATTCGCCAAGAACAAGCAAGAGCCGCGCGGGTTGAGTCGTTATTGTTGGCTGGTTTGGATAGTGGCAATTCTATAGAAATTACCGATGATTGGTGGGAACAAAAACGCGCTCATTTGGTGCAGAAACTTGACCGACAGCAGCGATGAATGTAGCATCTCAGCAGTTGCCTAATTTAACGGCAAAAACCAAGTCAGAAGCTCTGGTAATTATAGCAGACAGCGGCTTTGTCTTCAAAACTAAAACAGAGGGTGGATATGAAACATTCGAGCATCCTGATGGCAGTTTAATTCATATTAGACCCGCTGGTGAAATTGTCCGAACCGGGCCTAAAATTAAAAACGATCGCGGTAAAAGTTACCGCCGCCGATATGACCAGTTTGGCAATCATATTCAGTTTATCCCAGGTTCAAACACGCACAGTACCGGAGAAAATATAATTCTATGACTGCTATAGCCGATCGCCCTTTAAAACATTTTTGCATAGAAGACTTGAAAAGTGCCGACCTCGCAGGCATTACTCTAATCCCCCAACCTTTAACCTTGCGCTTAGACTTTACATTCGGAACCGGGATTTATGACACTTCCATAGAATTCTATCAACTCGTTCATCAGGTAATTTCTCAACCAGTCAACTCCGACTCCGAAGAGTCTTGCTTCTGGGTGGGTAACGCAGAATTAAGACAATTGACAGAAGATAAGAGTCAAATTTTATCGGGTTTGTCCTATCCTTTTCAAAATCAAGCAGGTTTGATTGAGACAGGTTCTTCGGCTCTTTTCTACTTTCGGCTGGAAGGGGATATTTGTATCGAAGTAGTTTGCGGTAGTTACAAAATTTTTCAAGAATTGGAATCGGCGGTTGAAACCGCGTCTACACCAACGAAAACCTGATGGTGCGTGGGTTGAAGCTTTAGGGCGCGTCGCCATCTACAATCTCCAAGTAAGATGCAAATCTCACATATCCCCACCCTACAAATTAGACTACTGGATGCACTCCGCCTTGATAACCGGGTTTTTTACCGAGTGTGCGAGATCGAACGAAGTATTTTCATAAAAAAAACCAGTTTCAGGGCCCCATGCGTAAGTCCTATATAATACGAACAATATCATTCATAAAATAAATGATTTGCTGCATCAATCCCGACTGCCCAAACCCTCAAAACCCCGACGGACAAACATATTGCATCAGTTGCGGCCTGGAACTCGTACCCCTCCTGCGACATCGTTTCCGCACGATCGAACTCCTCGGTCAAGGTGGCTTCGGCAGAACTTATTTAGCAGAAGATATCGATCGACTAAATCAACGCTGTGTCGTTAAACAATTAGCACCAAATGTCCAGGGAACTTGGGCGATTAACAAAGCGGTAGAACTATTTCAGCAAGAAGCCAGACAACTGCAACAGCTAGGACAACATCCCCAAATTCCGTCACTTGATGCCTATTTTGAAGACAACAAATATTTGTATCTCGTACAGCAGTTTGTCGATGGGGATAATTTGTTAAAGCTTTTGCAAAAGCAGGGAATTTGGCAAGAAAGCCAAGTTAAGCAACTGTTACTAGAACTCCTACCTGTTCTCAAGTTTATTCACGAACAAAAAATCATTCACCGAGATATCAAGCCAGAGAATATTATGCGCCGTCGCAGCGACGGTGTGTTAATGCTGATTGATTTCGGAGTTTCCAAACAGTTGTCGGTAACAGTGATGTCGCGACAGGGAACGCAAATTGGTTCGCACGGTTATGCACCGCTTGAACAAATGCAAGGGGGTGAAGCTTATGCAGCAAGCGATTTGTTTAGCTTGGGGGCGACGGCTTTTCATCTATTGACGGGGGTACATCCTTATGGTTTGTGGACGGAACACGGTTATAGCTGGACTGGAAATTGGCAGCAACATTTGAAAAGTCCCATAGACAAGGGATTGGAATTGATTTTATCTAAGTTGTTGGCAAAAGATATTCAGCAGCGCTATCAATCAGCAGAGGAAGTTTTAAGAGATTTTCAACGTCAGTCAAGACAAACTCCCGCACCGACACCAAATCCCACAATTCCTGTGATTCCACAGCACTCTTTGCCGTTACCAACTAAGACAACAAGGCGAGGTTTATTGCAATTAGCGGGTTTTGCTGGGGGAGGATTTGCATTAGCCCTGCTGAGTCAAAGTTTGTTGAACAACAAATCTTCTTCATCTTCACCAAATCTTCCCCCTTCATCCAACAAGGATGCGCCATCTCCTAAATCATCAGCTCAAAAATCATCTCCAAAAACTACAGCCAAAAGTTCATCGCCAAAACCATCTCCACAATCTGTAGCAGAAAGTCCATCGCCAAAACCATCGCCAAAACCATCTCCAAAACCCGCACCAGAAACTCCAAAACCTAAGCCATCTTCCAATGCTTTAAAAAGCTTTACTTTTGAAGCAGTGACAGTCAACTCAACGGGGCAAATCGCCAACCGCCGTCAAGGAAAAGCACAGGCTTTGATAGAAAATATGGGGAATGGTATTACTCTAGAAATGGTAGCAATTCCTGGCGGCAGCTTTGTGATGGGTTCGCCCGATACGGAAGCCGGACGAAGTAGCTATGAAGGGCCGCAGCGTACCGTGAATATCCCTGCTTTTTTTATGGGTAAATATGAGATTACTCAAGAACAATACCAAGCGGTGATGGGAAATAACCCTTCTGAGTTCAAAGGTGCGAAACTGCCTGTCGAAAAAGTAAGCTGGAATGACGCTGTGGAATTCTGCAAGCGGCTTTCTAAAAAAACAGGCAAGACTTATCGCTTACCTTCAGAAGCGGAATGGGAATATGCTTGCCGCGCCGGAACTAAAACACCTTTCTATTTTGGCGAAACAATTACCCCAGATTTAGTTAATTATAATGGCAATAATCCCTACGCTTCGGCAGCGAAGGGACTTTACCGCAAACAAACAACTGATGTCGGGAATTTTTCACCCAATGCTTTTGGACTGTATGATATGCACGGGAATGTGTGGGAATGGTGCAGTCATCCCGACAACGATCGAAGCGATCGCCGGGTGCGGTGTGGCGGTTCCTGGAAGGACACTGCGGTGAATTGTCGCAGTGCGTATCGTCTTAGCAATTCGGCGGGCGATCGTTTCTCGGACATCGGTTTTCGCGTGGCTTTGGTTTCCCCGTAGTCTCGGATTTTCGGTTCTGTACAGTAGTCTCCCGCGAGGCCTTTTTTTTAAAGACTCGGCGGTCGAAACCGCGTCTTGTCAAACGTCAAACGAAACCAGACGATAGCGGGTTGAATTTCTAATTTTATGAATACATTTATAATTCTCTCAGAACAGTCCGAACTGGCAGAAATAGAGAACGCTGAGTCTTTCTAAAAGGCACAAAACCCTGTTTTAACCAAAATGCTTTTGCCTCCTCGTTTCTAGTATCAACCCTAATCGCCTGAAATCCAATAATTTCTTGTTCAAATAACAAGCAAATTCGACGATAGGCATCTGCCAAAAGTAGGCGGCTTATTCCTTGCCCTTGCCACACCCGATCGATTGCAAACTGTCCTATCAAGATAGCCGGAATCGGGAAAGGAAGCGGTTGCTTGTATTCATCTGGCAATTCTTTAACAGGAATTGTCGAGGCACTAAGAGTATAGAATCCACAAACCTTTGCATCTCCCGGTTCCAGAATCATCAAAAAAGTTCTAGAAAAACCAGCTTCATCAGCCGTTTCAACTAAATTTTTTAGATAATTATTAATTTCCTCCTCTCCACAGTCAAACTCCTCTTTTTGTAGAGTAGGAAAAGTTTTCAGGCTGCAAAATCTCCATCCCACGGTTCACTCCTGTCATACTTATCCTTAAATTCAGCAACAGTCAACTTAAGTTCCTCTGATGCTGGTGGTGGGTTATCCCATAAGTTTTGTGAACTTGCCCTTTGTTTCTGGATTGTAGCCTTTGAAAGTTGAGATTCTCCACGGACACCCAAACCTTCTGGCAACAACTGGTACTCGCGCTGTAGAATTAAAAAGATTAGCACGACCTGCAAAATAATTACGACGGTTAACAGCAAAGTTTCCATATTTTCTGCCACTAATTTTAGTTGAAAATATTTTATATAACCGCACAGATTCTCATGATGATATCGTAGGTCAATTTCATGGAAAAGTCAATCGTTCGCGGTAACTTTTACCGCCGCCGATACGACCAGTTTGGCAATCATATTCAGTTTATCCCAGGTTCAAACACGCACAGTACCGGAGAAAATATAATTCTATGACGGCTACAACCGTGAAGCGTAGCTATCCCGTAGGGAATCGCCCTTTCAAACATTTTTGCATAGAAGACTTGAAAAGTGCCGACCTCGCAGGCATTGCTCCTAGTAAGAGCACAAATCTCATAGCTATGCAGCCTACAAAATACGACATTACTTAATACTCGATCGCGCCCCAAAATGACTTTACATGGCCGCACAGATTCCCATGATGATATAGTAGGTCAATTCCCTGAAAAAGTCAAGCTCGATCGCCCTTACATTCTAATATTTGAAAAAGCCCATCAAGCAAGTTTCTAATTTATTTTCCAAGGCACGATCGCCTATTTCTCAGTCTCCGCTTCTTAGGGACGAAAGTTTATGCAGTAGGGGCAATGTCCCATTGGGGGGTTGGGGAGTTCCCCCGCGATCGGGCGATCGCCCGCCCTTAATCAAGGTTAATATATAATTTGGGGGCGATCGATACTACAATGCCATTAAATGCCGCATAGCTTTTGTCTGAAATGCTACACGAGTTGGAATTAATGACAGATCCGTGGCAAGATTAAGAAAGTGTTAAGTTATGTGGCATCTTCCCCAACAGAACGAACCGCTGAAACTGTCCCGCTAACCCACCCTCCCCATTAGGAACCCACCCATCTATGATTCCCAACCATTCCTTCGCGGCTGACGAGCATTCTAGCAAACCCGACAAGCCCGAGGAAGCTTGTGGCGTTTTCGGTATTTACGCACCGGGTGAAGATGTCGCCAAATTGACCTACTTCGGTTTGTACGCTTTGCAGCACCGCGGTCAGGAATCAGCAGGGATTGCTACCTTTGACGGTGACAAAGTACACCTGCACAAAGATATGGGACTGGTTTCCCAAGTCTTCAACGAATCGAGTTTAGGTCACTTGCCCGGTAACTTAGCCGTAGGCCACACTCGCTACTCTACTACCGGCTCGTCCCGCGTGGTCAACGCTCAGCCTGTGGTTGTCGAAACTCGTTTGGGAAGTCTGGCATTAGCACATAATGGGAATCTTGTCAATACAAAAGAATTGCGGGAAGAGTTGCTGTCTCGCAATTGCGAGTTTGTGAGCACGACGGATTCAGAGGCGATCGCGGTGGCGATCGGTTCCGAGGTAGACAAGGGCAAAGGCTGGCTGGAAGCAGCGATCAGTGCCTTTGCTATGTGCCAAGGAGCCTTTAGTTTGACCATCGCCACCCCCAAAGGCGTGATGGGAGTCCGGGACCCGCAGGGCGTCCGCCCGCTGGTAATTGGCACTCTCCCCACAACTCCGGTACGGTACGTTTTAGCATCGGAAACTTGCGGCTTGGATATTATCGGTGCTGAATTTTTGCGGGACGTAGAACCGGGAGAATTAGTTTGGATTACAGAGGAAGGTATGGCTTCGTTCCACTGGAGCCAGCAGCAGAAGCGCAAACTTTGCATCTTTGAAATGATCTATTTTGCTCGACCAGACAGCCAGATGGAAGGTGAAAGTTTGTACAGCTACCGCCTGCGGATCGGGCGTTTGTTGGCAGCAGAATCTCCGGCTGATGCGGATATAGTCATCGGCGTTCCCGATTCTGGAATCCCGGCGGCGATCGGCTTTTCTCAAGCTTCCGGCATTCCTTACGCCGAAGGATTGATTAAAAACCGCTACGTCGGGCGCACTTTTATTCAACCGACTCAGACAATGCGGGAGTCAGGAATCCGCATGAAACTCAACCCTCTCAAAGATGTGTTGGAAGGAAAGCGAGTAATTATTATCGACGATTCGATCGTGCGCGGCACTACCAGCCGCAAAATTGTCAAAGCCTTGCGGGATGCGGGTGCGATCGCAGTTCACATGAGAATCTCCTCGCCGCCGGTGACTCATCCTTGTTTCTACGGGATCGACACCGACAATCAAGATCAGTTGATTGCTGCTACTAAGTCAGTCGCAGAAATCTGCGCCCAAATTGGGGTAGATTCTTTGGCTTTCTTGAGTTGGGATGGAATGCTGAAGGCGACTAACGAAGACCCGATGAGTTTTTGTTCGGCGTGTTTTACCGGCGATTATCCGATCGAGGTTCCAGAAGTGGTAAAACGGTCTAAGCTCATATTAGAAAAAGCTGGAACTTAGAAAATCAAAAAGCGAGAAAGCGATCGCCCGTAACTTTCCGCGATTTATGAATTTTCAAAATTTTCTGGTAAGTCGTTGCCAGAATGTGTGTAGTAATGTTAAATTAACTTAGCATTAGCAATTCTTGCAGAATTTGTGAACGGTAGTGAATAGTCGCTTGGGTAGAACTTGTGTGAAACCCAACACTCGGATTTGAGATTGAGAGTGCAGATTTGAGATTTGAGATTTGTCCTTGAATCTAAAATCGATGGGTCTTTCCCTACACTCTCGTTCACAATTATTGCTCGAAGCGGTGTATGCTACCTGCAGACAGGAGGTAGTTCCTCCAGATGTCCACTCTCAGATAGAAGTCGCATTTCGCACCAACAACGGGCACATGAGATTTTTTCAAATAACAGGGTCGATCGCACTAATTTTTCCCACACAAGTATTCCACAAGCCAACTTGCTTGAGAATCGCGGACGGGCTGTTCATGCGAACTAAAGAACTTTAGAAACCCTTGCAGAGTAAAAATATGGCTCCTTGCAGGTTGAATGTTACCTCACCTGCATAGGGATACAACCCCCCGACTCCAGTCCGGGAGAGCCAAAAAATTTAGATATTAGTTATTAGTTAAGCCCCCAAATTAATCTGTGGAGTGAATCTAAAATCTAAAATCTAAAATCTCAAATCGATTGACTGTTACAAGGCGGAATGCGGTTTCTCAAGTCAGCTAAAATCGGAAACTTCGTGCAATCAAATACTGTTCTCAATCCCCCGAGCAATCAAGGCTCGTCCTCTCGTACAACAGAGTTACCTTTTACTCTTAGTGATATCAAATCAGCCATTCCAGCCCACTGTTTTGAACCCTCGGCCGGGAGATCTCTGGCTTACTTCTTTTTAGATATTGGAATTATCGCAGGTTTGTATGCGATCGCCTACACCGTCGATTCCTGGCTCTTTTACCCAATCTTTTGGTTGATGCAGGGAACCATGTTTTGGGCATTGTTTGTAGTGGGCCACGACTGCGGACACGGTTCATTTTCTAAGAGCAAATGGCTCAACAACCTGATCGGACACCTCTCCCACGCTCCAATTCTCGTGCCCTTCCACGGTTGGCGGATTAGTCACAGAACCCACCACGCAAATACAGGCAGCTTAGATAACGATGAAAGCTGGTATCCGGTATCGGAGAGCAAATACAATCAAATGCCTTGGTACGAAAAGCTAGGACGCTTTTATTTGATGTTATTTGCCTACCCAATTTATCTATTTCGCCGCTCGCCCGATCGGGTAGGTTCTCACTTCCTGCCCGGTAGCCCGCTTTTCCGTCCTTCCGAAAAATGGGACGTGTTGACCAGTTCCGCATCCTTGGTACTGATGGTAGGCTTTTTAGGCGCGCTAACCTATCAGTTTGGTTGGCTGTTTTTGCTGAAATTCTACTTGGTTCCCTATGTAGTATTCGTGATGTGGCTGGATTTGGTAACATTCCTCCACCACACAGAAGCCGATATTCCCTGGTATCGCGGTGATGATTGGTATTTCTTGAAAGGTGCGTTATCTACGATCGATCGCGACTACGGAATCATCAATTCCATCCATCACGACATCGGGACTCACGTAGCCCACCACATTTTCTCGACGATGCCCCACTATCACTTGAAGGAAGCAACGGAAGCCATCAAGCCAGTGTTGGGCGATTATTATCGCAAGTCAACCGATCCAATTTGGAAGAGCTTTATTCGCTCTTACTGGGATTGTCATTTTGTCTCGGATACAGGTTCGGGAGTTTGCTACGAATCACCTCACAGTCGGGGATCGGCTGAAGTTAAGTAGCTTAAATAAACAATAGAATATGCAAAAACCAGGCTTTTTAAAGAAGCCTGGTTTTTCTTTTTTGGGCGTGTTTGATTATAAGATGTTCCACATTTAACCTGCATATTGAGGTCGGGCAAAATGCCCAGCCCACAATAAATTTAAGAGTTTTAAAAAGGCAAACTAACTCAATGTTTTTTAGCTGAGTGTATCCGCTGTAAAAAACACAATCAAAGAGGTTTGTAAGTTGTCACACGTTTAATCTCTATACTTATTTTGATGGCAACTATTGTGGGCAGGGGCTCCTAGCCCGCCCCAAAAATAAAAACTAAATGCAGTAAAGCTTAGTGAGGACTTCAGTCCGAGCAAGTTTTATGAGGACTGAAGTCCTCATTACCAACTTTATAGCGATTATTGTACCGGAGATCATCTTACAGATTACCTTTAAGCCCGATCGCAGTGACAATAGTCCACGCATCCACCAACAGCAACAGCAGCGTACATAAAAGTAAAATAAGATACATCCAAGGCTGCGACAAAGGGCGGACATCTCTAGTATCAATACCTGTTTTTGCTTCCACCAAACCGACTAATTTAGCAAATCCAGCCACGCGCATCGGCAACAAATAACCTTCACCCGAATGACTCAAAAAATAGTAAACTAAACCTCCTTGACCGGTCGATCGAGGTTTGAGAGCTTTTACCTCAGTCCAAGGTAGGGACCAACCCTTGCGAACAAAACGCGGAAACCACTTGGGATAGGTGACTTCAATCCCTTCCTCGCTCAAAATTACCCTTTCACTGAGCACGCCGTACAGCCCCACAGCCCCGACAACAATTGCCGCCCAGAGTGCGGCCGGGGAAACCGGTGCTTTCGTTACTTCCGACAAAAACGGCAAGGGAATTGTCAGGGCTGCGTACAAGCTCAACAGCGTGATTCTAATCAGGGGAGAAAGCCGGAATACCGCCGGCTCAAATACTGGGGCAGAAGATGGGGAATAGGCAAGAGGTTGTGCTGACATGGCTGAAATTCGAGAAGCTGTTTAAGGATATTTTTGCACAGTTGTCGAGCCCGCCAACAAAACTCAGAAAAATACGAAAAACCGGACAATATATGCAGTCGGAAGTTTTGATCTAAAATTCATTTCACAAACTTTGATTTTTAACTGTTGAGCTTTTACCGCTTTGCTGAAGTTGGAATTTTGAGCGCGGAGTTATCAATTCACTGACAATTTATAACTCAAAACTCACAACTGCGATTAATCGACGGCGGTTAGCGCCGGTACAGTCAAAGGTTCTGAGATTTCTCTGGATTTGGGGCGGCCGGCCACGGCTGTTCGATCGCCCTGAACTGCCTCTGCGGATCTGCTAGGATTGAGGTTTGAATAGGGGCCTTCGTTAATCTGCAAGCGATCGCAAGGAATTTTATCGGACAAAATTGCACTGGCCATCATGCCGGTGTGAATTTCCAATGCCGAGGCCCGTATCGCTTCAAACACTAAGCGCTGTCCGGGAAATACTACTCGTTCAAAGTACCAGTTAGGGATGTTGGTGATACGAGCAATCTGAATTTGACTGGTGGCGTTGACGTAGCAGCACAGAATCTTGCTGTCGCTGTCTGAGGGTACGGGGTCAAGAATTTGAGCCATAACTGCTGAGGGAGCCTTGCCTAAAAGTTTTAGTTATCTTATTAGGCTAACACTAGGCGATCCCACCTACTGTAAAGCCGACTACCAACTCCCTAATACATGAGAGACCGATCGTACCTAAATTTAAATTTAATCGGATAAATATCGCATTTTTGACTCCCCGCTGGGATTTTAAGTCAAAATACGCTGTATAGACTTAAAAATTAGCTTTTTTCTGCTGCTCTCGCCGATCTACACCAACAAGCTCGGGCTGGAACCAAATAGAAAAATTTAAGAATATTTAATGTCAAATTGCGAAAATTAGACATATTGTAAAGTTATATTAAAAGAATATTAACATAGCTGAAAAAGTTCCACTTTAGGATATGGCAATCATGGAAAGCCGAGAAAACCGAGTCCTGTACGTTCGCCTCCCTTGCAATCCGATTTTCCCGATCGGAGTTGTCTATCTTTCGGATCACGTACACAAGCTGTTTCCCGATGTCGAACAGCGCATTTTCGATTTAGGTGCCGTACCCCCCCTGGATTTCGCTAAAGCTTTGGATGCCAGCATAGACGAGTTTAAGCCGACTCTGCTAGTTTTCTCTTGGCGGGACATTCAAATTTACGCGCCCGTCGGCGGCCGGGGCGGCAATCCGCTGCAAAATGCCTTCGAGTTTTACTACGCCAAAAATCCGCTGATCAAGTTCCGGGGAGCCCTCGGAGGACTGCGTTTAGCAGCGTCTTACTACACCGAACTCTGGCGCAATTTGGGACTGATCAAGCGCGGATTGAAGCGGGCCCGGAAATACCGCCCCGAAGCTCGTGCAGTGGTCGGAGGCGGTGCTGTGAGCGTGTTTTACGAGCAGTTGGGCCGCAGTTTGCCGGCGGGAACAGTGGTTTCGGTGGGGGAAGGCGAAGCTTTGCTGGAGAAGTTGATTAAGGGCGAAGATTTGGCCGAGGAAAGGTGTTATGTGGTGGGAGAAACCCTGCCGCGCGCGAAGCTAATTCACGAAAAGCCAGCCAACATCGAGAAAACCGCTTGCGACTATAACTACATCGAAACCATTTGGCCGGAATTTTCCTATTATCTACAGGATATGGACTTCTACGTGGGAGTCCAAACCAAGCGCGGCTGTCCTCACAATTGCTGTTACTGCATTTATACGGTGATTGAAGGGAAACAAGTGCGGATCAATCCGGCGGATGAGGTGGTGGCGGAGATGCGGCAATTGTACGATCGAGGTATCCGCAATTTCTGGTTTACCGACGCTCAATTTATCCCCGCACGCAAATTCATCGACGATGCAGTTGAATTATTGCAAAAAATCATCGCCGCCGGCATGGACGACATACACTGGGCCGCTTACATCCGTGCGGACAATCTCACACCCGAGTTGTGCGATTTGATGGTAAAAACGGGGATGAATTACTTTGAAATCGGCATCACCAGCGGTTCTCAGGAACTGGTTCGTAAAATGCGAATGGGCTACAACTTGCGAGTAGTTTTGGAAAATTGTCGCGATTTAAAAGCAGCCGGTTACAACGATGTGGTTTCCGTGAATTACTCATTTAACGTCATTGACGAAACCTTTGAAACCATCCGGCAAACTATTGCTTATCACCGAGAATTAGAGCGTATTTTCGGAGCAGATAAAGTGGAACCAGCTATTTTCTTTATCGGGTTACAGCCGCACACGATTTTGGAAGAATACGCCTTTAAAAAGGATATTCTGCAACCGGGTTACGATCCCATGAGTTTGATGCCTTGGACAGCGCGCAAGTTGCTGTGGAATCCCGAGCCTTTGGGTTCGTTTTTCGGACAAATTTGTTTAGAAGCTTGGCAGCGTAATTCCCATGATTTCGGCCGCGAAGTGATGGCAATTCTGGAGGAAAAACTCGGCTGTGCCGATTTGGAAGACGCATTAACCGCGCCTGTGGAAATCAAAGACAAACAGTTAACCGCAGTTAATTAATTACCAGGTTCGCAGTCAGGACGAGGGTTATTAAAAAAATGGGAAATGGGAGGAAAAATGTATCTTCTGTTTCCCTTTTTATTATTCACTAAATAGCTAAGCGCAAATAAACATTACCGTGTAACTGAGTCAGTTGGCGATCGCATGGGAGGCTAGAAACCTTGTTTCTACGAAAATCAAAGGTTTACTAAGGACAAATATATGAAGAAACCCGGTTTCTCAGATCGGCGCGAACAAGTCATCAAATCTTAAAAATGTCCTAAATGCAAGAGATTGCTTTCCTTCGATCGCATTGAAATACTTATGTATTTTCACTGGTTTAGGGTGAACCGTTCGCACCTTACTTAAACCGACAGTATACCGTGTTCCCTACACCTCTCACCTCTAACATTAAATATTATTAATATCCAGCAAAGATCGCTTAAGATATAATTATATACTTAAAACCAGGAGTGACAAGATGTTTGATAAAGATAGAGTTAAGGGCATTAAAGGAGTAGTTCTAGTTATGGCAGGCATTAGTGCGATTGGCTTTTTGACTGCCTCAGCAGAAGCAACTGCACTAAATCAACCGATTGGCAAAGTTCAGGCGATCGCACCCAACCCTTTGGGCAATAATCAACCGCTGCAAATTGCTCAAGTTGAGGGATGTCCGAGGGCCGAAATGGTGCAATTTTTCGCAACGCCCAACTTTTCTATATACATTTGCAAAACCCAGGAAGGCGATATTTTTTACCGCGGCCTCAGTAAAATAAATGGCACCCAAATCAATGTCATGCAAGTAACGACAGGTGATGACGGAACTTATGAAGCGACTAACGGCAATATTATCTATTCGATTAACCCCGAACGGCTACAAGTCCGGCAGAATGGTAAGGTAATCTTGACCGAAGCTGTCATCAAGTAACACTAACTGTTATTTAATGATAAATTCACTAAATTTAGGGTGTATTTTATTTAATATTATGTCCGATCGATTAACCATAATATGCCGATGGGGGCGGGTTTTTAATATTGTCAATTATTGGCAGGTATTGTTGGTGAACCCGCCCCTACAAAAATTGTGATCGCTCGATTGGACATGATTTAAGTTAAAAATTTAATATCCACCAAAACATATTGATTCCTTAACAATCAAAGAGAATCCGTGGCAACGCTTATAAAATTGACTAACTTTTGTTCAAATACCTCTGAATTAGGACGATCGCCACAATATCGTCCACCGGTCTCGGCGGCGTCCGCATTCCCTCGGGAATCAAGCGAGAAAGTCCCGTCGGAGGGTACATTTGCCAGTAGCGTTCCCTCGCTTCTAAACTGCTGTACCTCTCGTCCACCTGAACAATTTCGATCTCCGGCGACAAACTCTGCGTCAGTTTTTGTTTCCAACTCTTAGAAGTCGTTTGATCTCCGATCACCAATAACTCAATGGGAAACTGTCCGCACAAAGATTGAATAGTAGAAATTGCACTTTCGGAGGGTACAACTTGATGGTAGCAGACCTTCTTATCTCTACCCATTACAGCTATGCCGCATTTGTCTTTACCCGGATCGAAACCTAAAATCATAGCCAGTTACCCATTATTAATTACCAAATTTAATTTTTAATTTTCAAGTCTCCTGGGCCTTGTTTTTGTTGCCCGGTGCGGAAAACAACGGCTCCGTTTTCTAGAGCCACTAAATCTATTTTAAGCGGGCCGGCGATGTAAGTGACATCTGCTGCGATCGCCTGAACGTCCAGAGGTTTCTCGTACTGCTGCAATCGCTCGATAAAACCAGCTAAAGTTTCAACCTGATTGTCGGCAACTTGTACTCTACCGCCGACAACACCGATCAGGCGAGCGCGAAATTGACAAGCTTCTATCAATTGCAGCAACTGCTGCCGCACCTGTTCGTCGGTCAAAGTCACGGGATCGACAGCAACTCCTGCAATCACATCTCCAGCGCGGAACACAACTCGATTGATTTCTGCTTCTGCAAATACCTTAATTACCTTTTCTTCCCGCAGGTAATTAGCGCCGGCGACAATTCGCACCACGTAATCTTGACCGTCTTTAACCTGATTAATTAGTTGATCGATTTCAGCTTTAGTAATTTGAATAACCTGGTCTCTAACCTTCTTATTTTCCGGCTGCATGAGTCCGACGGTGGTTTTATTTGCTTCTTGCAAGAGCCGATCGATCGCCCGACTCGCCATACCGGGTTCAATAATGCGAACTACGCCAGCAGCTAAAATTTGACCGCGCCTGATGGCAACTGTACCCTCGCGGATTGCCTGAAAATCGCGTTCCAAAACTTGCACTTGCTGCTGCAATAAAGTTTGTTGCTGTTCGAGCTGAGTTTGTTGCTGTGCCAAGGTTTCTAGGAGTGCTTCCCTCTCGGCAATTACTTTGTCGCGCTCGACAATAGTTCGATCGCGCTCGGCGAGATTTTGCACCCGCTGGGCAATTTCCTTGTCTCGCTGGGCAATTAGTTCGTTGCGATCGACAATTTCTGCGTCTCGCTTGGCAATTTCTCTCTCTCGCTTGGCAATTTCTCGATCGCGCTGGGCAATTTGAGTTTTTACCTGTTCCCGCTGCTCGATTAACTGTTGGCGCTCTTCTTGCAGTTGGGCGATTTCCGAGCCTAAAGTCATTTTTTGAGCCGAAACTGTTTTCAATTGGTTCTCGGTGCGAGCGAGCTGAGCTTGTGTAGTCGATCGGGCAGTTTCAACCAGTTTCAATTGTTCTTCGGTGCGGGATTTAGCTGCTTCCACGCTGCTGAGCTGTTCTTCTGTCTGGGATTTAGCCGCTTCTACCTGACTTAACTGCTCTTCAGTTTTAGACTTGGCTGCTTGCACGCTGTTGAGCTGAGCCCGCAGCGAGTTTAATTTTGTTTGCGTCCGAGCTTGCTCGGCATTAGCTGCTTGGAGGGATTGATTAATTTGCTCTAAATTGGCTCTAGCTTGCGCTTGAGCGGCTCTGGCTCGAGCTAATTCACTTTCAACTCGATTTTTTTCTTGAGTGGCCTGGTTGATTTCTCGGCGGGCGTTGTTGAGCCGTTTTTGAATCTCGTCTATTCTAAAAACTCCGGTTCGCAGCGGCTTGCTAGTCGCAAACAAAATGCCCAGAGTCAGTGCTGACAGGATGCTGCCGGCCATTACTGTCACAACAACAGCAGTATCGCGGGGGCGAAGTTTGAACAAGCTCAACCTTGCCTTGCCGACTTTCGTCCCAAGGCGATCGCTGACAGTGGCGATCACACCCCCCAACACTAAAATTACAAATACCAGGATGTATCCAGCAGTCATTCCGATTTTAGATTTTGGATTTTGGATTTTGGATTGAATCTAAAATCCAAAATCCAAAATCCGATACTTTCTCGGCATCAAGTGAATTGCTGGCTTAAGGCCACCGGGTTGTGGACTGTGATCTTTTTCTTGTGGATCGAGATCATGGTTTCTTGTCTGAGATCCCCGAGCAAACGAGTCACAGTTACCCGTGTCGAGCCGATCGCTTCGGCGATCGCCTGGTGGGACAGCTTCAAATCTATCGTAATCCCCTCTGTACCGGGCACGCCAAAATCTCGGCACAGAATCAGCAAAAAGCTGACGAGTCTCGAACCCATATCTCGGTGGGCCAGCGTTTCGATCATCATCTCGGTTTGCAAAATCCGAGACGACAGTCCCCGCAGCATCACCATAGACAGTTCCGGGTCTTCCTTGAGCGCTTTCTCAACTTGTTCGATCGGCAGCGAGATCAACTCTACCGGCGTAAAGGCTACCGCGTGGTAAAACCTGTCCGATCGGTGTCCCGTAATCAGAGACAGCACCCCAAATACGCTATTTTCGCGCAGGAGGGCGACTGTAATTTCTTCCCCTGCTTCGTACACCCTGGACAGCTTCACAGCACCTCTAATGAGAACGTAGACTCGCTCAGCCGGGTCTCCAGGGAAAAAAATTGTCTTGCCCCGTTCAAAGGTTTCCACAATGGGTGGAAACGCCCCGCCGCTGATTTGGCGGAACACGGCTGCTAGCGGTCTATCATGCGTCACGACTAGATCCTTTGTACTAATCAATACTTTGTAACTTGCCGATTAACCTTATTGAGTAAATATACTTCCCAACCTCCAATATGCAAGGATTCTGTTACTTCCATCTAATGTTAAGGTAAACACACGCTGTATGATTAAATCTAGCCCTTCTCTTAACTTTTTCAATTCCCCCCATGTAGCTCCACAGCAAAATTAATATCAATTGTGTCTCAATTGTGTCTCAATTGTGTCTCAATCAGTTAAATCTGAATCAGTTGTGTCTAAACTGGCGGGGTTGTCGCATAGAGCCAATGAGAACGGTGCTAGTTGCTTCTAGAAGAAATACAGATGATAGATTTGACCGGAAAAAATGCTCTTGTTACGGGCATTGCCAACAATCGCTCGATCGCCTGGGGCATCGCTCAGCAGCTACACAAAGCTGGGGCCAACCTCGGCATAACTTATTTGAAGGACGAGAAAGGCAAGCACGAGCGCAAAGTCGCTGAACTGGTGGAACCGCTCAATCCCAGTCTGTATTTGCCCTGCAATGTCCAAGACGAGAGCGAAATTGAGTCTACTTTTCAAACCATCGCCGACAAGTGGGGCAAGTTAGATGTCCTGATCCACTGTCTGGCGTTTGCTGGCAAGGACGAACTGTCGGGAGACTTCACCAACACTTCGCGCCAAGGTTTCTCCAATGCTTTGGATATTAGCGCTTACTCGCTGGTGCGGCTTTGTGCTGCTGCTAAACCCCTGATGGCCGAGGGCGGCAGTATTCTGACCCTGACTTATTTGGGCGGCGTCCGGGTAGTTCCTAATTATAATGTGATGGGAATTGCTAAAGCGGCTTTGGAAATGAATGTTCGCTATCTGGCTGCTGAACTGGGCCCGTTAAATATTCGGGTAAATGCGATTTCTTCTGGCCCGATTCGGACTCTGGCTTCGTCAGCAGTTGGCGGTATTCTGGACATGATCCACCACGTTGAGGAAGTGGCCCCGCTGCGGCGGACGGTGACTCAGCAGGAAGTGGGAAATGCTGCGGCTTTTCTGTGCAGCAATCTCGCTAGCGGGATTACGGGTCAAGTTTTGTATGTCGATGCCGGTTACGAAATCATGGGAATGTAACAGTTGTCGATTATTTTGAGTTATGTAGGGGCGGGTTTAGACAATAAACTTTAACTTTAACAAGTAAGTTTGATCTCGCATCTTCTTGCACCATTTTCAAGAACTTGTAGGGGCGGGTTCACCAAAAACTTTCTCCGGTGACAGACAGGTTAAATACACCCGCCCCCACCCACTCGCATCTTCTTGCACCATTTTCAAGAACTTGTAGGGGCGGGTTCACCAAAAACTTTCTCCGGTGACAGACAGGTTAAATACACCCGCCCCCACCCACCCAAAATCCCTTGATTGACATTTGTGTCTGATGTCAGTTGCATGCAGAACCAGCCCCTCGCTTGAGACTCAACACTAAAAAAATCCTGTTCTCAAATTACTAATTATCAATAACTAATGAATGACCCATTGCAAATTATGGAGATAATCGATCGCCCTTCTCTTCCTCCTGCAAATTCAGTTCAACCAGCTAGGGCCGCCTTGGTGAAACGCACGACACTGGAAACGGATGTCACTGCCAGCCTCAATCTCGACGGTGTGGGAACTTGCAAGGCGTCTACGGGGATTCCATTTTTAGACCATATGTTGCACCAGATTGCTTCTCACGGATTGATCGATTTGGACGTGCAGGCGATCGGGGATTTGGAGATTGACGACCACCACACGAACGAGGATGTGGGAATTACCTTGGGCCAAGCCCTAGCAAAAGCAGTCGGGGATCGATCGGGCATTTCTCGTTTCGGACATTTCATCGCACCTTTGGATGAAGCTTTAATTGAAGTAGTGCTAGACTTTTCGGGACGGCCTCACTTAAGTTACGGCTTGGAAATTCCCAACCAGCGGATCGGCACTTACGATACTGAATTAGTGAAAGAGTTTTTTTCGGCGGTGGTGAACCACACTCAGATGACACTGCACATTCGACAGTTGCAGGGCGGAAATTCTCATCACATTGTAGAAGCGGCGTTTAAAGCATTTGCGCGAGCTCTGCGGATGGCGGTGGAAATCGACCCGCGGCGCGCTGCTCGGATTCCGAGTTCTAAAGGGGTTTTGTAGTATGTGGTTTGTAGTAGCGTTTGGGCGCTACTACGAACTTGTAAATCAAAATATATCTGCTATATAGTTAAAAACACCTTGACTTCCCTCGCCGTACTTTCCGATAAATTCAGCGATGATTCGAACGCTACACCTTTCTATAGCTTCATCAATAGAACTTTGTGCTAAAACTTGACGAGCCGACTGACGCAAAACTTCAAACAGATTCACAGTATAGCGAGTATCTTCACTGACAAAATCCCACAGTTCTCGACCTATTAAAGTGATCATTTCCGAATTTGGCAAAATTTGCTTCAGTAAACCAAGTGTTACAGTTTTATTAGTTCTTTTACCGTAAGCTATACCAATATAAGCGCGATCGCCCTCCTGAATTTTTTCCTCAATTTTGGCAGCCCAATATACTATCTGGTCTTTATCCATATCATTCGGGCCGCTTTTTACCTGTATCCAGCATTTCTCGCCATCACTGGTAGTTTTAATTGCATCCCATCCTGACTTGCCGGGTGGACTTTCTGCACTTTCAGAGCAAGATATCAATAGTTTTTGAATAAAAAATCCCATTGAAGTGACAATAGACCTAGTAGCCGTCATATAAACATTGAGCCTGACAACTTCTTCGGGAGTGTCCAGATTTAACGCCCTAATTAAAAATGGGTTGGGATGAATTTTCCCTAAAGTCAGATTTTCAACCATAACTAGCTGTCGCCCAGTAAAATCGCGACAAATGCTGGCTAAAAAATTTTCAGCGATAGTAAGTTGCAGCGACAGCTTGCCTGAAGATATAAATGCTAAAATGCGTTCA
This sequence comes from Oscillatoria nigro-viridis PCC 7112, assembly GCF_000317475.1. Taxonomy (NCBI): domain Bacteria; kingdom Bacillati; phylum Cyanobacteriota; class Cyanophyceae; order Oscillatoriales; family Oscillatoriaceae; genus Phormidium; species Phormidium nigroviride. Next base: position 6,476,967 of record NC_019729.1, read on the forward strand.
ATCTCATCGGGAGTAAATCTGAGCGCTCTTTTGCCCGATATGCTGCTGATGCCGTTTCTGAGTGTTGCAGCTTCTAAGTTAAAAAATTCTTCTAACTCAGCAAAGTGACTGGCGAAAGAGCGAGACTTGCTGGCAGGCAATCCTATTTCTTTCTCTAAGACAAATGCTAATAATTCATGAAGTTGCTCGGACACTTTTATTTCTCCTCAACTCTATTTTAAATATTAGTTAACTGAAAAGAGAAAGCTGTTGACTTATTTCTCTTCCTCTAACTTGATCGCCCTTAATTACCTGACAAAGGTACTTACCGATCGCCTCTCCCAATAATACCGGAACTGCATTCCCAATTTGCCGATATTTAGAAGCAGTTGAGCCATAAAAAACCCAATCGTCTGGAAACGTTTGAATTCGGGCGCACTCCCTTACACTCAAAGGACGCAATTCATCGGGATGACACATATCTGTAGCCTTTTGATGAGGACTCGTGGTCACAGTAGGCGATGGTTTCTCCCACGCTAAGCGTCGATAAAAACCAACTTTACCGCCTTCAGATTTATAAGCTCCTCCCATTGCTTCTTGCTTTAATTCGCTGGGTAAATCCCTCCAGTTTTGACCTGCTGTTAACAGGCGCAAATACTTGACGCGACTTTCTGAGTAAGGGACAAATTCTGGCTGAGAATCTACTAAATCTTTTAATCCTTCTCTAAGCGTCAGCCATTTGGGTTTTTTACCAGTACCTTTCTGACTGTAATTTGGGAGGGGTAAAGTAACTGAATCATTACCCTTATAACCAATAAAAATTACTCTTTCTCTAACTTGAGGAACGCCGTAGTCAGCAGTATTGAGCAAATCATACACAACTTCATAACCAATGCGTTTCATCTCTGCCAAAATCACTTGTAAAGCTGCACCGGGCATCTCATCAGCTTCTAACTGGGGGCAACCTAAACCTCGGCGATCGTGAGGTCGATGTCGAATCGGAGCTGACAGCAATCCCTTAACATTTTCCATGATAAAAAAGCGCGGTTTGATTTCGTCAACAATGCGTATGAAATCCATAAATAAGCTGCCGCGCGGATCGCCAACAGACCCCCGTTTTCCGGCTGTGCTGAAGGGTTGGCACGGGGGGCCACCAGTCACTAAATCTACTTCTTCAGCGCGTAGAGGTCTATCTAAACCTAAGATGTGTCCGCCTTCTTCTAATAAAGTTTTAGCGCTGACTTCGCAAATATCTCTCGGTACAGCAGATACGGATAAATGAGGACGATTTAGAGAGATTGTTTTGGTAGCATCAGGCTCGATTTCTACTAAACTTACTGTCTGAAATCCTGCTTTTTCTAGACCTAAATCTAAACCGTATGCTCCCGTAAATAGGCTAATAGTTATCGGTTTGTTGTTAATCACACGTTTAAGCCTCAAGCTTAGATATTGCTGTAATGAAAATTGTACTTTACTAAAATCCAAAAGCAAGAGCATCAAGCATATACTTACCCTTCTCCCGCCCGACTTCTTGATATATATCCAAAAGTTCTTCGTAGGCAGTCTCTCCCCCTATAATATTCCAAAACTCATCTCCCATAATTACAGCTTGTTCAAAGGGCGTATACTTCCTTGCCGCTGACCATTTATAATCTGAACGATTTGGCCCGTAAGGATTGTAAGCCATAGCATAATAACATTGAGCAGCGGGGCGAGACTGTCCGCAAAGTAAATGAAATCTCAGCAGTCGTTGAATGACCTCCAAACATTGTCCTTTGTTGGGTTTTGACCCTTTAATTTCAAATAAAAATTTCCTCCCGTCATGAGATAGCACGTACAAATCTGCTTTGACCGATCGCGTAACTAAATGGTTAGTTTTTTGAGCCTCAAGAACAGCTTCTATCATTTCTTCAAAAGCAGGTTTATTTTCATTTTTGTCTGCTGACTGCTCAAATAGCGCTAGCTGACGCTCAATTTCATGGATAGCCTCTATGCTAACTTCGCCAGAAATTTCATAGCTTCTGCTTGCTTCTTGGTGATGTTCCAAAGCAATGAGTTTTGCACATTCTTCATAAGTTGTGCCCAAACGGCTGCTGAAACCTCTTTCAAACTCGTTAATCCGTAGCAACTCTGACGGCACGATCGCAGTTTGTAATAGTTCGGATTGCTCTGTAGAGGATTGGCCTGATAAATATGCTGCTGGAATATCAAGTTTCGGTATTAGCCGTCCTCTGTATTCATTGACAAGGTTTTCGATGAAAACTTCTAAGTATGCTTTGATTATGACGCGGGTAGTTGAGCTAATAGCTGACATTATTTTACTGCAAATATTCTGTTGACTAGACTTGTGACAAAAGTGAAATATGTTTCTAGTAAGGACTTTAGTCCTTGCTGATGACTTGGCGAAGAAAGGACTTCAGTCCATACTACAAAAAGGTCGAGCGCGACTTTTACAGTCCTGCACGCATGGGGGCCCAGAAACCGGGTTTTTTACGAAAATACTTGATTGTAGCCAGCAGTGCGTAGGTTGGGTTGAGGAACGAACCCTCCGTTTCACTCCGCCCAACATTTTCGCTACAATTTTCCTTAAGTGAACCGTATTGAAGCATAAATTATTGCATAAATTGTTGCAGATACTCGATCTACTTTAGTAGATTTACAGGTCGTTTTAAAATTTGTTGAACTACCCCATAATAATTAGGATTTTCTAAGCCTTTTAATTCATGTTGGATATCTTCCCAATCCCCTAATTTACTTTTCCACATACCATTCTCTTCTTGTATTGCAGCGTGCTGCGGTTCACCGTTATAGGTGTATATTGCTATTTTTTGAAATCCCGGTTCAATCTCACCATTATCGCAACATTCATATCCAATAGTTTGATAAGCCTTGATAAAAGCATCCAACGTTAACTCTCTTGGTACACCATCGGGCCAGTATCCATCTGGGTCTACCGGGTCCCATCTACAGTCCTCTTCGCCAGCTACGAAAGCAAAGCAATTATAATCTACTGTTTCTTCACTTGTTACTTCATATTCAGTATTCTCTAAATTAGGAAATCTCAAGAGTTTGCGATATTCCAGCCTACCATTCATAACCGTGTTCTTTTCCCCATTGTATCCACGCTTGAGCCATTTGTTTCATTCGACCGCGCTGCTCTGGTTTTACCGGATTATCACCAGTAATTGCCCTCAACGCCCAAAACCAATGATCGGGTTTTTGTTCGAGATCGCGAAAAATTAACGGTACAACAGGCTGTCCCATGCCAATAATTCTTTGATAAGCTGGGTGCATTGACTTTTGTGTAACCAATGACAGCATCCTTGTCTGGGCACGCCATTCTTCTGCAAGGCTATTAAACTCCGCTTCGAGTTCTACCTGACTTTTAATCGGGTATTTATAAGTTGTGATGCGATCGGGTAGTTTCATGTCAAGCCGTGGCTACTTCATAAATCTATATTACCTTACCTTCCCAAACTATTCAGCCAATTAGCTAAAGCATAAACAATTCTATTTGAGTAAGGTGCGTCAGACCGGAAAAACTCGATAATCGTTATAGAACTTCATCTGACGCACCCTACAATTCGATTTGAGTGTGACACGCTTGCTTTATTCCTGTCTATCCAAAATGGGTTAAGAATCGGAAAGCATCGAGTACGTGACTCGCACAAACGTAAGGTGAAGTATTGTAAAAACCTTGCCAAGCCGCCGCTTTATCTTCATCATACCTGTCCGCTCTTTCCGGGTGTTTTCCCTGCCAATTCAGCCGCACTGCGTGACCGACTAATACATCTAAAACGATATATTCTTCTACTTGCAATTCTGGGTTGCGCTGGCCAATTGCGGCCAACTCCATCAGCGCCTCAATATTGACTTGTCGGTATTCTGGCGCCACAATTTTATTTAGCAAATGCTCAATTTGTAGCGCGAAATTCTTTTCCCCAGGCGTCATTTCCGATAAAATGATATGGCTATCTAACCGATTGCGCCGCTCTAATTTGTCGCCAATTATCAAGCCTTTGCAGTGCCGCAGCAGTCCCCACACACTCGGATAAAAATCCTTCGGTACGCGATTGACTGCACCTTCCATTTGCCGCTTCCGGCGCCATCCTCCCGCAGGCATTTGCGGTTCTTCGGAAACTGGCACTACTACCCATTCAATATCTTTTTCCGGCTGTTTGACGCGCAGGGATTCTTGCTGTTTGAGGATTTGATTCATTTCCTCGTATTCTGTCAACACTTGGCGCAGGCGATTTTTGATTTCAAAGGGACTTAGCTGCATTAAATATTCGTAAGCTTCATTTTGCGTAACTCGCAACTCGCGGGCTAATTCGCTTGTTAAAAGCAAAATAAAGTAGCTAACTCTCAGCGTCAGCAGGCCTTTAAATAACTGCGGTTCGGCTTTAATTAGCAAGCCTAGGTAGATGAGAACTTCTTGAGTTAGAACTCGATCGCGAATGTCTTCTCCGCAGAATTGGCGAATTTTGTCCATCACTTCCGTGTAAGATCCCGGCCGCGAAATTATCGAATCTTCGCTGTAGGCTTTCCCCACAGCAATCTGTTTTTGCCGCACCAAAATGTCTGTCACCGCATCGGACAAGCTGATATCAACTTTGTCCAGCAAACCTGCGGCATGGCGGATGACTGCCCATTGGATTTTTGATTGCGAACTTTCTCCAGCTTTTGTATAAACTTCGTTGAGCAAATCCACTACTTTAACTGTTTGTTCTGCACCTCCAAATCCTGTATCAAAATTTAATCCTTTGAGGCGAACTAACGTGTGCAGCAACTCAATTTGTTCGTACAAATTTTCTGAATCGCGCAGGCTACTTAGCAAGAATTGAGTATTAGTTTCGCACTCTAATTTGAATTCTTGCGTGTGACCCAAAGGCCAAGTTTTTTCATGCTTGTAAGTTAGATAGCTGCGCGTTTCTACTGCACCTGTCACCGGAGATTCGGTAAATTCAAAATCGTGCATGAAATCAATTCTCTCGGTGCCAGCGGTCAGCATTAACTGCTTGAGATTTCCCAGTTTTACAGGCGTATTTTCTGAGAGTCCGTCTCGGAGTTCCTTCATTAATTCCAGCAGCGCTTCCCGGCCGGTTTCCAGCATGGTATGAGTCAACATCAGCGTTACCGTGGGGCGTCCCAACTGATACCAGTGGCGGTGAATGTGAGCTATTTCGCTTTTGATTTTAGATACTAGGAAATGGTAATCTAGAGTTAGGTAAAATTCTTGTCTGTCCAAAAATGAGGGGAGAAATACGATCGCCTCTTCGCGAATTTTAAACACCCGAGAAGTTGTTAAACTCCGCAAACGGCGCACGGGGCGGCCGGTTAAGCCTAATTGGTCGTTTCGTCCAATTTGCGTGTAAATAGCTGATAATTCTTTAGTCTGGCGGACTTGAATTGGTTCTACCTGTTTTGGGGTTTGCGCCGCAATACCGTTAGCGGCTAATTCTGCTTGCAAATATTCGTCTTCAGCTAACAGTGCAATTTGCACTAAAGGTTCTCTGTGTTGACCCACTGACAGGTGCCTTCCCAGCGGGTCGATGTCGCCAACTGCGATTAATCCTTCGTTCAGCAATTGACCGAGAAAATACAGACTTTGCGCCCAAACTAGGGGAATATTTTCATTCGGTAAGCGCTGCTGGCTGCTGGGATTTAGCTTTTCTGCTTCTATATTTTCGGCGGGGACGTAGTACAATTCGGGTAGCAGCGGCAAACCAGAGCGATCGACTGCCAGAGATTCCAAACGCTGCTGGTACTCTTGCACTTGAGCTTGATTTCCCTGAAATATGCCGTCCAAGAATAAATAAGTGAAAAATAGCGGCCACTCGCATTCAATGTGATCGAACTGCCTTAATTCTGTGGGTTCGTAGTGCAGGCGATCGGCATCTTCCAACACTGTTTGGTGTCCGTCCCGCAGAAACCGCTTGCAGCCGTATTTTCCTTGCAATTTGTCAATAATCTTATTTCGAGTCCGTTCTATTAATTCTCGATCTTCAACAGCAAAAGCCGGAAAACTAATCACGCTCAATAAAGCAGCATCTACTTCTTTTGAACTAGATTCGCGAGGCAAAAGTGATTCCAAAGTAATGCGACTTCTGGCAATTTCGTCTGGCAAAACGTGAATAACCGATGCTTGAGAGCCTTTAATCCCGAACAAATCTAACCCATTTATTGCTTCCAGCGCTGCTTTGGCCATGCCAACTGAACTGGCGTTCAATTCTGCATTACCGCGATTGATTTTATGGCCTCTTTCCCAAATTCCGTAATCCGGCGTGCGGTAAGCTCTACCGATGTAGTAAACTAAATTCTGCACGAAATTGACTTCATCTATTGTGAAAATTACGTGCAGCCCGGAAGCCGTCATTTGAGCAAGAATTAATAAGAATATAGATGTAGCGTCTAACTGTAAATGTCCCCACTTGTCATCACCGACAACAATACTTCCAGTTTGAGTATTGTATTTAGCGTGCAGGGCATCTAGCGGCGACTGAGTATTTTTAAAACGTTCTACTTTGCTCGATTGCTGCATCATCGCAAACAGCAAGCCGCGCATCAGTTTGACTGTGCTGTGTTCGAGTTCAAATGTCCTGCCCCGATCGGCATCAATTTTGCGGTAAGCTAAACCCAAACCCCAAACCGCGAGAATGCTGTACACGTTGTCGCGCACCCAGGCATCGGTGTAGTCGCCGTGAGCGTTAACGGCCGTACTCGCCGGCAGCAAACCAGTAATTGGATTTTGGCGCTTGAGGATGATGTTTTTGATTTGCTGGTAGTAATAATCTAACCTGGTTTCCCGCTGGGTTTTTGCGATCGCCATTTCGTTTTCCTTGTTTTTCCTGATGCGAGTAGATTTGGGGGGAATAGACTTTTAAATATATCAGAGATTAGATCTTTTCTCAAGTTATCCAAACACAAGAAGGTAACAGTCATGTCTACCCACAACCACAATAACAACAGCGTTCCTTTCGTGAAAGTTGTCTACTCTACAGTGAAAATCAATGGTAAAATTGAGCTAGTACCTATGGAATGGTACGCTGACGGGTCGGTCAAAAAAATCGAACACTAATGCTCGATCGCACTTGGCTGGCCAACTCTAATCAACTTGCGCGACCCGTCGCTTACAAAAAAACCCGTTTCTGGGCCACCGAACGATTACTTAACAGACTGTTGGTGGCACCAACCGGGTTTTTTGCGTCCAAGACTGCTCTAGCGTCGATCGCCAATCTAAGCTAATTTAAATAACTAGGTGTGTAGGAATCTCAAAGAAAAAAATATGGATCGATCGCGCCCGCAATTTTCAGTGCTGGGACTACCAGTTCACATATTAGATGATTATGCAGGTTGGCTGATGCAGCGCCTGCATCAAGGATTGGGAAGTCACGTCGTGACGCTGAATGCTGAAATGGCGATGCAAGCCGAGCAAAATCCGGCTTTAGCGGATGTAATTCGCTCTGCTGAACTCGTGATTCCCGACGGTTCGGGAGTGGTGCTGTACTTGAGGCTGCGCGGCAAACCGGCCCAGCGCTATCCGGGGATTGAATTAGCAGAATCGCTGCTGCAAGCAGCCGGAAAATTGCCGGATTCGCAACCAGTATTTTTCTATGGAGGTTTCCCCGGAGTAGCGGCTGCTGCTGCAGAAACTTGGCAGCAAAAGGTTAACGGATTGTCGATTGCTTCTCAACACGGTTATCTGGCCGCAGATGAAGAAAAAGACTTCCGTGAAAGCCTCAACAAAATGCAGCCAAAACTAATTTTTGTAGGATTGGGAGTGCCGCGCCAAGAATTTTGGATTGCCGAACACCGACACCTTTGCCCTCAGTCAATTTGGGTGGGAGTAGGCGGCAGTTTCGATATTTGGGCGGGAAAAAAAGACCGCGCGCCTGCTTGGTTTTGCGACAATCATTTAGAATGGCTGTACCGGCTTTATCAAGAACCTTGGCGGTGGCGCAGGATGTTAGCTTTGCCACAATTTGCATTGAAAGCTTTGGGGGATTTGCGAGGGTAAATTAGGTGTAAGCACGACACTGATTTTGACACGGATACACGGATGAATTGAATCATCTTACTATTCGCTACTGATTAGCGCAATCTGGGTCTAAAACGGAGTCTCTTCTTGACTTCGTTTTTGAGCTTGCAGCCAGTCAGGGACAAATATCCACTGATGGTTGTCGCGAAACTCAGTAGCTTGAGGTGAGGGAAATACACGCCGCGATAGCAGTCTTCTGTCACCAAAATTCATTAATAAACCAATGGGTAAAGCCGTGTGATTTAAGTAAGTAATGACTTGTCCCAAATACTTGTTATGAAGTGTAGCGAAGGCTTTGATTTCCAGAATAACTTTGTTTTCAATAATAAAATCTGGAATGTACAAACCAAGTAATTGCCCGTTATAGTAAACGGGAAGGTTTTTTTGTGGCTCAAAAGCGATTCCCTCTTTTGTCAGTTGTTGTTCGAGTTTTTCCTGATAAATTGCTTCTTTGTAACCAGGCCCAAGCTGTCTGTGAACGGCCATACCTGCACCTATGATCCGATAAGTTAGGTCTTCATGTGGAGCGTGAATCTTTTCGCCCATTTTTTTATATCCAATTGTTGAGATGCTTTTTTCTTTATTTTGGCATAGCACCCAAAAAATTCACCCAGACAGAAAATTTTTTTCTCTAGAAAGCACAGCACTACACGGATTTTGACACGGATACACGGATGGTTTGACTCATCTGAGGTTTAGGTAATTGGCTAATTTGGCTATCCTCCGTGTATCCGTGTTTATCCGTGTCGTGCTGGTTGCTGCTTGTCTCCTCGCGGGGAAGAGGAGGGAAGTTCTTGCTACGAACCAATTGCCATTAGACAATGTAAGGAGAATCGATCGCTTTTGCCCGATTAATCGCCACCAAAGCTTGGTAAATCAAAACCGAAATCTCACCGCGGGTAATATCCTGCTGCGGCGAAAGCCAATCGCGGGAAGGATAATTAACCACAATCTTCAAAGCAGTTGCTGCGGCGATCGCACTCAAAGCATAATTAGGAATTTGAGAACGATCGATGTAAACTTTCAAAGAATCAGGATTGCCCCCTTTAAGTTCCAAACCGTTAACCAAAGACACGATCGCCTCAGCCTTAGTCAAATTCTGATTCGGGCCGAACTTCAACCCCGGAAACCCCGCCAAAAACCCCCCCCGATTTGCCCGTTCGATCGCACTTCTCGCCCAAAAACTAGCAGAAACATCAATAAAATTTGTAGCCGGCAACCTCGGAATCGGACTAAACGCACTCACCAACAGCGCCGCATATTGAGCGCGGTTTAAACTGTCATCAGCCCGAAAAGAACCGTCAGGAAAACCGCTAATTATATTCGCCGCCGCCAAAGCTTCAATAAACTTCTGTGCCCAATGTCCAGAAATATCGCTGAACACCAGACCCCCGATATTTGGATTGCCGCCGCCCTTTCTCACTGCAGCTTGCACAGCTTTAAAAGCATTCACTTTCCCGTAACCAAACCAATCGCTGCGACCGTTGTTAGGATCGTAATTTCCCATGCGATTGCCCAACTGGGGATCGGGATCGGGATCGACAATTTTCTCAGCAGTTTGTTCGAGAATTCCCCGCACTTCCCGCGCCGTCAAACGGGGGTTGGCCGAAAGTATCAACCCTGCAACCCCAGCGACTACTGGAGTGGCGCTGGAAGTACCCCCAAAGGTATTTGTGTAGTCCCCCGAATCGTAGCCGGCAAGCCCGACTCGATCGGCAGTAAACACCCCCAAACCGGGCAAATACTGCGTCACCTCCGGCGGCGTGCCGATAAATCCGGTTTCTGGCAACCAAGTTCCCGGCGGCGCGTTGTTGCTGGGGGCGCAAACCGAGATGCTGGTGCCCCAATTGCTGTAAGCTGCTTTTTTGTTGAGGGAAGTGGAAGCGCTGACGGCAATTACGTCTGGGTGAACGGCAAATCCTGCCAGCCATCTAGTTTGACCGCCCAGGACGTTGTCGGGCCAGCCTTTCTCGTTAACAGTACCGTTGACTGGGCGGTTGGCATTGCCCGCAGCGAACAGAATAACGCAGCCTCTGCCGCCCCGCCCTTGGGTTGCTGCTTTGGTGATGACGGCACTCTGCCGCAGGGAAAGGGGATAGTAAACTGCTGAAGGCCCCCAACTGCAAGAAATGACGGCGGCACCTTTTTCGATCGCCCAATTAAATATTTTTTCGACAGAATCGTCATCGAGAAAACCCGTGGTACGGATGGGCATCAGGGCGCAGCCGGGGGCGACGCCGACAATGCCTTTGCCGTTTTCTTCAGCAACGGCGACGCCTGCACAACTTGTGCCGTGGTTGTCTGAGTCGGCGACTGGCATGGGGGAAGTGTCGCCCTCTTTGAAATCGATGGGTGAGACGATTTTGCCTTGGCCTTGAAAATCTGGGTGGGTGATGTCAACTGAATCGTCGGCGATGGCAATTACGATCGATCGAACTCCGCGAGTCATGTCCCAAGCTGGTTCTGCATAAATTTGAGCGCCGCCGACAAGTTCCTTGCCGCCTTTGTTGTTGAGATACCACTGTTTGGGATAAAGGGGATCGCGGGGCGTATAATGCTGCTGCGTCTCTACTACAATGTTTGGTTCTGCTACGAGAACTTCTGGATATCTTGTCAGGCGGTTGGCAATTTTGACCGGGTTTTCTGTTGCTTGTTTTGTGATTTGGCAGACGAAAGTGTTGGGAATTCCTTCTACTGGTCGGACTATTTTTAAAGCTGCTGCATTGGCGATCCCCTTTCGCAATTGTTCGTCTACTTGTTCGCCAAATTGAATCGTAATTTGGTCGGTTAAATAAAAGAATGTACTCGGATTGTTCGCGGGGCAATAGACGTGGCTGGCAAAAGCTACGGCATCGCTGGTGCGGGCTGCTTGCATTGCTGCTTCTAGGCGATCGGGCGAAACGAGATATTCTTCGAGATTGGTTTGGCCGATGCGGCGGTTGAGTTTTGCCCCTGTTGTTGCGGCCCAATCGTTTGAGGCTGATGCTGTTGGTGAGGGGCGAATCGTAAAGCGATCGTCCGCTTTTGACAGCAGCAATTCATCGCCGCCGCGCTGCAAAATCACTGCCAGACTTTCATCGGGTACTCCAATTCCTTGATAGTTTTGGAGAGTGTCGGAGGTCGGTTTGTTTGGTTGTACCATCAGAAATGCTTTTGTTTAATTTCACTCCAGTCTTACTATATTCTCGCTTAACAGGCAGGATGCCTGTGAAGCGAAGACTAAATTTTCTTGTGGGGTGGGCATCTTGCCTGTTCCACAAAAGATAAATTTTCTCGTGGAACGGGCATCTTGCCTGTTAAGCGAGAATGGTGCAACATCTCACTCAAATAAACACACCAGGATTAACATTAAAAAATTCTCCCAGCGTCTTAGCTTGGGCTTTGCTAATCGCCCGTTTGCCATTAACCACCTCAGAGACTACTCCTTTTGACGCAATCACGGCCACTAAATCGGCTTGTTTTAGTTCGCGAACTTTGATGAGGTGTCATAGGATATCTCGGGGAGTCGATTCTGGAATTGGGTAATATTTGGCTTCGTATTCTTCGATCGACAGCGCCCAGAGACTCAGTAAAGTTTTTTCTTCTAGAGTTAATTCTTCCTGGGACATTAGGGATGCGACTTCTGCGAGGGCGAGATCGTCATCTTCTTCGTTCAGGATGGGCTTAGGTTGCGATTTCGCCAGCAGTTGACCGTAAGCTGTTCTTTCAATTGGGATATTCGTGGTTCGTTCGATTGTTGAATTAGATCGGGACTTATATCCATTCCGGTTGTATCGGAATGATTAAACCGCAGAGAACACAGAGGATACAGAGAAAGGGAAGAGAGAGATGAATACAGGACGATGCCAACGGATTTGATATTACCCATGAAAACCAAAGAAAGCGGGTTTTCCACCATTTTTAAAGTCTCAAAGGCAGTATTTAGCTAAAAAAACCGGGTTTCTGCGTCCCGGACTAGATTGCCGGGATCTGTCCAATCCCCCGCGATTTCCTTGTTCAATCCAAAATCTCAAATCCAAAATCGATCGCCCACCCTTTGACTTTTCAACAAATTTGGTTTACACTTAGCCGGTTGCGATCGCCAATGGTAAGATCGGCTCAAGCTAAATATTTTTTTAAAGCGCACAGGCGCAAAGTAATTTCATGGTATACTCTGGAACTGTTTGCTGGCTTCGCTCCACTGCCCGGATTACGATCGGGGCGATCGCAGCTTTTACCCTGTTGCAACCGCTCCAAGTCCAAGCACAACAACCTTCTGCGCCAGAGAACCAACCGCAAGTCGAACCTGCCGACGACCCCACAGACCCCAACAATCTCCGCCCTCTGACGCAAGACAGCAGCTTGCTGAGCGTCCAAGGAGGCCAGCGTTTGATGACAGAAGCCAGCAGTGCTATTTCCAATCAGAATTACGCACTCGCCAGTCAAAAACTCCAAGAATCCCGCCAAATTTTCAATCAACTCTCCAACTTCTACCAACAACTGGGTAGCAGTTTTGCCGGAATTGACATCCGCTTGGCCGAAAGCCACCGCGCCAAAGCTGTAGAAACTGCCCAAATGCGCGACGAAGCTACCTATCGGCTGGCGTTGGTACACCGGGCCCAAAATAAGCCCGAACTGGCTGTGCCCCTGCTGATTCAGATTATTCGATCGCAGCAGCCAACTCGCGATTTGGGTAAGAAAGCTTACCAGCAGTTACTGGAATTGGGTTTTGTGGATGCGCCCTTTCCCCGGCCTGCCAGCAGTCAGCCGAGCTCATCGAAAAAATAGTTCCACTAAAATCTAAATTACAGCCGTTTATCAGAGAAACCAATGGTTACACCGTCTCAAGTAGCAGAAATGATTCAGGCAGGGTTGCCCGACGCTAAAATACAAGTTAACGATTTGACTGGCGGTGGCGACCACTACCAGGCGAGAGTAATCTCTGCCGCTTTTGAAGGAAAAAGCCGAGTACAGCAGCACCAACTGGTTTACGGCGCTCTCAAGCAGGCAATGGCTAGTGAAGCCATCCACGCTTTGGGCTTGGAAACCTTAACTCCCGCAGAATGGGAAGCTAAAAATCAAGTTGCTTAACTGTTGAATTGCAAGTTGATATCACAAGTTGGTGCTGGTGTCAAGAGTTGGTTGAAATACAACTGCTCCGCTTACGCACAAAAACCACAAAAACCCGGTTTTTTTACCGGAATCTATGGCTGTAACGAAAGATTTTCCTAAAAAACGCGGTTTCTGCGTCAGTCAACGTTGAAAAATTTTCAAACAATATTAGGAGCTACAATGAGTACAACAGCACATCAAAGAATTGACGAGTTGGTTAAGCAAAACAAAATCATGGTGTTTATGAAGGGCAATAAGTTAATGCCCCAGTGCGGTTTTTCTAATACTGTGGTGCAAATTCTCAATACTTTGGGAGTGCCTTACAAAACTCTTGATGTTTTGGCCGACCAGGAAATTCGTCAAGGCGTTAAAGAGTATTCCAACTGGCCGACAATTCCCCAGGTTTATATCAACGGCGAGTTTATTGGTGGCTCGGATATTATGATCGAGATGTATCAAAAGGGCGAATTGCAAGAAATTGTAGAAGTGGCTTTGGCTTCTTAAATTAGACAGAAAAAACATATCCCCCACTTCTTAAAGAAGTCGGGGAAATAACAGAAATTGCGTTTTACGTGCAATTAGGTTGATTTACTTAATTATTCGTTACCAGGCAGAGCCTGGGAACCCAATGCGGTCGGCTCTGCCTCCAATTTTTATGCTCCCAAAGCAAGGCAGAGCCTCTGGACATCGGTTTCCAGACGGAGCGAGGGAACCCGTTAAAATTCCCAATTCCCAATTCCCAATTCCCAATTCCCAATTCCCAATTCCCAATTCCCAATTCATCAAGGGTTTATCAAACCAATTTGCTATTTAATAGTAGTCTGCTTCAGTTTGGGTCTGTGGCATTGCAAAATTGGAGGGGTCGTGAATGTAACGCGCTGCTTCTTCCTCTAGTCTGTGAATCAGATAGGGTGAGGCGCTGAAATAGATTTCTTAGACAGGTATTGACATTCTTCCCGGATTGGGTAACTATTGAGTTGTAGTATTAGAGGTAAGCAACTTTGGAGACTCAATCAGACGTGACACTCTCAATCGGGGAAGCGGCTAAGGAGCTTGGTATTTCGACAAAGACGCTGAGACGCTGGACTGATGCAGGCAAGATTAAGTTTGAGCGCTCTCCCACGGGACAGAGACGCTTCTACCTTACCGATATCAAGCGAATTACTCCCAGAGACTTAAACCAGGCAGACGATCGAATCACTATCAACTATGCCAGAGTTTCTAGTCATGACCAAAAAGAAGATTTAAAGCGTCAAGCTGCTGTTTTGGAATCGTTTAGCGCTGCCAATGGCTGGCAATTTGAAACAATTCAAGACTTAGGCTCTGGACTTAATTACAAGAAAAAAGGACTGACAAAACTACTCAAACGAATCATGTCCGGTGAGGTTGGCAGACTTGTTGTTACTCACAAAGACAGGCTTCTAAGGTTTGGTTCCGAGTTAGTTTTCGCAATGTGTGAGGAATTTGAATGCGAGGTAGTAATAGTCAATAAATCGCCGGATGAATTGAGTTTTGAACAGGAATTAGTTCAAGATATGATTGAATTAATTCAGGTTTTTAGCGCTAGACTTTATGGCGCTAGAAGTCACAAAAACAAAAAACTGATTGATGGTATAGCTAAAGCAGTGGAGGACGTAAAATAATGCTACTCAGTTTCAAGACGGAATTAAAACCTAACAATAGACAGGTGACTCTATTCCGTCAACACTGTGGAGTAGCCAGACACGCTTACAATTTTGGCAATGCTATTATTCAGGAAGCTTTACAACTTAGAGAGGCTGATAAAACAATCAAAATTCCCTCTGCTATTGACTTGCACAAACGTCTAGTCGCTGAGATTAAACCAGCTAATCCCTGGTATTATCAAAGCTCCAAAGCAAGTCCACAACAGGCTCTGGCAGAGGTAAGGACGGCATGGGATAGATGCTTCAAAAAAGTCTCTAAACAGCCTAGATTCAAGAAGAAAGGCAAGTCTAAAGACAGTTTTTATCTTGAGCAAGGCACTAAAGCAAAACCTGGTATCAGCAATGATGGTAAGCGAGTTAAACTCCCTAAAATTGGTTGGGTGCGATTGCACGAACCTCTCCCCATTACGGCTACTCATAATTGCGTAATTAGTCGCACTGCCGACAAATGGTTCATAGCCATCAAGTATGAGATTGAACAGCCACCAATACCTCTAAATCGCCCCTCTATTGGTGTTGATATTGGTATTAAGGAATTAGCTGTCACCAGTGACGGAAAGGTTTTTGCTAACCCCAAAGCTTACCGCAAAATGAGTAAGAAAATGAAGCGATTGCAGCGCTCTGTTAGTCGCAAAGTTAAAGGCTCAAAGAACAGAACTAAGGCAGTTAGAAAGCTGGCAAAACTGCATTCTAGAATTTCATTCATCCGCAAAGATGCTATTCATAAACTCACCAATCATCTCGCTAAAAACCACAGCGTGATTAAAATTGAGAATTTGAACGTCAAAGCATTTTTGAAAAATCACAAATTGGCGGGTGCGATTGCCGATTGTGGAATGTACGAATTTAAGCGACAACTTGAATATAAAACTGAGAAATTTTCTAGTCAGTTGATTTTAGTTGACCGCTTCTTTCCTAGTTCTCAAATCTGTTCAAATTGTAGGAATCACCGCCACAAAATGCCATTAAAGAATCGAGTCTATGTATGTCCTGATTGCGGTCATACAGAGGACAGAGACTTGAACGCAGCTAAAAACATTGAGCGATGGTTTGAAGGAATTCACATTCCGATTCGCTCAGATTAAGTAAGTCAAACGGTAAGCTCTACCGAGATTGCCTGTGGAGTAGGCAAACCCTCAGAAGTCATTCTGAGACTACGCTGAAACAGGAAGTAAACACTAAAGTCCAAAACTTTCGAGCAATGGGTAGCTTTGGGTAAGTTTTATAGAGCGGTTCCAGACTGTTGGAATGCCGCAGGGCTGCTAAATAACCGTCTAAGTAAAGCCGCAGGTCATCAAAGCGATAACCTCTATTCCACATTTCGACGAGGGCGTCGGTGAGTTTTTGGTAGTGCCGGATTGTTTGGGTGTCTTGTAGCATGGTGAGGTTGAAATCCTTTGTGGTTTGTATAATGACGGCGGGATTTAGGAATGGCCTCGATTGATGCTGAGTGGCTCAGCTTGAGGCTATTTCTAAATAAAAGTTTTTACCCTGCTCAACAGGCTACCCTCCATAAAAAATTTCACTCGTTGCAAAGCAATTGCTCGACTTTGTGCGCGCACCTAGATAATTCGCCGTGCGTTTAATGCAGTCGGGATTTTGCTGAATTTTGCGGTCAAAGTGGCTGAGTGTTCCGGCTACCGAGCGAACGGTTGGAGGAATTCTAGTTTCACTTGCGCGATTTGTCAACCTCCTGGGAGTGGGGGCTGGGTCGGGGGGTTCGCTTTTAGCAGGCGGTTGGGGCATGGGATCGATCGTCTTTACACTGTCTTATTTTCATTGTAAGCTCATCGCCAGAATGATCTAACCTTTCTGCAGGCTGACCCTGCCAAATTAACCCAATCTTTAAAATTCCTACCCTAGGTATGTCCGCTGCTGTAAATGCAGCTCATGCTTGAGTAGCGATGGTTACAAAAGCTTGACAAAAGCTCTGTTAACCTTGTAGCAATTAGTGATATGGGAAGCTCGCCTCTGTGGAATCTGCAAGTATTTCAATTGTTGAAGGGAATCCGCACCTGCGATCGCTCTTGGGCTGGCATCTACAGCAAGTCGGTCACTGGGTGCACCAGTCAGCGGATATCAGTCACGCTAGGGAAATATTTTTCAGCCGCCAGCCAACCCTAGTCATTCTGGATGCCCAATTGCCCGATGGGGACGGTTTGGAATTTTGCAACTGGCTGCAACAGCAGCAGCAGTCGCTGATTTTGATGCTGTCGGCGCGGAATTCGGAATCGGATATTGTTGAAGGTTTGAAGGCGGGGGCAGACGATTACCTGACTAAACCCTTTGGGATGCAAGAGTTTATGGCGAGGGTGGAAGCTCTGATGCGCCGCAACCGCACCATGATACCGCCGGCGACGCTGGAGTGCGGGCTGCTGAAAATTGATTTGGTGCAGCGCCGAGTCAGGTTGTACGAGGAACATATTGAGCTCACTCCCCAGGAATTTAGCCTGCTGTACGTGCTGGCTCAAGCTGGAGGAGTGCCGCTGTCGCGCTCGGATTTGCTGCGTCGGGCCTGGCCTGATGCTATTGATAACCCCCGGACGATCGACACTCACGTACTCTCTCTGCGTAAAAAAATCGAAATCGACCCGCGACAGCCGAGCCTAATTCAAACTGTACGGAATGTTGGCTACCGACTGAATCTAGAGTTGTTGAATGGGAATCAACGGCATTCTTCGCTGGTACCCGGAGCTGTGAGTTCTTAGACTGCGATCGGGCTATAAGTCTGATTTTATTTCGGGAATTGATTGGCGATCGCATCGGTTTTCGCCGCCATAATAAAATCATTCCGGTGCAGTCCAGAAATCGCGTGAGTCCACCAAGTAACGGTAACTTTTCCCCACTCGGTTAACAGTGCGGGGTGATGTCCTTGGGTTTCTGCTACTTCGCCGACGCTGTTTGTAAAGGCGATCGCAGTTTTGAAATCCGGGAATTTGTAGGTGCGTTCTAATTGGGGAATGCCATTTTTTTCGATAAAATTCCAGTCGGGAATTTCAGGTTTGAGCTGGACAATTTCGTATGCTGTGACGCGGGGAGAGTTTGGGCGGCAGGCTGCACAGCGTTCTTTTGCTAAAGGTTCCATAAATTGCTTGTTAGCGAGAAGATGCTAAAAGATATTATAGACATTTCTAATGTGAATTATTTTGGATGGGGCAACAGTCATTTAGGAGTGACGTAGAGATTGCGATCGAAACCGTTCCAAAAACAGATGAGCAATCATTTAAAATTTATGGAAATAACCGTTCACCGTGGAATCGCTTAACCGATAAGATCGGGAAGGGGCGGGTTGATTTGGCTATCCGATCTTGTAAACGTTAGCGAACCCGCCCCTCCAAGTGCGATCGCTCAACCGATCATTTTCTTAATCAAATCTAACTTGCCTTTATAGGGAGCGTAGCGCCATTTTAAGTCAAGTAAAAATGACTTTTGCAGCACGCTTTTTTGATGCGAAAAAGTGTCAAAACTTGCTTTGCCGTGATAGGTGCCGATGCCGCTGTCGCCAACTCCGCCAAAAGGTAAATCTGTTACTCCCACTTGCATAACCGTGTCATTGAGACAAACTCCCCCCGAAGAAGTTTCCCGCAAAACTCGCTCTTGTTTCTCTTTATTTTTCGAGAACAAATACAAAGCTAAAGGTTTGGGACGGGCGTTGATTTGGGCGATCGCCTCCCCGAAATCCTCATACTCCAAAACTGGCAAAATCGGCCCGAAAATCTCATCCTGCATCACAGGCGCATCCCAGGAAACACGATCTAAAACCGTCGGTGCAATATATCTATCTTCCGGCTTAACTTCCCCACCGACGACAATTTCTCCATCTTTGATAAACGAACTCAAACGGTCTAATTGCCGCTGGTTGATAATCCGCGAATAGTCGGGACTTGTTTGCGGATTATCGCCGTAAAATTCGTGAATTGCTGTTTTAATTGCCTGCATCAAATCGGGTTTAACTTTTTGATCGACTAACAGGTAATCGGGAGCGATACAAGTTTGACCTGCATTGATGAATTTGCCCCACGCAATGCGTTTAGCCGTGTATTCAAGGTAAATGTCGGAGTCTACAATGCAAGGACTTTTGCCGCCTAATTCCAAGGTGACAGGTGTCAGGTGTTTAGCGGCAGCTTCCATGACGATTCGACCGATTTTAGTGCCGCCTGTAAAGAAAATGTGGTCGAATTTTTCCGCTAATAATTGTTGGCTGATTTCGACTCCTCCTTCGACGGCGGCTACGTAGGCGGGATCGAAGGTTTTGGATATCATGTCGGCGATAACTGCCGACGTGTGCGAGGCGATTTCCGAAGGTTTGAGAAGTGCACAGTTGCCGGCGGCGATCGCCCCGACTAAAGGTGATATCATGAGCTGAAATGGGTAATTCCAAGGCCCGATGATTAAAACTACGCCCAAAGGTTCAGGGTAAATGCGGGCTGATGCTGGGAATTGATCGATCGAAGTAGGCACTTTTTTCGGCTTTGCCCACGATTTAACATTTTTGATGGCATAATTAACTTCTGCGATCGCAGCAATTTCAAAATAAGCCTCGTACTCCGGCCTGTTCAAATCAGCCTTGACAGCATCCACAATCCGTGATTGATTGGAAACGATCGCACTTTTAAGTTTTTTCAGTTGTTCGATCCGAAAATCCACATCTTTCGTTTTCCCAGTCGCAAAAAATTGCCGCTGCTGCTGGATAATATCGCTGACGCTGATTACCATCTGTTGTCCTCCATGTCTATAAATAAATGTTACAATAGTAAAAGGAAAGTCGGGTAAAGTGCGGGTGTAAAAAAAATCTACTCGTTGCGGGCCGGAAGAATTAGGATGATTGAACTGCTTCGAGGTGCGTTTGGCGAAGCCGTTCCCGAAGGGTAAAACACGAAGCAAGAATTAGGAAGAGGAAGAGAAGAAGTAGGTATCTTGCGAGATGTCAGCGGTGCTAATCCTAAAATCTTAGCAGCAGTTGCGGATTTTGCCTTTACAAATGATTGAGAAATGCTATAAATTAGAAGCTGATAATTGTGTCACTAAAAAATGAGTTCGCTTATGAAAATATCTAAGAAAGATTTTTTTTTCTATTCCTGCTGGCTGCTTTGCTTGCTTGCAGTAGCAGGATGTACCTCTAAGCCCAAAAAGCAAGTTGTCATCTGCTCGAAAGACTTTACCGAACAAGTCATCCTCGCAGAAATTTTAGCACGCCATATCGAAGCTAAAACAGATATCAAAGTAGAACGCGAACTGAATCTCGGAGGCTCGCTTTGCCATCAATCCCTAACAGCAGGTAAAATCGACTTGTACGTCGAATACACGGGGACTGCTTACACCAACCTGCTCAAACAGAAACCGATTTCTGACCCCAAAAAAGTCCTCGATTACCTCAAACAAGAATATCCCAAACAGTTTAAAGCAGAATGGACGGAACCGCTGGGATTTAATAACAGTTTTGCGATTATTATGCGGGGAGACGAGGCCAAAAAACTCAATTTACAAACTCTCTCGCAACTTGGGAAAGCTGCACCTAACCTCCGGGCTGGTTTCGGTCCAGAATTTAACGAGAGAGAAGATGGATTTCCCGGATTGGCTAAAACTTACGGGATTAAGTTTCGAGAAGAACCGAAGGAGTTGCTGTTAGGATTGCTTTATCAAGCGCTGCAACAAAAAGAAGTAGATGTGATTGCTGGTAATACGACGGACGGTTTGATTCAAAGTTTGGGTTTAGTAGTTCTCAAAGATGACAAGAACTATTTCCCGCCCTACGAAGCAGTTCCGGTTGTGCGATCGCAAATTTTGGAAAAATACCCGGAATTGCGTCAAGTGCTCGCAGAATTGGGCGGCAAAATCTCCGAGGAAGATAT
This sequence comes from Oscillatoria nigro-viridis PCC 7112, assembly GCF_000317475.1. Taxonomy (NCBI): domain Bacteria; kingdom Bacillati; phylum Cyanobacteriota; class Cyanophyceae; order Oscillatoriales; family Oscillatoriaceae; genus Phormidium; species Phormidium nigroviride. Next base: position 6,497,612 of record NC_019729.1, read on the forward strand.
GCGCCAACTGAATTATCAAGTTGATAAAAAACAGCAGGAAGCCGGACAAGTAGCCCAGGAGTTTTTGCAGCAAAAGCTGGGCGTGTCAAAGCCAGTCGCTCTGGCGAAATAAAGGGTTTGAATTTTATTATATTCCCACGTCAACTTAATTGGCAAAGCTGCAAAACAGAAGCTTTTATAGGTTCAGTTTGGGGCTCGGCAAATTCAACTGTAATTGCTTCGACATTCAAACCCTCTAAGCTATAACCGTATTATTGATTTTCCGGCATGGGGGACTTCTCAACAATAGTGCCTGTAATACCTTTTCTTAGATTGTATTTGGGGATATTTTCGCGCAATGCTACCTGTGAAAACAGTGCAAATTTCATTGCGGCTTAGAGGATTTTAGATTTGAGATTAAACAATTAGGAACATAGGATAAGGTGCGCGGGGCGCACCCTAGCATACAGTTAGGCTATCTTCTTAAGTCCCTTCACTGATCCGGCGCAAATTCAAAATATCGCTCATCTTTTTAATTTGCATACAAGTGCGCTCGAACTGTTGTTTATCCTGGATATCCATGCACAAGTCAATTAAGGCAGGCAATCCGGGATATGTTTTGACTTGAGCGCTGCGGACGTTTACTTGGTTGTCTTTCAAATGGGATAAAACATCATTGAGAACTCCCACTCGATCGAGGGCTTCAATTTGAATGTTAACCGGATAAGTGTTAGGTCGAGATTCATTGCGGTTGCTGGAATTCCAACTCACAGGAACCAAGCGATCCCCAGGTACGCTCTCAACATTTGAACATCCTTGTCGGTGAATCGAAATTCCGCGAGTGCGAGTCACAACTCCAATAATTGATTCCCCAGGAATCGGACAGCAACAGCCGGCTAAATGGTACAGCAATCCCTCTACACCTGCGATCGGCGATTTGCTCGGAGACGAACTCGGTACTGGTTTCGGTGTCGATGCAGGTATTAGCTGGGGCAATTCCTGTCCTCCTGCGGGAGCAGCTTCAATTTTTTGCTGCACTTTGATTAAATCTCGCAGTCGATTTACTACTAGATTTAGGGTGACTTCGCCGTAGCCCAAACCGGCGATTAAATCTTCGACGCTGTGGTAGTTGCAGCGCTGAGCCACCGATTGCATGGGTTCAGATTTCAGCAAAGATTCTAAGCCGTTTTTACCTAATTCTTTTTCCAGCAATTCCCGGCCGCGAGCGAGGTTTTCATCTCGGTGCGATCGCTTCAACCACTGGCGAATTCTGTTTTTTGCTCCGTTTGTCTTGACAAAATTCAGCCAGTCGGAACTCGGATGACCGTTTTTTTGGGTCAAGATTTCTACAATATCGCCGTTCTTTAAAACCTTATCTAGTGTTACCATTCGCCCGTTGACTCTGGCACCTGTGCAGTGATTGCCAATTTCTGTGTGAATGCGGTAAGCAAAATCTACGGGAGTCGAGCCGCTATTGAGAGCAATCACGTCTCCGTTAGGAGTAAAAACGTAAATATCTTCGTCGAATAAGTTGTCCTTAATGCTTTGTAAATATTCGCGATCGTCTTTGAGGTCGCTTTGCCATTCTAGGAGTTGTCGCAGCCAAGTAAATTTTTCGTCGTCGCCGGTGACTGTTGTGTTAGAACCGCCAGTTTCTTTGTATTTCCAGTGCGCGGCAATGCCGTATTCTGCAATGTGGTGCATTGCTACGGTGCGGATTTGCACTTCGATGGGGCGGCCGCTGGTTCCGATTACTCCGGTGTGCAAAGATTGGTAGCGGTTGGCTTTTGGTAAACCGATATAATCTTTAAAGCGGCCGGGAATCGGGCGGAAAGAATCGTGGACGATCGCCAAAGCCCGATAACAGTCATCATTGGTTTCTACTATGATCCGCACCGCCGCAATATCGTACACTTGGTTAAACCCTTTTTGGCGGCGCTGCATCTTCGCGTAAATCCCGTACAAATGTTTGGGACGGCCGCTAACTTCATAGCATTTAATGCCTAAATTGTCAAGCCGTTCTCGCAAACAATCGGTGACTTCTGCGAGTTGAGTTTCTCGATCGGCGCGCTTCACCGCCACCAATTCCTGAATTTCGCGGTAAGCTTCGGGTTCCAGGTATTTAAACGCTAAATCTTCCAATTCCCACTTAAAGCGGCCGATACCCAAACGGTTTGCTAGGGGAGCAAAAATATCTCGGGTTTCTAGGGCAATACTGCGCTGCTTTTCTTCGGACAAATGCTCCAAAGTCCTCATGTTGTGCAGCCGATCTGCGAGTTTGACGACAATGACGCGAATATCTTTAGCCATTGCTAGGAACATTCGGCGGAAATTTTCCGCAAGGCGCTCTGTTTTGCTGGAAAAATTAAACTTAGAAAGCTTGGTGACACCTTCAACCAACTGTCGCACTTCGGCGCCGAACCGCTGTTCTATTTCTTCGAGAGTAATATCTGTATCTTCAACAATATCGTGGAGGAAGCCGGCGGCAATCATGACGTTGTTGCCGCCCATATACCGGAGTATTCCAGCGACAGCTACCGGATGGCAAATGTAAGGTTCTCCAGATTTGCGGTATTGTCCTTCGTGCAAGTCGCGGGCAAATTCAAAGGCCCGACAAATTAAGCTGTCGTCCGTGGAGCAATTCTGGTTAGGGCCGCCATCAGGCTGCGATCGAGCATTCAGGCATTCTTGCAGCCAATCGGGAACTACAGCAGGATCGATCGAAGGAGAGGGAGTCAGAGTGTTCGCGTTCATGGGGTACACCTTTAAAACTTAGAAATACAAATGGTTAAAAGCCGGTTTCCGGTTGAATTGCCGAAATTATGTGTTTAGCTATACTAAACTAATTGAATGCCACAATTTGCAATTCAAAAAAATAGTCGATTTTTCTCAAACTATACCTATGTAATCCCGAGTCGCCCCCCCCTCGTAGGTAGGAAAATATAGTGACACCACTGCCGCCGCCGCAGTCTGTCGATCGGGGAAAATCGGGTAAAATAAGCATATTTTGGCGGTAGCAGTTGAGGTTGCGGGGGATCGGCATTTACCGGCAACGCTAAACTAAAAGCAGCAGCCAGAAGGGTAGAGTCAGGGCAGCAAATCCAAAAAAGTTCTCAAAAAACAGGGAATTGCTCCAAAAACGCACGGCTTCCCTCCATATGAGCAAACTTAAGTAAGTATCTACTTTGATTATAAATACAAATTTGTTTACAAAATCATGATATTGTCCGAAGACCGCCGCCAGTGCTACCAAGAATTACAGCGAGCACTAGAACAACTACAAAGAACTGCTGCACAGGATAATCTGGATCGGGCCGCGCTGGCGATCGAATACACAAAAGTGCAACAATTTTTCGGAAACCAAATTATGAAAGCCGAAAGCGATGAGTTAGACGCCTCAGAAACACCCCCAGAGCAGTCCTATTTGACGGAAATTCACAAGCAACTGCGGTTATTGGGGACAGATGTCACGTTTTTGCAAGCGTCGCGCCAGCCAGCGACAGCAGAGGCGAGGCAAACTGCGACGATCGCGCGGCTCAACACGCTAATTGGCTACTGTGGCGCGCTGCTGCAAAAAAATTCTGGTTCTTCAGGGCCCGCCCAGATACAGAATTAATAATTGAATTAACAGGGAATTAATAAGGCAAGGAGAAATAAAGCGGTGGAATGTCCAAAATGCAAACATCCCAATTTAGAAGGCGGTACCTTAGCCGGCAGCATGTCGGTGCAGTGGTGTCCGAACTGTTACGGTATCTGGATTCCAGGCAGAGAATACGAAGCTTGGCAGAAAGAGCAGAACCAGTGGTACAACAAATCTCAGAAGCCAGAGGCGACGACAGGGACTCTCGGCATAGAATTCACCCCGTCAGTCTACGACAGCAAAGCAGCGCTGTGTCCCGAAGACGGTCACTATCTGTCGCGGGCGAAAGTTCCTTTCAGCAGAGTGCCCTTTTACATAGAGCGCTGTATGTTGTGCGGGGGCATTTGGTGCGATAACGGCGAGTGGGACATTCTCGAAAGTCTCGGATTCTACACCGAGATTGACAAGATGTTTTCTCCGAATTGGCAAGCTAAGGCCCGCGTGCAAGAACTCGCCTCTCGGGAACGTCAAGTGCTGACTGAGAAGCTGGGGCCGGATATCGCCGGATATGTGTTGGAACTCGCGGAAGTTTTAGCAGACCATCCTCACGCAGATTGTGCCGCTACTTACATACTGCGGAGAGCTGAGTTGAAGCGAAGGGAAATTTAGTCAGTTGATGGTTGTCAGTTGTCAGTGGTTAGTTGTCAGTAGTCAGTTGTCAGTTATCAGTTATCAGTTGCTCGGTGAATGATGTACTAATAAAAGCTTTGTTTGTAGCTATTTTTATTTGTATTTACAAACAGCAGCTCAGTCTCTTGCCAATAACTAATAACTCTGAAACACTAAGAAGTAACAGCCAGTATATTGACCATTAAATAACAAATAACAACTGACAACTGACAACTGACAATCAAGCATCCACGATACAAGCCCCCGAATTTATCCGTGGGGTTAATGCTTTAATTATTTAATCTAAAATCCAAAATCTAAAATCTAAAATCGATTGACTAAGGACTAAGGACTAATGACTAATGACTCTTCTCTATTTTCCGTTGACAATCTGCGAGTAGCTTATCCTCAGCGGCGAGGCCAATCCGGTTGGGCCGTTGACGGGGTTTCCCTGACGCTGAAACCGGGGGAAAAGCTCGGATTAGTTGGGGAGTCTGGGTGCGGTAAGTCAACTTTGGGAAGGGCGGCGATGCGGTTGCTGCCGGATTCGACGCTGATTGAGGGGCGAGTTAGTTTTGCTGGAGAGTCGGTGTTTGATATGAATGCTTCGCGGCTGAGACGGTTTCGGGGCGAAGCTGTGGCATTGATTTTTCAAGATCCGATGACTCGTCTCGATCCTTTGATGACTGTCGGGGAACACTGCATCGAGACTTTGCAAGCTCACAGACCGAATTTGGATCGCAAGCAAGCTAAGAAACGGGCGATCGAAACTCTGGAATCTGTGAAAATTCCCGCGTCCCGCTGGTCGCAATTTCCCCACGAATTTAGCGGCGGAATGCGGCAAAGAGTAGCAATTGCTTTGGCTCTTTTGCTCGATCCCAAATTAATTGTGGCGGACGAACCGACTACAAGTTTGGACGTAACTGTAGCTGCTCAGATTTTGCAGGAATTAACCAGACTTTGCGAGGAACGGGGAACGGCTATTTTGTTGATTTCTCACGATTTGGCGATGGTGGCCGAGTATTGCGATCGCATTGCGGTGATGTACGGCGGTAAAGTCGTAGAAACAGGGCCGGTGCAAAACGTTTTTGAAAAGCCGCAGCACGAATATACTCGATCGCTCCTCAAAGCAGCTTTGCACATTCAAGCCGATTCTGACAAAGGGTTAGCATTCGAGGAAATCAGGACTGAAGTCGTTACTGCAAACTTAACAAATTCGCCTCTTTTGACCGTAACGAATTTGCAGCAACACTACAGTTTAGAAAGCAATTTATTAGATCAGTTGTTTTCCAGGAATCGCCAGGTAATTAAAGCAGTAGACGGCGTTAGTTTAGAGCTAGAACGGGGAGAAATCCTAGGGCTGGTGGGGGAGTCCGGCTGCGGCAAAAGTACCTTGTCACGCACGATTTTGCAGCTAATTACCGCGACTGGCGGCAAAGTGGAATTTCAAGGAATAGATATAACTGCCCTGAACCGCGATGCTGTGAGGAAGCACCGCCGCGAAATGCAAATGATCTTTCAAGACCCCCACGCTTGCCTGAATCCGATGATGACTGTCGGGCAAAGTATTGCTGACCCTTTGTTGATTCACAAATTAGCTAATGGCAGCGAAGCGAAAAAACAAGTAATCCAAATGTTAGAGCGGGTGGGTTTGAGTCCAGGGGAGGATTTCTTTCGCCGCTATCCGGGGGAATTGTCAGGAGGACAACAGCAGCGAGTTTCGATCGCCCGCGCTTTAATTACTCGCCCGCAACTGATAATTTGCGACGAACCTGTGAGTATGCTGGATGCCAGCGTGCAGACTCAAGTTTTAGAGCTGATGTTGGAGTTGAAGCAGGAATTTAATTTGACTTATCTGTTTATTACGCACGATTTGTGGGTGGCGAGATTTTTTTGCGATCGTATTGCGGTAATGAATGCTGGAAAAATTGTTGAAATCGGTAAGACTAGGGATATTTTTACTAATCCGCAGCACCCTTATACTCAGCAATTATTGCAGGCAGCTCCTTTACTGGCTCGAACTCAATAGAAAGGTATAAAATTGGGGCCATCTAATGTCGGTCACGGGATTCTAGATGGATTTCGGAAATTTCCGGTTAAATTCGTTAAAGTTAAGGGATACTTTTCAAATCATTCCACCGACACCAAGCACGATATGGCAGAATCTGACCTAGGCAGTTTTGCGGTGGCACCCGAAGCCTTATTCGCGATCGCACAAGATGAAGACACCGAGAGCGATCGTCCCACGGTAACTCGGTCGTCAGCATACAACAACTGGTCTGCCGACGATCCAGTGGGAGCTTTGTTCAAAGAAATGGCTCGGTATCCTCTACTGACAGCAGCCGAAGAGGTGGAGTTGGCGCGCCGCGTTCAAGAATTGGTAGCCCTGGATGAACTAGAACAGCGTTTGCAGCAGGAATTAGACAGAGTGCCGACAAAAGCTGAACTCGCAGCGGCTTTGGGGATAAGCGAAACTCAACTGCAACAGCTTCGCCACCAGTGTCAGTCGGCGAAACGGAAAATGATCAGCTCAAATTTGCGCTTGGTAGTTTCGATTGCCAAACGCTATCTCAATCGGGGCGTGCCTTTTCTCGATTTAATTCAGGAAGGAGCTTTAGGTTTAAATCGGGCCGCCGAAAAGTTCGATCCGGAGAAGGGTTACAAGTTTTCTACCTATGCCTATTGGTGGATTCGCCAAGGAATTACCCGGACAATTGCCAATCAAGGGCGGACGATTCGCTTGCCGGTTCACATTGTCGAACAGTTAAATAAACTCAAAAAAGTTTATCGAGATTTGAAGCGTTCTCTTCAACGCAATCCAACTGAAACTGAACTTGCTAGAGAAATGGAAGTTAGTTGCGAACACCTTCGCTACCTCCAGCAAGTACGCCGCCAATCTTTGTCTCTCAACCACCGCATCGGCTCAGAAGAAAGTTCGGAACTTTTGGATGTTCTCGAAGATAACGCGACGCAATCTCCCGAAGCTCAGATGAATGAGATGATGATGCGCCAAGATATTTTGGAGGTGTTGGACAGTATTTTGACTGAGCGGGAAAAAGAGATTGTTGCTATGCGTTACGGTTTGCTGACCGGCGAACCTTACACTTTAGAAGAGGTCAGCAGTTTGTTCAATTTGTCCCGCGAACGAGTCCGTCAAATTCAAAATAAGGCAATGCGAAAGCTGCGCCGCCCTCAAGTGACGGAACGATTGAAGGGCTGGTTGAAATAAGCTAAAAAACATTGAGGTTGCATTTTGAAAAATCTTAAAATTATTGTGGGGGACACTCCCACCCCGCCATAAATATGCTGATTTTAGGTGGAAAAACTTAATTAAAAATTACCAATTAAAAATGTCTTGATGTGGTATTTTTAATTGTTGATTGTCGCGTACTACTTACTTATTTATGTCTTCTGAGGTAATTTTGCGCCCCGCTACCCGCGCCGACGTGCCGGTGCTGTTTGATTTGATTAAAGCTTTAGCTGAGTACGAAAAATTATCTCATGCCGTTACTGGCAATGCGCTTGATTTGGAGCATCATTTGTTTGGCGATCGACCTTTTGCTGAAGCGATTTTAGCCGAGTGTGAAGGTCAAGTGGTGGGCTGGGCGCTGTTTTTTTACAATTATTCTACTTTTTTGACTCAGCCGGGAATTTATTTGGAAGATTTGTTCGTGCTGCCTGAGTTTCGAGGGCGGGGAATTGGCAAATCTTTGATAGTTTATTTAGCGCAGTTGGCAGTAGAAAAAGGCTGCGGGCGTTTGGAATGGAGTGTTTTGGATTGGAATGAATTGGCGATCGGATTTTACAAGGGCATCGGTGCAGATGTGATGCCCGACTGGCGGATTTGCCGGGTTGCGGGCGAGTCTTTGGCAACTTTGGCATCGAAGTAATTCAGGGCGGGCTCGCGTGCCCACCCCACAAAAAATTTATCTGTTGTGGCACAGGCATCTTGCCTGTGTGTGGCACAGGCATCTTGCCTGTGTGTGGCACAGGCATCTTGCCTGTGTGTGGCACAGGCATCTTGCCTGTGTGTGGCACAGGCATCTTGCCTGTTAAGCTAAAATGCCGCACTCGGGTTAATTAATACCTACCTACTTAATTGACAGAAATATAGGAAAATTTAGAGAAGAGTTAAGTTAATTGGGAGAGTAGATCGTGATTATTTGGGTAAACGAGCAAATCGATCCGTCGGGCATTCTTTATTCTTGCATTGCTTGTTGCGATGAGACTCAAGCGAAGGATTGCCACGAATCTTTTGAGCAGAATTTGACGGCAGAGCAAAAACAGCAGGGCTGGGTTGCTACCTTGCGGACTGTTAGTTCTTGGGATGAGGTGCCTGTTAATGCTTTGAAATTGAATTAATGAGTGCAAGTCATCAGCAGCTTTAGTCTCGCCCTGTTTCCGTTCGCTCGAAGCTGCAGGAAAACGTTGCACGTCTGTTCGTCCAAGGCAAGATAAATCGATCGCACATTGGTCAAATTAACAGAGGTTTTGTGAAACTGAAGGCAAAAATCTGCAAGCATTTGGGGCTGCCAGTCTGAGGATTGTGCCTTGCAAGGTGCGGGAATTTGGGCGGAAATTTTCGGGACTGCTGTGCTGCGAACACGCTAGGACGAAAAAGCGTGCAAGTGCAATTCTCTTCGAGGGCTCCGCTAACGACAATTCCCATTTCTTAAACTGATTTTAGCATTACTATTAATAGATAGAGGCATTTCAAATTGTCTTGTTAAATTTTTATGATTGAAACCTTATTTCACGCTTATACGCCTCTAGTTATCTGGACGGGCTTGGGACTGCTGCTGTTTCGGTATATCCCAGTTGATTTTCCCAAGCTGCTGAGCCACTTTCTTTTCTGGATTGGGATACCGCTGCAAATTCTAGTTTTAGCCCGTCAGAGCGATTTTTCGGGTGCTGTGGGATTCACGCCGGCGATCGCCCTATTCGTGTTATTTCTGAGTACGAGTTGTGCTTGGCTGACTTGGGTATTATTGCGTAGGCTGAGTGCGGCCCACATCAAAAAGCCCTATTTTCAGGGCAAAAATTCTCTGGTGAATTTATTTCTATTAAATTTTAATTCCCTGAAGCGATCGAGCGAAGGGAGTTTTATCCTAGCTGCGATGTTAGGGAATACGGGCTTTGTTGGATTAGCAATCACCCTGTCTATCATCAGCACCGATAACAACAACTGGGCTGTCTTGTACAGCGTCACTAACAATGTTATTGGAACTTATTTTTTCGGTGTATTTATTGCTAGCTATTTCGGGAACTCCGAGCCAAAAAATCACAGGTGGACTCTGATCCGGGACGTGCTGACAGTTCCCGCCATCTGGGCATTTTTAATTGGTTTTTCTACTAGAAACATCCCCCTGCCCGAGACAGTGGAATCGGGATTGCAGACTGCTGTTTGGGTGGTAATTGCCAGTGCTTTGCTGCTGGTTGGCATCCGGCTGAGGTCTATTAAGAAATGGGAAAGTTTTGAACTGGCGTTAATCCCGTCGCTGTTAAAAGTGGTAATTGTGCCGGTGCTGATCGGATTGGGTGCTAGTTATTTCGGATTGAGGGGCGATCCGAGGTTGGTGTTGGTCTTGATGTCGGGAACGCCCACAGCTCTTTTCGTGCTGATTTTAGCAGAAGTCTACGAACTCGATCGCGATTTGTTAGCTAGCAGCATCGCCATCACTTCTGTCGGGTTGCTGTTGATGCTTCCGCTGTGGTTAGCTGGGTTTAGTTGAAGTTGGAGGATAGCGTAGGAGTTAGAAACCGGGTTTCTTCACTAAATCGGGCGTGAGAATTCCAAGACGATCGCAGAAACCCGGTTTCTTGGATTTGGATCGCGTTACTAAAACAGGAAATAAACCCAACACTAATGATTGTTGCCCGACTTTTGAGAGTTGGTATAATATAGAAATAACTTCAAGGAGGTTATAGGTATGACAACCATATCCGACGAACAAACAGCTATCATCCGTACAGAAAGAGGACTGACGATCGCAGGTACGCGCATCACCCTCTACGACATCATGGACTATGTGACGGCTCAATATCCGCCTAAGTTTATCAGGGGATTGTTTGACCTTACAGAAGAACAAATTAATGCGGCTTTAGCTTATATTGAGGCCAATCGCGCTGATGTTGAAGCTGAGTATCAAATGGTTCTTAAGGAAGCTGAGGAACTTCGGCTGTATTATGAAGAAAAAAATCGCGATCTCATTGCCAGAATTGCCGCCCAGCCACCAAAACCTGGAACCGAAGCTGCATGGGAAAAGCTTCGAGCAGCTAAGGCAAAACTTGATGCTAAAGCATAATTTTTTTGCTAGATCGTAATCTCAACGGACACGCCCTAATTTTGTTTGGCTCTATTGCTAATCAAGGTTGGCTTGATATCATCCCAATTCGTTTTGTCACCTTAAAGGAGATTGCTTTAATATGTTAACTAAATACATCCAAGCTGCCATGAAGCAAGCTAAGTATGAAATTTTCCCTGATGATGGGACTTTCTACGGAGAAATTCCTATCTGTGAGGGAGTCTATGCAAATGCTGTAAGTCTCGAAGCTTGTCGAGAAGAATTGCAAGAGGTATTGGAAGACTGGATTTTACTTAGTCTCACCCTGAAACTTCCTTTACCTGTCCTTGATAATATCGACCTTACAGTTACCAAGGAAGTTGCCTGATGCCTCCTTTAAAACCAGTCAAACGTCGAGACTTAATTTATTATCTGAAACAACTGGGATTTGACGGCCACTATTCGGGAAAAAGGCATCAGTTCATGTTGAAAGATAACCTTCGCATTACCATCCCCAATCCTCATCAAGGTGATATCAGTGCCAACTTTTTAGCTAAGATTTTGCGACAGGCTAAAGTTGATATTAGTGATTGGGAGAACCTCTAATTTGTGGAATGGTGTAGAAAAAGATGTTGCCGTGCTAGGAATGGGTCATCGTCCGCTCATAGGGACTGCACTACTTGAAGATTGTCATCTCAGTATAGACTTCTGTGATGGTGGTAAGGTTCTTGTCGATGATATTTTGCGATCGTGAGTGAGGAGGAATTTGATTATAATTTTGGGTGCGATCGCAATTCCGTGACTTGGGAGTAGTCAGCTCCTAATATAGAAATAATTTCTAGGAGGCTATAAAGATGACAAACATATCCAATGAACAAGCAGTTATTATCCGTAGTTAAGGAGTGCCCACCCCACCACTACTGCTCAACTTTCAGTATCAATCTTCATAAAGTAGATTCTTCTTCTCAGCCACTAATCTATCCGTTATTACTTGGACTATAGGAAGTGAATTGAAATATTCATCAAGAAAATGTGCTCTGACATTATCACCTAGCAGAGGATCTTTGGAAGTTAGAAGATTGGGAACAACACATTGACCGTCTCGCCTCAGAGGAGGTCGTAGATTGCCAGGAAACGGACGCGCAGACTGAAAACCTGGTATCTTGATGAGTGGCAAAAATAGGATGATGTCATCGCAGCGTGTAAAGTGTTGTACTTTGACCCTTGTACTCCCACTGTTTGTATTTAGCGAATAAGTGTAATCGGTTGGTGAAGCAATTGCAATAATACGGAGACGCTTTACAAGTTTCTGATCGATTTCGCTATTAGATGATGCAACTTCACCACCAATTTTTTCTGCAAAAAAGTTACCTTGCGAGTGAGCAACAATAATGAAATAATTTTGCTCATTATTTTGCGAGTTGTTTTCTTTTTTGATAATTTCTCTCATCTGTGAAACAATCTTGCCAGATAGACGATCGGATTCTACTCTTGGGTTTCGCGAACCTTGAGTCTGTGAAAATGATTGCACAATATCACCAACGGAGAGAGGAACACCCTGGGCGTTCCATGTAGTTATCTTTCTTAGAGCTTCTGTCCCATCAAAGCCAGACAAATTGCAGTCAGTGTCGAGAAGTTTATTCGTTTCATCCCATAGACGGGTTCTATCAATTAGAACTTGTTGCACCATACGACGCTCTGAAAGACAACTACCCCGAAAATCATTACTGTTGCCTCTCGGCGTGTTAATGCCATTGATGTAGATATAGTTATAAACAGGTTTATTTTCTTTTTTGAACGTGAATGGTAGAGTCGCCTGACCGTTACAAGTTTCTTTACCACTGAACTCAGTAACTACTCGTCCCCTATCCAGATCAACCTTATTACTCAGTGTTCCCTCCCATCTTAGCGTACCATACCGGACTTGCTCGACAAACATAGCCCTATTACCAGACACTTTAATTTCTGCTGGCACATTTACGCTAACGCTATACCCGGAACCTGTCTTGGTAAATAGTTTAGGTGCTTCAATCGTCGCTCCAGAACCACCGGTAGGTATTTTGACAGTACAACTTCCATTTGAACTGAGTTCAAAGTAACCAACGCTCAATTTCCAGGTTCCCCCTAGATTCCAATTCTGGTTCTGGGGTGATGTTTGTGAACTAGCTGTTCCAGCAAATATTGAGAGAAAAGATGCAACAGTCGCCAGCACACCAAAACGGGTTAAAAATGACATATTTTATTTGCACTAAAAATCTTATTTTCCAGTATTTATGATTTCTACTACAGTGTTATGTAGCCCTAGATGACCGTTGGATAGTATCATCAACTGCAAAATTTATCGTTGCTATTTTAAATAAAATTTTGTCACTACATAATCTGATTGCTACTTGTAACACAGTGAAATATCTCCGAACTATTGCAACTCTAAGTTATCAATAAAATTATTTTATTGCAATCGCAAAAGATAGGATTTAGTAGGCATTTTTTTAGTTTTTCTGATTTCAGTCAGTAGGATAAAATAGGATTTAGTTGCCAAAGTATCAAACAGTAGGATAAAATAGGCAAAACCAACCCCCTCTTCTAACTATGGACGTTCAAGAAGTCTTAAAAATAGCTGATGATATCGTATTCGCTAAGACAGGAAAACACCTCAATCATTTACAAGAAGGTATATTGCGTGGCACTTGGCAACGCCAGAAATACCCAGAAATTGCTAAAGCCTGCTACCGTAGTGAAGCTCATGTCAAGAAAGTAGCATCAAAATTATGGAAACTTTTATCAGAAATATTAGGTGAAGACATTAATCAATCTAACTTTCGATACACAGTGGAAAGATTGCAATTATCCATAGTTGAATCAAACTTTGGAAACTATTATGCACAAATTGATAATTTTTGTAATAACAATTTGCACCCCTCAGCAATCGCCAATACAGAAAAACCTAATCAGCCACTTTATAACCAAACTAAACCAAAAATTCATCAAGACTTATCCGATGCACCAGATCCAAACCTATTCTATAACCGCACTTCAGAACTCTCCACCCTCAAACAATGGATTTTACAAGCCCACACCCGCTTGATTACCGTCTACGGCTTAAGTGGAATTGGCAAAAGCGCGATCGCCCTCAAACTCATCGAACAAATTCAAACCCAATTCGATTATATTATCTGGCAAAGCCTCGATCGCACACCCATCCTTTCAACCCTCCAAACCGAACTAAAACAATTTTTTTCTCAATCCCAACCAACCCCATTAACCACAGTCATTGATTATTTTCGCACCTCACGCTGTTTAGTAATCCTTGATGACGTGCAGAACATCTTTAACGCCGGTGAATTAGTCAGTCAATATTTACCAGGCTATGAAGACTATGGTAAAATGTTTAAACAAATTGCCACATCCTCGCACCAAAGTTGTTTAATTCTCCTCAGTTGGGAAAAACCTAAAGATATCGCCAATTTAGAAGCAGAAAACCAGACTAATAAAACATTACACCTCCAAGGCTTAGGAGAACAATCGGCAGAAATTCTCCGAGAAAAAGGATTGAAAGATGAGGAAAAATGGTCAGAGTTGATAGCCCTTTATCAAGGTCATCCTTCATGGCTAAATATTATCGCCTCAACAATTATAGAATTATTTGATGGTAGCGTTTCCCTATTTTTAGACAATACAAATGATTTATTTTTAGGTGATTTAGAACCCCTTTTAGCATCTCACATAGAGCGTTTATCAGACTCAGAAAAAAAAGCATTCTACTGGTTAGCCAGTCAAAATGAAGCTGTAGATATTTCACGACAACCTGCTGATAGTGGGTTGTCCAAAGCTGAATTGTGGCAAGTCATCCAATCTTTAACCAGACGTAGCTTAGTTGAAAAAGTGCAAGTAGAAGCGCGATCGATGTTTCTCATTAATCCTGTATTCAAAGCATACATTCAGTCTAAAATATAGATCGTAATTTCATAGCACTTCTCAACTTCTACATCGATCGCATAAAAGCATTCACCGCATCATATTGATCCGCCATCCGCGAATAAAACTCGATCGATCGCAAATCCAACTCCGGCAAAAGTTCGCTCTTACTCACCAACTCATATCCCGTAGAACGCAAGCAATAAACCGAAATTACCCCATCCTCCCAAAACCAAACCTCCTGCACTCCCACCCGACGATAGATTTCCAGCGTATCAATTCCACCACTCGTCACTGTTACCTCGATCGCTAAATCTGGAACTGACTTGCGCGTACCCAAACAGTAAGACTCATCTGGTTCCTTCCGCGCGCCTAATTTCTTCATCCCGATAGTTGTACTACCACGCGCATAAAAACGAATGTCTTTCGTCCGCATATAACTTTCTAAAAGTTGACCTAAAGTTTTTTTAGGTTCTTCATGTTCTTCAGATAAAGGAGCCATAATTTCTAAACACCCATCCAAATAAGTTAAGCGCGCCCCAGTGTCCGCCAAATCTGCATCCAACTTTTCCAGAGTCTCCCATGTCACGTTTGACAGGAAGGCCGCACCTTTACCCAATCCTGCTTTAGAAATTGCGACAACCATCAGAATTACCTTTTACGCTCGCTTTTCCATATT
Organism: Oscillatoria nigro-viridis PCC 7112; assembly: GCF_000317475.1. Classification (NCBI taxonomy): domain Bacteria; kingdom Bacillati; phylum Cyanobacteriota; class Cyanophyceae; order Oscillatoriales; family Oscillatoriaceae; genus Phormidium; species Phormidium nigroviride. The sequence goes on from NC_019729.1 coordinate 6,512,718, forward strand.
AGCGAATATTAGCTAAATTTTCCAATCAGATTCCTCTCAAATTTCGCAGTACAATGAACAATAACTGCACGGAAAAGACGATGAACGAGACAATAACTGCTACAGGTCTGCCTCCTGCATTCCCCGACCACACGCAATTGCCAGACGAAGACGGTACATTTGTGAAAAATTTTCAGGAGCATCCTCAGAGCATCATTCTGACAGATTCGATCGGGCCGGTTGTAGAGCGGCTGCATCCAGACGGACAATATGCGATCGGGCAAGATTGCGGTATTTACTGGCGAGAAACTGACCCGCCAGAGCGAGGTGCCGAAGCACCGGATTGGTTTTACGTGCCGAATGTACCGGCAACACTTGACGGTTTTCGCCGTTCTTATGTACTTTGGCGGGAACACATGGCGCCGTTCATTGCTTTAGAATTTGCTAGCGGTAATGGAGAGGAAGAGCGCGATCGTACTCCCCTGACAGTGGCGGCCGACGGTACCACCACTAAACCCGGTAAGTTTTGGGTGTACGAGAGAATTATCCGCATTCCTTACTACGGTATTTATGAAATGAGAACTGGCAATTTAGAAGTCTATCACCTGATAGATTTTGTGTATCGAAGGATGGAGCCAAACGAACGCGGTCACTATCCCATTCCTGTACTAGAAGTAGAATTGGGACTGTGGCAGGGAAGCTATCAAAATCAAGAACTGCTTTGGCTGCGGTGGTGGGATTCGCAGGGGAATTTGCTGTTAACGGGCTCCGAACAAGTTGAAATTGAGCGGGCCCTGGTCGAACAAGAACGAGAAAGAGCCGAACAAGAACGGGAAAGAGCCGAACAAGCAGAGCGAAAAGTCACTCAGTTAGCGGAGCGACTGCGAGCAATGGGAATCGATCCCGATGCTGAGGATTGATATCAAAGTCCCAAAACTCTCTCTGTAGCGCGAGCATCCCGCACCTGATCTTTTATAATCACAAAAAACAAAGCTGATGGAAACTAAACCACCTCTACCGCCCTTTACGTTGGAAACGGCTAAAGCCAAAGTTCAAGCTGCTGAAGATGCCTGGAATAGCCGCGATCCAGAACGGGTAGCCTTAGCTTATACGGAAGATTCTCAGTGGCGAAACCGTGCCGAATTCTTCAGCGGCCGGGAAGAAATCAAGGCTTTTTTAAGACGAAAATGGGCAAAGGAATTAGATTACCGTTTAAAGAAAGAACTGTGGAGTTTTACAGATAATCGGATTTCTGTTCGCTTCGAGTATGAGTGGCACGATGATTCTGGCTACTGGTATCGCGCCTATGGTAATGAACAGTGGGAATTTGCCGAAAATGGGTTAATGCGAAGACGTGAAGCCAGCATTAATGATGTTCCCATTCAAGAATCTGAACGGAAGTTTCGATAGGATTTATCTGTGAGTTGCTAGAGGCATAAACCGGGTTTTTTAGGAAAATATGCAGGTTTGTAGTCAGGAATTTAGTCATGATTGATATCATGTCCGGTCGATTACCCCTAATATGGTAGATACTGTCTTGAACTGTCAAGGGGTAGCAGTCAAATAATTGGGGTCGAAAGGCTTTTGGGATTTTAAAATCCCAAAAGCTAAATGCACTAACTTTCGCATCAAAGCGCCAATCACCTGCATCTTGACCTGGACACGACCCAATAATCGGTCACTCATCGCCTTGAGTAACGGATTGTGACGCATCGCCACTACCGCAGGCAGATACAATGCCTTTCGCAGTCTGACATTGCCGGTACAAGACAAACGAGTCTTGCCTTTAACCGAAGTCCCAGAACTGCGTTCACAGGGTGTTAAACCCGCATAAGCCGCTAATTGACGGGCATTGTTGTAGTCGGAAACATCACGAATTTCAGCTAACAATACGGATGCTGTCTGTTCACCAATTCCAGGAATTGAGGTCAAGAGATCGCGCTGTTGCTTTAAATGTGGATGTTGGTCAAAATGGTCGCTAATCAGTTTTTTGATTAGTTGTTGTTGCTGTTTGAGATACTCCAAATGTTCCTGGGTAAGGACAGCAACTGTAGGCGTAGCTGTTTCTCAACGGTTTTGTTCGCTCGTCATCATTTCTGTGACTGATTCGAGCCGCCGCAGCAAAGCTTGTAATTCCTTAACTTCCGGTGCGGTTGGTGTCCACAAATTCGGCTTCATTGCTGCACAAAAACGAGCAATTAATGCGGAATCTACGGAGTCGGTTTTAGTTCTCAGAAGTTCGCTTTTGGCAAACCCTTTAATTCGGGCTGGATTGACTATGCTCACCTGAAATCCTTCTCCATACAAGAATTCAGCTAAGGCTTCTCCATAAATGCTAGTAGCTTCCATGCAAACATGGAGTTCGACTACATTGTGTTTTTTCAGCCAGTTATGTAAACTCTCAAACCCTTGAATATTGTTGGTAAAATTTTGGGGTTTGGTGGCACGACTTTCTTTCAGTAATGAGACGTGAAAGTCTCTTTTACTGATGTCTACACCTAAGACTGTTGATGTCATTTTTGGCTCCCAATATACTCCGATTTATGAAAGAACCGACAGGCAATTAAAGACTAGCCTTGTTAATGCAGGCTTTCCCGATCAGAAGATCGAGAGCCTCAGATACTGTCCAGTATTTGTGTGCGCCTGTCATCAGTAATGGGAGCTTATCTACGCAACAGACTTATTTAGTCACTCGGGGCGGGCCAACTTCACCGATTGCTGATGTCCAATCACAGCACTTTCGCCTGTTACAGAACCTTTTGTACAAAACTTTCCTTGTTTCTTTAGATTCGCTTTGCTTGTCGGCGATTGAGCCTGAGTGTCGGCTCGATCACCTGAGTGTCGGTTCGATCGTCCGATTGTCGGCTCGATCGTCCGATTGTCAGCTCGATCGTCCGATTGTCAGCTCGATCGCTCTATGGATGTGGCGATCGGCTAGCTCACTCTTTTAAGATACAAGGGGCGGGTTCGCGAAAAATATCTGCCAACAATCTCCAATCTCAAAAACCCGCCCTTTTTATCGCGGTCACTCGATCGGATATGATATGACTAAACGCCAGAAAGACAAATAAAGTCCTCACTACGAACGAAAGGTTTGTAGTAAGGACTTGAGTCATGATTGAGTAAACGCCAGAGAGAGGAGTAAAGTCCAATGGCACTGAAAAAGTGAGCAAAAAAAATCTGTAAGGCAAGATATACATAGATAATTGCCTTACAAACCAAAATATCTCTCTCCATTATGCCAAACCGTGCGTCTATTCTCAAACAACAATTTTTGCAGAGCGTTGCCTCACCTTGGGAGAAGCTGCTGCCAGATTCCTTAGTAGGTGAGCTTCTAGCGAATGAGAAGATCACCTACTACCAAAGCATCTACACACCGGTAGTCACCTTGTGGGCGATGGTATCCCAGGTACTCGATCCCGACAAAAGTTTAAGTCAAGCCGTGAAGCGGATGAGTACGTGGCTGAGTGCAGCCAGAGCCAAGCCTCCTTCTTCAGACACCGGGGCATATAGTAAAGCGAGTTCGCGACTACCAGAAAAACTCGTTCAACAGTTAGTACCCATAGTCGCAGAGGCCCTAGAAAAGGAAGTTCCTCGCTTAACAACAATGGTGTGGACGACGGGTGCGGGTATTAGACGGAACAACAGTATTGATGAGTGATACTGCTGCCAATCAAGCCGAGTATCCACAACACAGCAATCAAAAACCAGGGTGTGGATTTCCCATCGCTAAAATAGTGGTACTCTTTTCATTACTAACTGGGGCTGTGGTATCGGCTGTCATAGCATCCTTGGCAACCAGTGAGATTGTGATGAGCCGTTTGATTTATGCAGATTTAGTACCCGAAGATGTGATATTAGCCGATCAAGCTTATGGTAATTATGTCGATTTAGTTTTGGTAAAACAGCAAGGAGCAGACGCTGTTTTCCGCAAAAATTATCTCCGTAAAACAGACTTTAGACGGGGAAAAAAGTTGGGAATTGGCGACCACAAAGTTGTCTGGAATAAACCCAAACAGTGTCCTAACCACATGACTTGTGAGGAATTTGAGGCATTGCCGTCTAGTTTCATCGTCCGGGAAGTATGCTTACGAATTAAGCGCCGCGGCTTCAGATCTGAGCGTATCATTATAGTGACAACATTAGTGGATGCCAAACGCTACACTGTTGAAAAATTGACTTCTTTATATGGGTTTCGTTGGTCGGCAGCAGAAGTCAATTTACGCTATCTCAAAACCACGTTAAAAATGGAGATGTTAACAGCTAAAACTCCGGTGATGGTGAGAAAAGAAATTTGGACACACTTATTAGCTTACACTTTATTGCGTACTATTATGTGGCAGGCTGTATCTTCGTCAAAAAATACAGTTTTTGAACTCTCATTCCAATCAACTAGGCAGCAGTTTAATCTGTTATTGACGCTGTTGGCAACTACAGGAAAACGCCAACAGCGACAATGGCGTCAATTACTTTTGGAACAGGTGGCAACTAATTTACTCACGATTCGACCTGAGCGTTCTGAACCTAGAGTTTTGAAACGCAGGCCGAAACCGTATCCTCGAATGCAGGAACCTCGTTCTGTCTTGAAAGCTAAACGGAGGGTGTGATTAAGCCTTTTTCAGTGCCATTGGAGTAAAGTCCTCACGACTAACGAAAGACGCCCAATTGCTCAACTCTCCTCAATCGCAAAGCAAACTCGGAGAAGTCAGCACAAAGACATCCCTGGTTCCCACTCCTTCAGATTCCGGTTTAATCGGTGTAGTAAAGTGGAAAAACTCGTGGTCGTTAACTAACAGCAATTCTCCCGGATGCAGAATTTTATTAAAAACAGGCTTCTCTTTTTTAGCCAAGTACAAATGCGTTTCCCCGCCTACAATATTAGTTCTGTCAACTGAGAAAATCCCGATAAAGTCTGTACCGTCTTGGTGAATGCCTTCCGGTGCGGGGTTGCCGAAATTGTTTGGCGAACAAGTTGTCCTGATTTGATGGATGCCGATTTCAGCTTCCGGGTGAATTTTGCAGGAATCGAAAAAAGCAAAAATCATCTGTTTGAAATTATCGAGGGCGATTAGCCGATCGTCCAATTCGGCAAATTCCCGCTTGATATCACCCACTAGCGGATTGTATGTTTTGCTTTGATACAAATAGCCGTGAGGTAACTTAACTAACTCATTTCCGTTGACTGCAAACCGCGATAATCTTCTCGAACGATACTTACCTTTCACATAGGGATCGACAGGCATATCGTCAAAAAATTCCTTGAAACCTTCTAGCTTAATCGAGTTTACTTTTTTGAAAGTAAACATGAAGGCATAATCCAAATGAATGGATTCTAATACGGTTTTCATAGATTTTACTCCCTGAAGCCTTGCTCCCCTCCCTAATTTTGCCTTGAGGAGGTGTATGCTTCTACTCTAGCGCAGGATTTTTGTATGTGTCGTAAAAGGCACTACAAAAATTGCAAAGATATCGTAAAGCTTGCAAGATGAATCCGGGGGCTGGTTCTTCTTTTAATCCAAAATCCAAAATCTAAAATCTAAAATCGATCGACTGCTTTCACCAGCGACTGACAGGCCCGCAGGAAAACGGCAACATCGACCCCAAGTGCGACGTACTGAACGCCAGCATCAATCCACTGCTGGGCGATTTCGGGGTTTTCGGCAAAAGTACCGGCGGCTTTGCCTGCTTTGCGGATGGTTTGCACTGCCTCCTGCATCATGTCGATGACTCGGGGATCGCGGACTTGGCCGGGAATGCCGATCGACTGTGACAGATCGTAAGGCCCTAGAAAAATCACGTCCACCTCTGGCACAGTAACAATTTCTGCCAGGTTGTCGATGCCGCCTTTGCCTTCAACATGAATCACAACTAAGGATTCTTCGTTGAGTTTGTCAGTGATATTTGTACCTGCGGCGGTGTAAAGTCCTGCCCGCGTAGCGAAGGAAAGGCCTCGCGTGCCCAGAGGACTGTATTTAGCACTTTGGACAGCGGTTTCGGCATCGATTTTGCTTTCAATTTGAGGTACTTGAACGCCTGCACTGCCGATGTCGAGAGCTCGTTGAATTTGCGGCCCGTCGTTTTTGCTGACGCGAACAATGGGTGCAATTCCACTACAGTCGGCGGCGCGACACAAATCTTCAGCAGCAAGCGGGTGCAGGGGCCCGTGTTCCATGTCGATAACGGCAAAATCAAATCCAGCGTGACCGCAGATTTCTATGAATGCGGGATAAGGGCAGTTCATAAATAAACCGAGGACTGTTTCGCCTTGTTTAATTTTTTGTTTCAGTTGGTTTTGACGCATGGGTAATCCCGGAAAATTGATTTTTTTACAGCCGATGAAGCCAGATTGTTTTTAACAATACAGCTCAAATATTGTAGTGATGAATTACTTTATGTTAACAGAACAGACAAAAATTTTGTTGCTGCTTTTGCTTCTATCTTAAAGGGAATCAAGCACAAAAGCCAGCCCACAATAAACATTCCTAAAATTGGTATAAATATCGCTCCCACGGATGGTTCTACTAACCAAGCAAATAAAGCAAACATTCCAATACTGCCCGTTGTCCACAGCCAAAGAATCATCAATCCTAGAACTATTTTATTTAAACTCATCCGAATTTTTATGTAACAACCGAAGTTTTGAGTATGGATATCTCCTTCTATAATTGGGATAAATAAATTGCGACCGATGATGATGCGATTAATTTTGAATTTCTTGCCATAAATTGTTCCTTCATAGGGTTTTGCAGGTGGCGTGCCAAAGGGTAGAGTTACTCTAAAAAGTTGGGGATTAGTGACAACTTCGTCCACCCTAGACACAACTTCAGAAAAAGTTAAACTGGTGGTAATTGTTAAACTTTCAAAAGGAATCAATGACCTAAAGATTTTGACAATTTTGAGCATAAGTTTCATCCGGCAGATCGATAGTTTTTGCTGGTATTAATGCCTCTTCTCTAAAAAAGTTTTCCCTGACAACACCGCGAAATACCAGTATACTGCAAAATAAACATTTAGATGGGATGAGTGTTTTTCGCGCTATGTCAAAATTAATTCCACAATCTCCGATGAAACTTCGACAGTATCTATTTTTGCTCAAAGGTCGATCGATCCTTAGCCTCACCTTGGGCATCATTTCCGCGATAGGGAGCATTTCCCCAGTATTTGCCGAACCTCCCCGCAATCCCGACTCTGCAGAAACTTGCGACATTCTAGTAGCAGGCGGCGGGCTCGCAGGCGCTGCTACCGCTTACGAAGGTTTGCTGGCTGGGCGCACAGTTTGCCTTACTGAAATTACTGACTGGGTAGGCGGTCAAATTTCCTCCCAGGGAACTTCCGCACTCGATGAAAGAGAGACTCAGCGATCGCTCTTATTTTACCCCCGCGGCTACCTAGAATTGCGGCGGCGGATCGAGGAACATTACGGCCGGCTAAATCCCGGAGGCTGTTGGGTTAGCTATTCGTGTTTCATGCCCTACGACGGTCACAAAATTCTATTTAACATCTTGCAGGATGCCGCTAGAAAAGGTAAAGGCACGCTGAAATGGTTTCCCAATACAGTTATTAAAGAACTAGCAATTACTCCTGCTGTGGCGGGGAATGCAGTTGGGGGTCAACAAATTAAAAGTGCGATCGCCATTCAACACAAACCGGCCGCCAACACCCCACCACTCAACACCGAAACTCTTTCTCAAACTATCGAAGATGCCTATCGCTACGAAAATTCTCCGCGTTTTAATAAAACTATTATTCGGTTTATTCCTAAATCATCTGGAACCCCCCCTAACCCCAGAAGGGAGGGGAATTCCACAAGTTCCCCCCCTACTGCCAAAAGGGGGGGTGCTGATTGGTACGTTGTAGATGCCACTGAAACAGGGGAATTGATCGGACTTGCGGATGTTCCCTACCGCCTCGGAATCGACCCGCGTTCCCCTCTGGAACCTTCCTCCCCCAGCCCCACCGGCGACGCTTACTGCACTCAAGGTTTTACCTACACCTTTGCGATGCAGGCAACGAAGGAACCGCAGCAGCATCAAGTGCCGTCTTTTTATCAACAATATGCTCCTTACTACAGCTACGAATTGCAGAGATTGGCCAGCTTTCCTTTAGTTTTCACCTACCGCCAAATCAGGAGCATGAGACCGGATCAAAAGCGACCTTCAGACCCGAAGCAATTCCCCATTTATCCGGGAGATATTTCAATGCAAAACTGGACTTGGGGCAATGACTATCGCCCCGGTTCTGCCCAGGATAATTTAATTTATACTCGCGAGCAGTTGGCAGAATCAGGTCAACTGCAACCGGGGGGATGGATGGGCGGTTTGCGAACGGAAACTTTGCGAAAGGGAGAGGAAAATGCCAAAGGATTTTTCTACTGGCTGGTAACAGGAACTACTGACTCGCAGCTAGGAGAGGGAGTCAAAAAGCCTAATCCAAACAATCGTTTTTTGAGCGGGTTGGATTCGCCGATGGGGACGGTGCACGGACTTTCTAAATATCCTTATATGCGGGAGGGCCGGCGCATTATTGGGCGGCCCAGTTTCAATCAGCCTCAAGGTTTTACGGTGTGGGAAGTTGATATGTCTCGCACTGACTTTACGGCTGATTTTTACCGCCAGAATTTGTCGGAGGAAGAGTATCGCAATTTGTGGTTGGCTGTGGGTGGTTTGAACGCGCCGGCTTTGGCTGTGGGAAGTCAATCTGTTGAGGATACAAAATCGCGATCGCGCGCTACGATTTATCCTGATTCTGTGGGTATCGGTCATTACGCGATCGACTTTCACCCCTGCATGACTAACAGTCCGCCGGAAGCACCGGGAAATACCGAACGGGAAGGCACTCGCAAAGGTCAAGGGCAAGCTTATCCCTTCCAAATTCCGCTGCGGGCAATGATTCCCCAGAAAATTGACAATATGTTAGTGGCAGGTAAAAGTATTGCTGTTAGCCACACAGCGGCCGCTGCTTATCGAGTCCATTCTTTTGAATGGTCTGCCGGTGCGGCGGCGGGAGTTACGGCTGCTTTTTCCCTAGAAAAAGGGATTCTCCCTTATGAATTAGTGGACGAATTGCCGGCCCGCGAGCCAAACTTGGAAGTGTTGCAGTTGCGGTTGCAACAAAATGCCAATCCGATCGCCTTTCCGGGTACTTCTATTTTCAATAGTTCGTGGCAAAATTGGAAATAATTGCATTTGGTAATCTGTAGTGCGGGCATCCTGCCCGCCACACAATAAAATTCACTCTTTGTGGAACAGCGTGGAACAGGCTTCCAGCCCTGTTCCTGACACCCCACAATTAACTGGTTACCAAGAATAGTTTGCTAACCAGTATAAAATAACCAACTACAAAGTAGCTGATAAACAGCTATTTGTCATCCATCTTTCGATAGAAGCAATCAAACACTGCTTTAGTCGGATAATATCAATAATCTCAAAAATATTCCCCCCTTCCCCTTCAAACTCGTCAAAGGTAACGGTCATGTCAACTGCACAGATAACAACCCCCAATTCCAATAATGGTTATGCCAAACAGTTACTCAGAACCTTAGTGGCAGTCAAAAAAGGGGACTTTTCAGTTCGGATGCCCATAGACCAGACCGGTCTAGCGGGGAAAATTGCTGACGAACTGAACGAAATTATCGAGCTCAATGAGAGAATGGCGGCCGAACTCGATCGGATCGGCACAGTTGTCGGTAAAGAAGGCAAAATCGCCCAGCGGGCCACCATCGGCAGCGCCGAGGGGTCATGGGCAGCTAGCGTCAATTCTGTCAATACCTTAATTACAGATTTAGTGCAACCAACCTCTGAAACCGCCAGAGTAATTCGGGCCGTAGCAAAAGGAGATTTATCGCAAACTATCGCCTTAGAAATAGAAGACAGACCCCTCAAAGGAGAATTCCTCCAAACAGCGCAAATTGTTAACACAATGGTAGACCAGTTGAGCTCCTTTGCGTCTGAAGTAACGCGGGTTGCTAGGGAAGTAGGAACCGAAGGGAAATTAGGCGTGCAAGCTGAAGTACGGGGAGTTGCAGGAACCTGGAAAGATTTAACGGATTCAGTTAACTCGATGGCGGGGAATTTAACAGCCCAAGTCCGCAACATTGCGGAAGTAACAACGGCTGTGGCAAATGGCGATTTATCCAAGAAAATTACCGTAGATGTCAAAGGCGAAATTCTCGAACTGAAAAACACGATTAACATCATGGTGGATCAGTTGAGTTCCTTCGCATCTGAAGTAACACGGGTGGCTAGAGAAGTGGGAACGGAAGGTCAATTAGGCGTACAAGCTGAAGTCAGGGGAGTTGCAGGAACCTGGAAAGATTTAACGGATTCAGTTAACTCGATGGCCGGTAATCTTACCGCACAAGTACGGAACATTGCGGAAGTGACAACCGCTGTGGCAAATGGCGACTTATCTAAAAAAATTACTGTAGATGTTAAAGGTGAAATTCTGGAGTTAAAAAACACGATTAACATCATGGTGGATCAGTTAAATTCCTTCGCATCTGAAGTAACGCGGGTGGCGAGAGAAGTAGGTTCCGAAGGCAAACTCGGCGGTCAAGCAGAAGTTAAAGGAGTTGCCGGAACTTGGAAGGATTTAACTGATAGCGTTAACTTCATGGCAGGCAGTTTGACAGCACAAGTGCGGAACATCGCTGAAGTGACAACCGCTGTGGCAAAGGGCGATTTATCCAAGAAAATTACTGTAGATGTTAAAGGGGAAATTCTCGAACTCAAAAACACCGTCAACACGATGGTTGACCAGTTAAATTCCTTCGCTTCTGAAGTAACCAGGGTGGCGAGGGAAGTGGGAACGGAAGGGAAATTAGGCGTACAAGCAGAAGTGCAGGAAGTTGCAGGAACTTGGAAAGATTTAACGGATTCAGTTAACTCAATGGCCGGGAATTTAACAGCCCAAGTTCGCAACATTGCGGAAGTGACGACGGCTGTTGCTAACGGTGACTTATCTAAAAAAATTACGGTACAGGTTAAAGGCGAAATTTTAGAACTGAAAAACACCATTAACGTGATGGTAGATCAGCTTAATTCCTTCGCATCTGAGGTCACGCGGGTGGCGAGAGAAGTGGGCTCCGAAGGTAAACTCGGCGGTCAAGCAGATGTCCGAGGCGTAGCAGGAACTTGGAAGGATTTAACGGATTCAGTTAATTTTATGGCTGGTAGTTTGACAGAACAAGTACGGAATATTGCTGCTGTTACGACTGCTGTGGCTAATGGCGACTTGTCGAAGAAAATTACTGTAGATGTTAAAGGTGAAATTCTTGAACTCAAAAACACCGTCAACACGATGGTGGATCAATTAAATTCCTTTGCGTCGGAAGTAACTAGGGTTGCTAGGGAAGTAGGAACCGAAGGGAAATTAGGCGTGCAAGCTGAAGTACGGGGAGTTGCAGGAACCTGGAAAGATTTAACGGATTCAGTTAACTCGATGGCGGGGAATTTAACAGCCCAAGTCCGCAACATTGCTGAAGTGACAACGGCTGTGGCCAATGGCGATTTATCCAAGAAAATTACCGTAGATGTCAAAGGCGAAATTCTCGAACTGAAAAACACGATTAACATCATGGTGGATCAGTTGAGTTCCTTCGCATCTGAAGTAACACGGGTGGCGAGGGAAGTAGGAACGGAAGGTAAATTAGGCGTGCAAGCTTACGTGCGGGGTGTCGGGGGAACTTGGAAAGATTTAACTGATAATGTTAACTTGATGGCGGGGAATTTGACAGCGCAGGTGCGGAATATTGCGGAAGTGACGAAAGCGGTAGCAAATGGGGATTTGTCTAAGAAAATTACCGTTGATGTCAAAGGCGAAATTCTTGAACTGAAAGACACTATTAACGTGATGGTGGATCAGCTTAATTCCTTCGCTTCTGAGGTGACGCGGGTGGCGCGGGAGGTGGGAACTGAGGGTAAATTGGGCGGTCAAGCTGAGGTGAAAGGAGTTGCGGGAACTTGGAAGGATTTAACCGACAATGTAAACTCGATGGCGGGAAATTTGACAGCGCAAGTGCGGGGTATTGCTAAAGTTGTGACGGCGGTGGCGAATGGCGATTTGAAGCGGAAATTAATGCTGGAAGCTAAGGGAGAAATTGCGACTCTGGCAGATACGATTAATGAGATGATTGATACGCTGGCGACGTTTGCCGATCAAGTTAGTACGGTGGCGCGGGAGGTTGGCATTGAAGGGAAGTTAGGCGGTCAGGCGAAGGTTCCGGGCGCGGCGGGGACGTGGCGAGATTTGACGGATAATGTGAATGAATTGGCGGCGAATTTGACTACTCAGGTGCGCGCGATCGCCGAAGTGGCAATTGCTGTTACCCGAGGCGATTTAACGAGGTCAATTTCCGTCGCCGCTGAAGGAGAAGTTGCGATTGTTAAGGATAACATTAACCAGATGATTGCCAATCTGCGGGAGACTACGCAGAAAAATACAGAGCAAGATTGGCTGAAAACAAACCTCGCTAAGTTCACTCGAATGCTACAAGGTCAGCGGGATTTAGAAACTGTTTCTAAACTAATTCTCTCAGAATTAACGCCGCTGGTTTCTGCTCAGCATGGCGTCTTCTTTATGATGGAAGCTGTGGAACACGATCCGTTTCTCAAACTGTTAAGTACCTACGCATATCGGGAACGCAAACAGTTAGGAAATAGATTCCATTTAGGCGAAGGTTTGGTAGGACAGTGCGCCCTGGAAAAGGAACGTATACTGTTGACTGAAGTGCCGGACAACTACGTGAAAATTAGCTCGGGTCTGGGAGAAGCTACGCCGCTGAATGTCGTGGTTTTACCTGTACTATTTGAGGGAGAAGTGACGGCAGTAATCGAGTTAGCTTCGTTCCGCCGATTCAGCGAAATACACTTGACATTCCTCGACCAACTGACGGAAAGTATCGCCATTGTTTTAAATACAATTGCGGCGAGTATGCGGACGGAAGAGTTGCTGAAACAGGCGCAATCTTTGGCTGAAGAGTTGCAAACTCAGCAAAAGGAACTAAGGGACACTAACCAGCGGCTAGAACAGCAAGCGCAGTTGCAGAAGACGAATGAGGAACTGTTGAAGAAGCAGCAGGAAGAGTTGCAACAAACGAATGAAGAACTAGAAGAACAAGCTGAATTGCTAGCGCTGCAAAATAAGGAAGTTGAGCGGAAAAATCGAGATATCGAACAGGCGAGGGGGTTATTGGAAGAAAGAGCCGAACAGTTGGCTCTAACTTCTAAGTATAAGTCGGAGTTTCTGGCAAATATGTCTCACGAGTTGCGAACTCCGCTGAATTCGCTGTTGATTCTGGCTCGATTGCTTTCTGACAATACTGAAGGCAATTTGACTCTGAAACAAGTTGAATACACGCGCACAATTTACTCGGCGGGAAATGACTTGCTGGGGCTGATTAATGACATCTTGGATCTTGCTAAGATTGAATCAGGCACGATGTCGGTGGAAATCGATCAAGTGTTGTTTGCGGAGTTGCGAGATCATTTGGAGCGAACTTTCCGCCAAATCGCCCAGGATAAGAAGTTGAGTTTTAAAATCGAGCTTGAGGCTGGGTTGCCAAAAGGGCTCTATACTGATGCTAAACGGCTGCAACAAGTGTTGAAGAATCTTCTCTCTAATGCGTTTAAGTTTACAGAGCGAGGTGAGGTAAAATTGCGGGTCGAAGTAGCGCGGGGAGGGTGGAGTGTAGAAAAAGAAAGTTTAACGAGTTCCCCTAATGTTTTGGCTTTCTCAGTTAGCGATACGGGGATTGGAATTTCTGCTGAAAAACACCGGGTTATTTTTGAGGCTTTCCAACAAGCTGATGGTAGCACTAGCCGCAAATACGGGGGCACGGGTTTGGGTTTGTCAATTAGTAGAGAAATCGCTAATTTGTTAGGGGGAGAAATTCAATTGACGAGTCGCCTTGGTGAGGGTAGTAGGTTCACGCTTTATCTGCCGCAAACTTACCAAGAATCGCGAATAATGAACGATGGGGAATCGGGAAGGGGCAAGCAAACGGCTCAATTGCCGGCTGCTATTTCTTCAGCAGTTCCTTCGCCGAATTTCAACTTGCCGATCGCTCCTTATCCATCACCGATTATCGCTGACGATCGGGAAAATGTCGAGATCGACGATCGCGTGCTGTTGATTGTCGAGGATGATGTAAACTTCGCTCGGATTCTGTTGGATATGGCGCAGGAACAGGGTTTTAAAGGTTTGGTGGCTTTGCGGAGCGATATCGGTTTGGCGATGGCGCGAGAGTTCAAGCCAACTGCGATTATGCTGGATCTAAATTTGCCTGTGATGGATGGCTGGACAGTTCTCGATCGCTTGAAGCACGACCCAACTACGCGCCACATTCCGGTTCACATTGTATCAGTTGAAGAAGGGCGGCAGCGCAGTTTGCAGTTAGGGGCGATCGCCTACCTACAAAAGCCTGTCAGCCGCGAAGCTTTGAGCAAAGCTTTGACTGATATTAAGGGGTTTGTGGAGCGGCCTGTGAAGAATTTGCTAGTCGTGGAAGACGACGAAACACAGCGTCTCAGTATTGTAGATTTAATCGGCAATCACGATGTTTCTACCACGGCTGTGGGGAGTGGTGCAGAGGCGCTAGCAACTTTAAAATCGGGGCATTTTGACTGCGTTGTACTCGATTTGGGACTGCCAGATATGACGGGTTTTGAACTGATCGAGCAGATCAAGCAAGAGCCGACTTTGAAAAGTCTGCCGCTGATTATTTACACGGGCAAAGAGTTGACGAGAACCGAAGAAACTCAACTGAAGCGAATGGCGGAAACAATCATTATTAAAGATGTGCGCTCGCCGGAACGTTTGTTAGATGAAACAGCTTTGTTTTTGCACCGGGTTCAAGCAAATTTGCCGGAACCGAAGCGCCAAATGCTCGAGCAATTGTATCAAACAGATTCGACGCTCGCGGGCAAAACAGTCTTGATTGTTGACGACGATATGCGGAATATTTTCGCCCTCACAAGTATGCTGGAGCGCCATAAAATGAAAATTGAGTATGCTGAGAATGGCAGAGAGGGCATTGCTAAATTGCAAAATACGCCTGAGATAAATATTGTGTTGATGGACGTGATGATGCCAGAGATGGACGGTTACGAAACAATGCAAGCAATTCGTAAAATTCCTCAATTTGCTTCCTTGCCAATGATTGCTCTTACTGCGAAAGCTATGAAGGGCGATCGGGAAAAATGTATCGAAGCTGGGGCGTCTGACTACATTACCAAACCTGTTGATACCGAACAGTTGCTCTCGCTGCTGCGTGTCTGGCTTTATCGATAGGAAGAAGTCATTAGTCATTAGTCAGTAGTCAGTAGTCAGTAGTCAGTAGTTATTTGTTAGGTGCTACCAATGCCCCATGCCCCATGCCCTGTTTGCCCCATGCCCTGTTTGCCCCATGCCCCATGCCCTGTTTGCCCCATGCCCTGTTTACCCATTCGCAATTCCCAATAACTAATTAAAAATGTCCGAAAGCCATGAACTGGAAACAATCGAAATTCAACTCCTACTAGAGGGAATGTTTCGCTATTACGGATTTGATTTTCGCAATTATGCTCTTGCCTCTCTCAAGCGCCGTATTTGGAACACTATTCGCTCGGAACGGCTCACCACTGTCTCTGCACTTCAGGAAAAGGTACTGCACAATCCTGCTTACCTAGACCGTTTGCTGCTGGACATTTCTGTCAATGTAACGGCGATGTTTCGCGATCCCAGCTTTTACATTAGTTTCAGAAATAAAGTGGTGCCGCTGCTGCGTACTTATCCTTTTATTCGGATTTGGCACGCTGGATGTTCAACGGGAGAAGAAGTCTATTCTATGGCTATTTTGCTGCAAGAAGAAGGACTGTATGACCGTTGTCGGATTTACGCTACAGACATGAATGAATTAGTCTTGAAAAGAGCAAAAACAGGGATATTCCCGCTGAAACAAATGCAAGAATATACGCAACTCTACCACCAAGCGGGAGGCAAGAAAGCGTTTTCTGAGTATTACACTGCTGCCTATGAAAATGCAATTTTTCGCTCTTCACTTAAAGAGAATATTGTCTTTGCTCACCACAACCTAGCAACGGATAATTCTTTTAATGAATTTAATGTTATTTTGTGCCGTAATGTGCTGATTTATTTCAATTCACACCTCCAAGAGCGGGTACACAAGCTTTTTTATGAGAGCCTGGGAATGTTTGGAGTGTTAGGACTAGGACATCAGGAGTCTCTAATTTTTACACCTTATGAAAAATACTATGAACCAATTGAAAGTAGTGATAAACTATACCGGAGAATTAAATAAAAAAAATTTTGAAATAGTGGTCGTGGGCACGTCTTTGGGAGGGCTAGAGGCTCTGACTGTGCTGCTGGCAGATTTGCCACAAAGCTTTCCTTTGCCTGTAGTTATTGTCCAACACCGCCATAAGAGTTCTCAGAATAGGCTTACTGATTTTTTACAAAAGCAAAGCTCTCTCCAAATCACAGAGGCCCAAGACAAAGAGGAGCTCGCACCTGGACGGGTTTACTTGGCTCCTGCTGACTATCACTTGCTAATAGAATCGCCCTCTGAGGAGGAGTTTAGCCTGTATGGAAACGACTTTACAGAATCGGGGAGTGTGGCAGTGGAGTCAATCCATAATTCAAAAGTCCCAATCCCCAATCGCGGAACTCCTACATTTGCACTATCAACTGAGGCTCCTGTCTGCTACGCGCGGCCCTCAATCGATGTGCTGTTTGAGTCTGCTGCGGATGCCTTTGGGGAGAAAGTGATCGGCATAATTTTAACGGGAGCTAATTCTGATGGCAGTAAAGGGCTGGCAAAAATTAAAGCTGAGGGAGGATTGACATTCGTGGAGGAACCGGCTTCAGCTCTATGCCCGATCATGCCAGCGTCGGCGATCGCAA
Source organism: Oscillatoria nigro-viridis PCC 7112 (assembly GCF_000317475.1). Lineage (NCBI taxonomy): Bacteria > Bacillati > Cyanobacteriota > Cyanophyceae > Oscillatoriales > Oscillatoriaceae > Phormidium > Phormidium nigroviride. The sequence continues at coordinate 6,529,596 of NC_019729.1, forward strand.
ATGTTGAAGTAGACTGGATTTTACCCCTCTCTAAAATCGCTCCCTGTTTAGTCAATTTGCTAAGAATTAAAGATTAAAAAAATTATGAATATGCAGTCCCCCCATCGAGTAAATGTCCTTTTAGTTGACGATCGCCCAGAAAATTTGGTAGCTCTAGAAGCTATCCTCAACAGCCCCTCTTATAATTTAGTACAAGCTAATTCGGGCGCGGAGGCTCTGAGATGTCTGCTTAATGAAGATTTTGCGGTAATTTTGCTTGATGTGCAGATGCCGGGAATGGATGGATTTGAGACAGCAACATTGATTCGCTCTAGAGATCGATCGCGAGCGACTCCGATTATTTTTATCACAGCATTCAGCAGTAATGACACCCACGTGTTTAAAGGTTATTCTCTGGGTGCGGTGGATTACCTCTTCAAACCCTTGGAACCGGAAATATTGACCTCGAAGGTGCAGGTATTTGTGGAATTGTTCCAAAAAACAGTCGAGGTGAAGCAGCAAGCAACACAGTTAGCTGCGGTTAATAGTGAACTAAGTAAAAGTGAAGAGCGGTTTCGCACTTTGTGTGCTTGTTCGCCACTGGGAATTTACTTAGCTGACGTTGAAGGCCGCTGTACTTACATCAACCCGCGTTGTCAAGCGATTTGCGGGTTAACTTTGGAGGAAAGTTTGGCAGAGGTTTGGCAGCGGGAAGTTCATCCAGAAGATCGCGATCGCGTAGTAGCAGATTGGTTAGCTTGGATTAACGAAAGCCAGGAATATTCTAACGAGTTTCGATTAGCTGGTAGCGAAAATGTGCGTTGGGTTCACGTGCAGTCGTCGCCAATGTTTTCGGATTTAGGAAAACTGATCGGTCACGTGGGCACGGTTAGAGATGTCACAGACCGCAAGCAAGCAGAGGAAGAACGCAGCAGACTAATCCGCGAACAAGTAGCGCGGCAAGAAGCGGAGAGAGCTAACCAGATGAAGGATGAATTTCTAGCTATTCTCTCTCACGAACTCCGTACTCCTTTAAATGCAATTCTCGGCTGGTCTAGGCTGCTTCGCAGCAAAACATTTGACCGAGACACTATTGAGAAAGCCCTAGAAACAATTGAGCGCAATGCTAAATCTCAAGCGCAACTCATTGAAGATATTTTAGATGTTTCGCGGATTCTGCGGGGGAAACTAAATTTAAATAAGCATCCGATTCGGTTGGAATCTGCGATCAAGCTGGCAATAGATTCTTTGCAGCCGCTGACTGAGGAAAAATCAATAGTCATAGAATTAACGTGCAGTCCCAATGTAGGTGAAGTTATCGGCGATCCCGATCGCTTGCAGCAAATTGTCTGGAATTTGCTGTCAAATGCGATTAAGTTTAGTCCGCCAGAGGGTAAAGTACAGGTGCGGTTAGAGTCAGTTGGCGAGGAAGCTCAAATTGAGATAATTGATAGCGGCATTGGTATCGCTCCTGATTTTTTGCCTTATGTTTTCGATCGCTTCCGCCAAGCTGATAGCAGCACAACTAGGTCTTACGGGGGTTTGGGACTGGGATTGGCGATCGTCCGTCACTTGGTGGAACAGCACGGCGGTAAGGTGTATGCAGAGAATAATCCGGGCGAGGGTGCGAAATTTACGGTGGCTTTACCTCTTGCACAGAGGAACGCCCTCGCTGCTGACGATGATTGGTCACACCTCAATGACGCGACAGAGGTTCTCCCCACTCTGGCTAATTTGCAATTGCTAGTGGTGGATGATGACGATGACACGCGGGAGTTTTTGATTGCTTTACTCGAAGACGAAGGATCTGTGGTGCGATCGGCGGCATCGGTGGCCGGGGCTCTAGCTGCACTGGAGAGTTATTGGCCGGATCTGCTGCTGAGCGACATTGGAATGCCGGAAGCAGACGGCTACGAGTTGATCCGGCGGGTGAGAGAAATGGAAGTGCTCAGGGGTGGAAAGATGCCTGCGATCGCTCTGACGGCCTACGCGAGAGAGGAAGAGCGCAAGCAAGCGCTGGAAGCGGGTTTTCAGATGCACTTATCTAAACCAGTTGACATAAATAAGTTAATTGTCGCAATTGCTAACCTCACAGGAATGCTCGGAAATCCCGCTCCAACTCACATCTTGGACGATGCTCAAGAACAGGCAAGATGCCTGTGAAGCGAAGATTAGATTTTATTGTGGGGAGTAGGGGTTGGGCAGGAGAGCCTGCCCGTGAAGGCTGATTGACAATAGTGTTCTTCGGTGCTTTCCAACGGGCTCGGCGGTTGAAACCGCTTTGTTGACAATCAAGCATCCAGGATACAAGCCCCCGGATTCATCCGTCCAGAAATAAAAAACCTGTATCCGATGAAACTTGCCGAACGTATTTATTCGTGGGGTCGCCTCTAAAATCTAAAATCTAAAATCGATTGACCCCCCAATCCCGTGCCGATTAGTGAGAAAAATATTAAGCTAGCTAAAAGGACAAGCGATCGACAGTTCGCAACAAGACACCCGTTTTTCCACAAAAAACTGGATATTCGCCGTTTTTTTGCTTCTACCTGCTGTCAAAGTACAAAATTACCCGCCAATCAATACATGAATATTTTTAGCAGTCTGCTTTCTAGCCCAACTCAAGCACCCCAAGTCAAAAAACAGCGTCGAGGCATTGAAATTAAGTCGGAACGCGAAATCGAAATTATGCGGCAGGCCGCGAAAATCGTTGCAACGGTACTCAAAGAAATTTCCCAAATGGTGAAACCGGGAATGACTACTGCTGATTTGGATGCTTATGCGGAAAAACGCATCCGTGCTATGGGGGCAACTCCGAGTTTTAAAGGCTATCACGGTTTCCCGGGATCGATTTGCTCTAGCATTAATAACGAAGTTGTTCACGGCATCCCCAGCGCCAAAAAAGTAATTCGGGCAGGAGATGTTCTCAAGGTAGATACGGGGGCATATTACCAAGGTTTTCACGGCGATTCTTGCATCACGATCGCAGTTGTGGAAGTGACTCCCGAATCGGCAAAATTAATCCGAGTCGCAGAAGAAGCTCTCTACAAAGGCATCGAACAAGTGAAGGCGGGAGCCTATTTGCTCGATCTGGCTGGTGCGATCGAAGATCACGTCAAAAGCAACGGTTTTAACGTCGTTGAGGAGTTTACCGGCCACGGTGTCGGGCGAAATTTGCACGAGGAACCTTCGGTTTTCAATTTCCGCACCCGGGAAATGCCGAACGTGAAATTGCGAGCGGGCATGACATTGGCGATCGAACCGATTCTGAATGCCGGTTCTAAGTACACTCGGACGCTTTCTGACAAGTGGACTGCTGTAACGGTTGACAATGCTATGTCGGCTCAGTTTGAGCATACTGTGTTGGTGACAGAAACTGGCTATGAAATTTTGACCGATCGTTCCAAAGTTTAAGTGGAACGCTTCAAGAATAATTTTGAGTTTTGAGTTTTGAGTTTTGAATTAAAGATTTAAAAACTTTTTAATCGTTAGATCAAAACCTAACTCAAAGCTCTTGAGTTGAACAACAATTTTTTAACTTCCTTCGAGGGATGGAGTGACAATAAGACTTAAATTCGGCTAAATTTAAAAATAGTGGTAAAGCGTAAGGGTAACAACTATGTCAGCACGATTATTATTGGTAGATGATGAACCGGGCTTGCGGGAAGCAGTACAAGCTTATTTGGAAGATAGCGATTTTGCGGTTGAGGTGGCCAGTAATGCTCGGGATGGGTGGGAACTCTTGCAGCAGTACAATCCCGATTTGGTGATTTCAGACATTATGATGCCCCAGGTGGACGGTTATCAATTTCTCAAGCAAGTGCGGGAAGATCCTCGCTATAAGGCTTTGCCGGTGGTGTTTTTGACGGCTAAGGGGATGACGGGCGATCGCATTCAAGGCTATCAAGCAGGCTGCGATGCTTATCTTTCTAAGCCCTTCGATCCCGACGAATTAGTAGCAATAGTAACCAATTTGCTGGCCCGCCGCGCGGCTGCTAAGGAGACGAGCGAAAGTTCTGAAAGTCCAGATATTGCTGCTTTGACAAGCCAAATGGCGAGAATTGAGTCTTTGCTGAGCGGGCGGAGTTCGATCGCCCAAAGTCCTTCGCCGATTAAAATTGATTTGACTCCGCGAGAACAAAGTGTTTTGGATTTGGTTGCTCAAGGTTTGATGAATAAGGAAATTGCCCGCCGCTTGGAAACTAGCGTCCGCAATGTGGAAAAGTACGTCAGCCGTTTGTTTAGCAAGACGGGTACTAACAGCCGTACTGAGTTGGTTCGCTTCGCTCTCGAACACGGCTTGACGAAATAGCAGCCCTCTCGACTGGGCTGGAGGCTCTGCCTCGCCGAGCTGCGTTACCAGGCTCTTCCTGGTAACGAGAATTATGCAAAAAATTAAAAATGTTAAGATATAAGTATTGACAGATATTTGGTGGCTGTGGTATGTCACATCAGCTTGCTGGTGGGAGCGCGGGAGTGGGAAAACTGGTGTGCGAAAACTGGTGTGCGATCGAACTTCTCACCCACTTTGCTTGGAGTCTGAGATGAACACTCGCAAACGCCGGGGAATTACTTAACGAGAAAACCTGACTGTTTAAGAGTTTTCACGTAGTAAATAGAAAGGCAAACAGTTCACCGGATATGATCCGTTCAGCAAACTTGCCGCGAAGAGTCACAGATAAGGTTATATCCTATGGAAAAGCCAGCCACTATTAATTAATGACTCTGCTCAAAAACGGATACTTGCGAACTGCCGGAGTGGTAAGTTACCAACAATTTTAGACCCTAGTTCAAGCTCTCAGATTCATCTGTGGAGGAAATCTCAAACCTCAAATCTCAAATCTCAAATCGACTCACAGCGCTCTCAAGTAGCCGCAGATGTTGAATGTATAGCAGCACCAAAATTTAGTTTATACCAGGAGGATACCATGAGGAAAATCACGGCGCGACAAACAATAAGTGCCATAGCAGCACTGCCGATCGTACTAATAGCCAATACAACTCAAGCTTTTGCCGCTGATACCGGTCAGAAAATAGATCCAATTAAGAAAGTTTCGGATTTTGGCGATGAACTAGATTTTGATATGGGGCAACCAACAACCATCAGCATTGAAGAAAGCGAGGATTGGGATGAACCTGATTTTACAGCTACTTTAGATATGGAGATTAGTAAATTTATGACAAAAAATCTTCAAGCTGTAATTGATGAGCCGCCGCCGGTAGTTTATCTCAGTGCGGCAAGGGGTCAGTCAAGCAAGGAATGCCGGATTTCAGCGATATGCGAATAACGGAATCGGATTTGTGCGATTTGGGCGATGGCTGGGAGCCCCGCAAACAAAGACTCTTTTGCTGGGTAGAATTCGAGCAATTATCAAGATTTCAGTAAAATCAGGTTGATTTTGCTGGGAATATGCGAATAACAGAGTATGTATCTTTTGGGTATGCTTTAAGGCGATCGGCTAAAATAATAAGTATGCAGGCTAAAATAAACTTAACTAATTGATAGTTCCCAGGGATTGGAAATCGCCCACAAGGGCAGAAATAAAATTAATCATGTGATTGTTCGCTGTGATTTGCCAACGGAAAAACGGGTAAAAGTAAACTTAGATCAAACGCCAAAACGGTTAGGACGTTCTTAATTGCACTTGACCCTGCGATCGATTCCTGACATCTGTTACACCCATGACATCCGTTACATCCGTTAAATAATCCGTTGCCGAACTTCCATCCGTTACATCCGTTAAATAATCCGTTGCCGAACTTCCTTTTTTCGGCAGTTAACAGCACCTATCCTGAGAAAAAGTTTCCAATATTAATTATGATTAATTCGCACTGCCAGCAAGACACCGCAGCACAGCAAAACAAAAGTTCGCTGCAAACTCTCTCCCGGACTCTCTCGATGTCTCAGGGGCAATTTTCGCTGATTTTGGTGCGGTGCAATTACAGTGCGATGAGAGAGGAAATTGTACGGCAATTGCGGGAGGAGTCTGGTATCGAGATTCGAGAAATTGTCCTCCCGCCATCTGTTAAAACTCTTTACACGACGATAGAAACCAAACTTTCTTGCAGCCATAGCCATCCGCCAGCTTTAATGGTGTTTGGATTGGAATCGGTAAGCGCGATCGATCGGGTGCTAACTTCTACCAACTACGTGAGGGAAGAATTTCGGAATAATTTTCCCTTTCCGGTGGTGCTGTGGGTGACAGACAAAATATTAAAAAAACTGATTCGGTTAGTAACAGATATCGAGACTTGGACGACAACTGTGGAATTTGTGATTGGCCCCGACGACTTGGTGGATTTCCTGGGCCAAAGTGCCGATCGCCTTTTCTCCAACATTTTAGAAAGCGGCAATTGGCGTTTAAGTAATTCTGCCATTCTCGGAGCCAATTCTTTGAGTGAACTAGAGTCGGCTAGCCAAGACTTGCAAACTTGCAACATCAGGTTAGAACCCGCTATTGAAGCGAGTTTGCAATTTATTCGCGGTAGGCACGAATATGCTTGTCACCGCATCCCTGCAGCTATTGAATTGTATCGTAAAAGTCTCAGTTTTTGGAAGCATCAAGTAGCATTTATAGGGTCCAAAACAGAATTTAGCGATTTGTTATTTACCGTTCATCCTGCACCAGTGTTAGAGGGAATTATCCTATTCCACATCGGTCTTTGCTACCGCTTCCAAGCAGAAAAACACCGCAGAGGCAACCGTCCTTACTGGACGGAAGCTAAGAATTATTTTCAGGAATGTATTGATGTTTTAGAACGGGCAGGACGGCCGGATGCCGTTGGTATATTCATCAATCAACTTGGCGAAGTATTGCAGCATTTAGAAGATTGGGATGCACTCTGGAATTTAGCTATCAAAGCTCGGAGGTTACATGAAAATATGGAAAATTCAGCAGTTAATTTGGCTCAAGATTACGGCTTTTTGGCTAGAGTAGCCTTAGAGCAAAAGAACTGGCAAGGGGCGAAAGAATGGGCTTTAATCGCTCTAGACGTTCTCAACTCAAATTTAGAAGCGACGGGACAGGGAACCCCTGTAAAGTCGCAGCATCAAGGCTTGTATCTGTTAATTTTAGCAGAGGCTCAGAGTCAGTTGGGTGAGGTGGAGGAGGCGATCGCGCATTTAGAGCTTGCTCGCTCGGAAACCGAAGCCTGCTACAACCCGCAACTGTATTTGCGGGTTTTAGAAATGCTGCGATCGCTCTATTTTCAGCGGGGACAATATCTCGAAGCATTTCAAATTAAGCAAGATTATCGAGCGGTGGAACATACGTATCGGTTCCGAGCTTTTATTGGAGCCGGAAAGTTGCAGCCGCACAGAGAAGCGGTTAATCCAGTCGCCGAAACTGTTGCCGGCGCTGCTACTATTGCTGACGAAATTACTGCTTCCGGCAGAGAAGAAGACCTCAACCGCTTGATATATAGGATGAACAATACCCCCGACAAACTGACAGTAATTTACGGTCAGTCTGGAGTTGGCAAAAGTTCAATAGTCACCGGGGGATTAGTACCGGCTCTCAAACAAAAAAAAATAGAAATGCGGACGGTTTTGCCGATAGTGCTGCAAGTTTACAACAACTGGCCGCGGGAATTGACCAGACAGTTATCTGCTGGTAAAGCTGAAATATTCGAGCCGGAAATTACCGAAGCAGTAGCAGAAACTGCTCCGGTAGATTTTCCAGTAGAAGCGGGCGAATTCAAGGGAAATCTTATTTCGGGATTTCACGGTTACTCGACTGGGAATAATGAGGCTCGAAGGGAGCATTCACAGCCAGTAGAATTAATCATACAACAACAGGCGATCGAATACGAAAACATTATCAAGGAGCTGCAAAGAAATTCCGAACATTTAGTGACTGTTCTGATCTTTGACCAATTTGAAGAATTTTTTTTCGTGTGGAAAGAGCCAGCGGAAAGACAAATATTTTTTGATTTTTTGCGGGAATGCTTGAAAATCAAATACTTAAAAGTCGTCCTGTGTTTGCGGGAAGATTACCTGCACTATTTGCTGGAATTTTCCCGACCCAAAAACCAGACAGGATTCGTCAACAATGATATTTTGGAGGACATTCTCAGCAAAAACATTCTGTTTTATTTGGGAAATTTTTCGCTAGTCGATGCGCGATCGGTAATTCGGACTTTAACTGAGCGAGCGCAGTTTTACTTACAACCGGAGCTGATCGAAGAATTAGTCAAAGATTTAGCGGGAGAATTGGGAGAAGTCCGCCCGATCGAGCTACAACTTGTCGGCGCTCAACTGCAACAAGAGGACATTAGAACTTTAGCTCAATATCAAGAACTCGGCAACAATCCGCAACAAAAATTAGTCGAAAGATTTCTTGAAGAAGTCATCAAAGATTGCGGCCCGGAAAATGAAGTTGCGGCGCGCAGAGTTTTGTATTTGCTCACAGATGAAGATGAGATCCGTCCCCTAAAAACCCGCGCCGAATTAGCCTCAAATTTAGCGACATTTGCCGAAGCTGACAAATTAGATTTAGTCTTAGAACTGTTAGTCAAATCGGGTTTAGTTTTTCGGTGGACGGAACTGCCTGCCGAGCTTTACCAGCTCGTTCACGACTATCTAGTTAGTTTCATCCGCCAGCAGCAGGAATTAGATAAAAAGGCAGAATTTGAGGAACTGCGAAAGCAAAACCAAATTAACCGAGATGAAATTGAACAAATTCGCAAAGACAGAGAGCGAGATGCTTTGCTGTCGGAAGCTAGAGACAAACAGCGCCAAGCTAGAGACAAACAGCACGAAGCGGAAGCTCAACTTTACCAATCTCGGAGATGGCAATTGCGGGCGGCGGTTCTAGGAGTGCTTGTACTCGGAGGTGTTTCGGGAATGGCATTCGAGCAAGCAAAATTAGCAGAAAGCGCGCGGCAAGAAGCCGAAAAAAGTCGCACTGATGCCCTAAATTCGGCGTCGGAAGCTTTGGTGCTTTCTAATGAAAAAAATCAATTAGGAGTGTTGGAAAATAGTATCAAAATTGGTCGTGATTCTCTGAAAAGTACAGCGCTGCCTGTGGACACTAAAAATCAAATTGCTGAAAGACTCAGACAAGCAGTTTCCGGGGTACAAGAACGCAACCGTTTCGAGCAGCACAGCAAGTTTGTTTTGGATGTGAGTGTCAGTCCAGACGGCAATTCAGTTGCTTCGGCAAGTGCTGACAAAACTGTTAAATTGTGGAGCAAAGAAGGTAAGTTATTAAAAACTTTCAATCACCCAGATAGCGTGACGAGTGTTAGTTTTAGTCCGGATGGGAAAACGATCGCTACTGGTTGTGCCGATCGCACAATTAGAATTTGGCAAGTAGATAACGACAAAAGTGCCATCGGCATTTTATCCGGCCACCGCGATATCGTCACCAGCGTCAGTTTCAGTCCCGACGGCAAAACCCTAGCTTCCGCCAGTCACGACAACACCGTCAAAATCTGGAACCTTGCGAACAAAAAATTGCTGCAAACCTTAACGGGACACAAAGACTGGGTGCTCGGCGTCAGTTTCAGTCCCGACGGGCAAACAATTGCCTCAGCAAGTGTTGACAAAACTGTCAAACTTTGGAACCGAGAAAGTAAAACCCAGAAATTTAAAATTAATCCCAAAACATTAACCAAGCATTCTGGCATTGTTTACAGCGTTAAGTTCAGTCCAAACAGTCGAGAACTCGTCTCGGCAAGTGCCGATACCACAGCCAAAATTTGGAACCGAAACGGTGAGGAAATCAGAACTCTCAAAGGACACAACGATGAAGTTGTCAGCGCGAGTTTCAGTCGCGACGGCGAAAAAATTGTCACCGGCAGTGCAGACGATACGGTGAAAGTTTGGAGTCGCAGCGGCACTTTGCTCAACACTTTTCGAGGACATCAAGACGACGTGAGGGCCGTAAGTTTCAGCGGCGACGGCACTATTGCTTCCGCAAGTAAGGACAAAATAGTGAAAATTTGGAAACCGGACAGCACTCCGCTGAATAAGATTTTATCGGGACACGGAGACTGGGTTTACAAAGTCAGTTTTAGTGCTGACAGCAAAACAATTGCTTCTGCTAGCGGGGACAAAAAAGTGAGACTTTGGCACGCTGACGGCAGTTTATTCAAAATCTTAGAAGGTCACAAGGATTCTGTTACCTGGGTGAGCATTTCCCCTGATGATAAAACAGTTGCTTCGGCGAGCGATGACAAAACGGTGAAAGTCTGGAGTTTAAACGGCAAACTGTTAGATACTCTCAGCCACAGCGGCATTGTCAGAAGCGTGAGTTTTAGTCCAGACGGAAAGATAATTGCCGCCGCAAGTGCCGATCGCAAATTGTACCTCTGGCGCTGGAACGGTGCTAAAGCAACGTTGTTTGCCAAACTCGATCACAGCAATCCAGTAATTAGCGTTAGCTTCAGTCCCGACGGCAAAACTATTGCTACTGCTACCGCTGCTGAGGACAAGGCAAGCGGTAAGAAAAAGGCTTTTGAAATTACCGGAGAAAAGAGAGTTTACCTGTGGCAATTTAACGGTTCGTCGGCAAAAATTCTGAAAACTCTCGACCACCAGGACAGCGTTAAAAATGTTAGTTTCAGTCCCGACGGTAAGACTATTGCTGCTGCTTGCGCTGACAAAAAAGTTTACTTGTGGGAGTTTGATGGAAAGGTTGCCAATTTAACTGAAAAACTCGACCACAGCGATACTGTAGAAAGCGTGAGTTTTAGTCCCGACGGCAAGTTGATTGCGGCGAGTGGGGGAAATACTGTTAAGCTGTGGGATTTTGACGGCAAGAAGGCGCTGCTATCTAAGACTTTGGAATCGAGCGATCGGGTGTTGAGCGTTACTTTTAGTTCGGACAGCAAAACTCTGGCTTTTGCTAGCAGCGATAGGACTGTAATTCTGTGGGCTGTGGAGAATTTGGAACTGAATAATATCATTGCTCGGAGTTGCGAGTGGTTGGGAGATTATTTGCAGAATGACCCGAATGTTGCTGAGGGCGATCGACTGCTGTGTCTTGGGTTTGGGAAACAGGCGTTAAATAAGAGGAAATAAACCGTAAGCTAGGACGGGCTAGAAGCCCATCCCACAAAAATTATTTTTTCTTGTGGGGTGGGCTTCTACCCCGCCCGAAAATTTAATTAAAAAGACCTTTGCAAGATAAGACAGCGGTTTCAACCGCCGGGTATTCTTAAAACATCTATCTATTGAGGAATTTTTTGTGTAGTAAATTTGCAGTAAATTAGACTAATAAACTTAACCGCACATCAACCCGCCATTCAAACAAAAGGTAAACCGCATGGATGTCAACTCCCAAAATGTCCAACCAATCCCGCCCTTCAACGAGACAAACGAGGAAACACCAGAGATAGGTGGCGGTTTGCCCGTAATAGAATATTGGGCAGAACATACATTGTCCCCGGAAGGCCCAAAACTTTGGAAAACTTTGCTGCACAAAAGTGCTTGTTTGTCCTGTTCTTGGGGCACTGGCGGGCAGAAAGGAGGTTTTACAAATGAAGAGGGGGAAAAACTTCAGCGCTGCATGAAAAGCGTCGAAGCAATCTCCGCTGAAATCAAGCCAGCTATCTCAACTCAATTTTTTGAACAGCAGAGTATTGCAGAACTCCAGCAATTAACTTCAATGGAAGCCGATAGGTTGGGAAGGCTGAGTTTTCCGATGATTTTGCGGGCTGGTTCCTCTCATTACGATCGCATTTCTTGGGAAGAAGTTTATCAAATTGCCGAAGCTGCTTTTCGCAAAACCCCCGAAAGAGTTGCCTCTTACAGTTCCGGCCGCTCTTCCAACGAAGCGGCTTTTCTGCTGCAATTGATGATGCGGGCGATGGGTTCCAATAACTTAGCAGATTGTTCCGATCTCTGCCACGCTCCCTCGACAACCGGCTTAAGCGAAATGTTTGCCACCCGCACCTCGGTAGTGAGTCTAGAAAACTTGAAGGAAGCAGATTGCGTCGTGCTCGCGGGCAGCAATTCTTCCTACAACCATCCCCGCTTGATGAACGAGTTAATTAAAATTCGCGACAAAGGCGGTAAAATAATTGTAATCAATCCGGTGATGGAAATCGGGTTAGTCAAGTTTGGTTCTCCCGCATTTCCCGTCAAGTCGCTCATCCCCGGTTCCGATATTTCCTCGTTGTACTTGCAGCCAATTCCCGGCAGCGATACGGCGCTATTTGTCGGCATTCAAAAGTCTTTAATCGAACAAGGTTTGCTGGACGAAAGCTATTTGCAAGCTCATACAGAAGGCTGGGAAGCAGCAGTCCAGCACGCCCGCGAAACCGATTGGGAAACTATTACTGAAACCTGCGGAGTTTCCCGCGCAGAAATTGAGGCAGCCGCCAAAATTATCGGCACTTCACAGCGCGTTGTCTTTGGTTGGGCGATGGGAATTACCCAACACGATAACGGTGTAGATAACGTTTTCAGCATCGCCAACACAGCCTTGATGACTGGAAATGTCGGCAAAGAAGGGGCGGGATTAATGCCGGTGAGAGGACACTCAAACGTCCAAGGATTCGGCTCTATGGGCGTGACTGTCAAGCTGAAAAAAGAAATTCAACAAGCTTTAGAAAAGTTATTGAATCGTCCCCTGAGCTCTGTTAAGGGTTACGAAACTCGATCGCTCATTGAAGCAGCAGATGCAGGCAAAGTCGATACCCTAATCTGTCTGGGCGGTAATTTGTATGGGGCCAATCCCGATTCAATGCAGGCAAAACGCGCTTTAAGCAATGTTGAAACCGTTATCTACCTCGCAACCAAACCGAATTTAGGGCATTTTCACGGATTGGCAAAGCACAATACAATTGTGATTCCGGTGCTGAATCGCTTTGAAAATCCCCACAAAACAACGGTGGAATCTGGGAATAACTTTGTGCGTTTAAATGATGAGGGCGAAACTCATCTCAAAAATGCCGATCTGATTCCCGAAGTACAATTTTTGACAGAATTAGCCAGCAGAATTCACGGCGATTTTCCCGTTGATTGGCGCCAACTTCAAGACACAAAATACGTTCGTCAATTGATTGCTAAAACTATTCCGGGCTATGAAAAAATAGCGACAATTGATGAGACTCAAGAGGAATTTACCATCAGCGGTCGCATTTTTACCGAACCTAAATTCCCTACAGAGTCTGGGAAAGCGAAGATGTTTGTCGCGCCTTTACCTAAGCTGAAATTACCGGAAGCGAAAGAGTTTGGGGTATCGGAATCGGTGCGGGGTTTAGTTGTGGCCTTGATGACGGGACGCAGCTATTCTCAGCACAATACTGTCGTCTACAAAATTGAGGACAAATACCGGGGAATGCCGCACCGCAACTGCATTTTGATGAACCGCGCGGATGCAGAAAATGTGGGTTTTCAAGAACATCAGCGCGTGACGGTGCAGGGAAATGTGGGGAAAATGGAAAATGTCGAGGTGATTTACGGGGCGGTTCGTGAGGGTGCTGCTTTGATGTTTTATCCTGAAGTTAATGTGATTTTTAACCCGGAGATTGAAAGGCGATCGGGCACGCCTGCTTACAAGCGCGTACCTGCTTTTGTATACGCGGAAGTTCGGCAACGGATGTAAGGGATGTAAGGGATGTTATGATTAGCTCTGCCTTATTTCTTCTATAACTCACATTTTAGATGATTTTGAAGAACAGGCAAGATGCCTGTTCCACAACGAGTTGATTTTTTGTGGGGTGGGCATCTTGCCTGCCCATTTGCAAGTCTTAATTAACTCTTAATTTGCAAAGTTCTACCGCGCCAAGTCCATCCCCAACTGGTTTCTGTTTTGATCGCAGAACCGATCGCCATCGCGGCCATTAACGCACCTCCCAAACCTCCTAACCACCAGTATTTCGTTGGACAGTCAGAAATCTCGGCACCCAAGCGGCGCAAATTGTAATGCTGCCAAATTACAATTACAAATAAACAAATAGTTAACCAGGTAATTGGTTGGCAGGTCGCGGCTGACCTGCTAATATTTTTAGGCGGGGGTCGTTGAGATGCTGTTGCAGGGTTTGACCGATCGCCTTGGTGTCGTCTGTCGATCGATCGTCTACAATTAAAACCTCTAAGTTGTCCGCAGACAGCGGTGTACTCTCCCTCATGGCGATCGCGCAATCCCGAATATTCTCTGCCTCGTTGTATGCTGGTACGATTACCGAAACTTTAGGGAACTGCGCGGCGGACTCCGGTGACAGCTTAGCCAAACTTCTGTCGCTTCAAGGCGCATTTTCGACAGATGGGCGCAAATTCTTAGTGTAAGCTCTACTTACAACGAGAGAAAAAATTAGCAGGGTTAACAATATCAAAGCGAACAGACCTCAAAATTTCGGTACACGATTTGTCTCCCTAAATATTAAAAAATATTAAAACAAAAAGCTAGTCGATCGCCCGAAAAGTTATTTTGACCGAAAGCATCCAGGATACAAGCCCCCGGATTCATCTCGCGCAAGTCAATGCTTCAATTCTTTAATCTAAAATCTAAAATCGCGCAATCGATTGACAATCAAGCATCCAGGATACAAGCCCCCGGATTCATCTCGCGCAAGTCAATGCTTCACTCTAAAATCTAAAACCTAAAATCTAAAATCGATTGACCGCCTCTTTTGCTATAATTTGTGAGCATCTTTCGGCTCGCCCGCAGCGAGGGGCAAGACCCCTCACCCAGACAGCGACCGAAAAGCCGAGGATAGATATCAGTTGTCAGAGGAGAGTGCAATGGGCGAATTTTTTACAGCCGATGTGTTTGCGAACACGATAGCGGTACTCGGCGCTTTGGGTTTTTTCTTGTTGGGATATCAAGCTTTGCAGATGTTGAAAAGATAAAGTATGTCAGAACACAGATGTTGCACCATTGTCAAGAACGGGCAAGATGCCCGTTCCACAAAAAATGAGTTTTCTTGTGGAACAGGCATCTTGCCTGTTCCTAAACAAGTAAATGAGAATGGTGCAATATCTCAGTCAGAAGTCAGAAGTCAGAAGTCAGAAGGAAAGAAGTCAGAAGGAAAGAAGTCAGAGGGAAGTCGTCCGATGGAAGTCGGAATAAGGAAAGAAAGAAGAAGGAAAGAAACAACTATTCCGAATACCCAATGCCCTGTTTTGCCAAGGCCCAATGCCCTGTTTTGCCAAGGCCCAGGAACACCTAATTTACCTGAAAAAGGCTATATAACTGACTCAACAGTGCAACTGTTTCTTGCGAAAATCAACCAAAAAAAGGCTGCGTTATTATCATGGTGAGCCAACTTTTAGATGGACGCTATCAAATCATTGAAGTCATAGAAACAGGAGAATTTGGACAAACATATCTTGCCAAAGATATTCGCCGTCCGGGAGAACCGCAGTGCTTTGTCAAGCACCTGCGTCCCGGTACTACCGAACCGAAATTAATTAATACTACGCGCCGTCTTTTTCAAAAAGAAGCAGAAGTTCTAGAAAAGCTCGGTCAACACGACCAAATCCCTCAGCTATTCGCTTATTTTGAAGAAAATGAAGAATTTTTCTTAGTTGAATCCTTTGTTGCCGGTCACTCGCTATCAACGGAGATTGTACCGGGCAAGCCTCTAAGCGAAGAAAAAATGATTGCTTTGCTGAAGGAACTGTTAGAAATTTTAGTGTTCGTACACGGACAGGGGGTAATTCACCGAGATATTAAGCCTGCAAATTTAATCCGCCGCTATTCAGACAACAAGTTAGTTTTAATCGACTTTGGCTCGGTGAAAGAAATTCACATCGCTCAAAGACAAGCGCCGGTAACTGTGCGGATTGGCACGCTGGAATATATGCCCATCGAACAATTTCAATACAACCCGCAACTCAACAGCGATATCTACGCTTTGGGAATGATTGGCATTCAAGCAATGACGGGTTTGCCGGCTTATGATTTGCCGAAACTGCGGGATTTGAAAAATTCTAATAAAGGCGAAATTGTGTGGCGGCATTTAGCCACGTGTTCCCAAGCGCTGGCCGATGTTTTGGACAATATGGTGCGCTACGATTTTCGGGAGAGGTACCAGTCGGCGGCGGAAGCTTTAGCAGATTTGAGGAAAATTGGCGATCGCTCGCGGGCGCGGATTCCCAAGCTAACAATATATCGCGAAGAAGTCGATCGGCGCAGCAGCAGCCGGGGTGATATTACGGTCGTCGGTCGGAGAATATTAGATGAACTGCGCGTCAGTTTGGAATTGCTGCCAGAAGAAGCAGAGGCGATTGAAGATGAGGTATTGAACCCTTACCGGAAATACAGGGAAAAAGGCGAACGCTACGAACAATCACTGCAAGAAGCAATGCAGCAAGAATATCCCTTTTCTCAGGAAACTCGCGACGAATTAAAACGCTTGCAGCAAGTTTTAGGGCTTACCGACGAAGATGCCGCGAAAATCGAAGAATTAGTCATTCCTAAATCTTTATTTGCTAAATTGTACAAGGCGATCTCCACAGTTTTGGAGGGACACCGCAACCCCAGCGGGCCAGCAGCCAGCAGCGCCCCTCACCTGGAATTGCAGGCAAGTCCGGCCGTATCCCCGCAGGTAAATCTCAACGGAAAAACCGATTTCTCGTTAGCGCAGCCCGCGCCTACGGGGGCTGCGCTAACGGAGAGGATCGCCAGCACAGCAGCGATTGTCCCCAAAGAAACTCGCAAATTCAATCCTTATCTCGCCGGGGCAACAATGGCGGCTATCTTAGCTGCGATCGGCGGAATTTACGGATATCTCAAGTGGCAAGAATGGCAGCAGCGAGCCCAAAAAGAATCCCAACAGATCAATCAAATTGAAGCTCTTTATAAAGCCAGCAATTATGAAGGCTGCATCAGCCAAATACCAACAATTGCCAACACTTCCAGCAGCTATTCGTCCGCTCAGAAGTTACAGGAACAGTGCCAATCAGGTCTGCGGTGGAAGAACGCCAAAGTCAAAAATTTCGCTCAGCATTCAGATGCCGTTGGGTCTGTTGCTTTCAGTCCAGACGGCTTAATGTTAGCCAGCGGTTCTAAAGACAAAACCATCCAAATTTGGGATTTAGCTACAGGCAAGTCGCTCCGCACTTTTCCAGGAGATTCATCGACAATTTGGTCGGTTGCTTTTGACTCCAACGGTACGAAACTGGCTACTGGAACCGGTTTTTGGCGAGTCATGCTGTGGGATTTGAAAACAGGCCAAGTGATTCGCAGTCTCGACCACAGTGCTTCTGTTTGGTCTGTCGCTCTCAGCCCCGACGGACAGCTTGTCGCTAGCGGTAGCGGAGACAAAACCACAAAGATTTCGGATGCAGCAACTGGCAGTGTGATTCAGAATTTACCCGACCATACAGATTTTGTTTATTCTGTTGCTTTCACTCCAGATGGAAAAAGTTTGGTTAGCGCTTCTAAGGATAAAACAATTACAATTGTTGATGTAGCAACGGGGAGGTTGCTAAAAACTCTTCAGGGACACGGCGAGCCGGTGAGGTCAATTGCTATTAGCCCCGACGGCAAGACAATTGTTAGTGGTTCTTACGATGAAAGTATTAAAATCTGGAATCTCGAAACAGGAGATTTAATTCGCTCTATCAAGGGACATTCTGACGATATTGTCTCGGTTGCTATCAGCCCGGACGGGAAGTTTATTGCCAGCGGGAGCAAGGATAAAACTATTAAAATTTGGGATTTTGCTACGGGAGAATTGCTGAATACTTTGACGGGACATTCCGATGAGGTTTATGCGGTGACTTTTAGTCCCGATGGTAAAACTATTGCTAGCGGTTCTAAAGACAATACTATTAAGTTGTGGTTGAGGTAATACGATTTTAGATTTGAGATTTTAGATTTGAGATTTTAGATGGGATTGACTTACTGCATAATGCTTGGGAACTTCCCTACCGTTGCATTTTTTTTGAGGAACTGGTGTAATATCAATTCCGGTCGATTACCCCTAATACGGTAGGGGCTCCCCTCACCAAAAATATCTGCCAACAATCTCCCATCTCAAAAACCCGCCCTTTTAATCGCTAGATCGTACATGATATCATTAGCCATTGGTCATTTAACTGGTATAGTTCAGCTCGTTTTTTAAGGTGGGGGGAAAGTGCCAATAAGGCGTTTCGAGTTCGTCCTCAGTTGGATAATTTTCAGTTGAGTTCTCTCGGATTTGAAAAAAGTAGTAGAGGTTAGCCACAGTTAAATCGGATATTTCTTGCCAATTCGAGGCAGCTAAAGCTTGATAGCCAGTAGCGATCGCCTGCTGGCTGACATAAACTTCGTATCTCCGGCGGATTTCCGGCGACACAGCGAAGGTTAGCTGGTCGCGCAAGGATAGAAAGTGAGACTTTTGCTTTAAACTTTCATAAAGTGAAGGTTCCGCAGCTAATACCGCGAATGTAGTGTACACGCTGCTTTTTAAACTATCGCCGGTGAGTTTATCTAAACTAGCTAACTGGTGCTGCTCTTTTGGAGACAAAGTTTGCATCCAATCAACCTCATTTTGCCAAAATTCTATTATACTTAAATCATGACCGAGAATCCTAGTAACTTCGGGAAATAAAAAATCTAGTTCGGGTTCGGATTGACATCCTTTAACAACAGTTAGAAGATTTTGACAAATTTTTGATTGGAGTTCCCGCAGGCGATCGCTCACCATATCGTAGGCGCGCTGCAAGTGAAACGTGACCCCGATCGCCTGCTCGATCGCCCAAACACATTCCATTTGCCTGAGCTTTCCGGCAGAACAGAGATCCTCCAACAAACTAGGATTATCATAAATTTTTAAAGCATCAAACAGCATATCCCGCCCGCTATTAATTTCGGAATTCCGAAGTTTAATATCTGGCACTGTCAGGGCTGACTGACAGCGTTTGATAGCTTTAGAAAAAATATCGTAACCGTTAACCAGTTTCTGGCGGTGCATTTCAAAACTTGAGTCGTGCGCCACCTTAAAAATCTGCTGGATCACCTCTACTCCCCTATCTTTGAGGATGTGTCTGAGATCGATAAATCCGTCTTTAATTTTTAGCTTCTGGTGCTTTGCCTCTGCTCGGATTTTTAATACTTGGTTGAGGTTTACTGCTGACAAAACTGTGCTGGATACAGCGCCAATACCAATGACAGCAGCAGTCGCTTGCATCACGGCCAAATTAATTTTCAGAGAGTTAAGCATTCTGTATATTTTTTGAAACCCCTGATGAGTTTGAGCAACCTGCAACGGCGCCTGTGTCACGTACACGGGAGCTATCAGCGGCTGTATGGGGCCACCTCCGACTAACTGTGCGAGCAATCCTATAACTGTGCGCGAGGATAGAGTTTCACTTCTTGATTGATAAAAGATTTTTGCAATTTCCACAAACTCCCCTGTCACCGGATCTCTAGCTGCCGGGAGCAATTTTCCTGTTTTTGCAGCAGGCTGTACTAGGTTGCCGCTATTGAGTCGCGCCTGAGTTGCAGGGGTGAATATATAATCCATGTTGTGGCTCAGTTTCCATTCAAAAAGGCAGATGTTCTGTATTGTATGCTGTTTAGGGAAACGAGGGATGAGAGGAAATGAATGAGTATCTCAAGGCATTCCAGGCTATTACCCTGTTTAGCGATCGATTGTTGGCAGACGAATATCAATCCGTGGAGATTAAACAGTCAGCTACCCAACTCAGTTTAGATGTGGAACCTTGTATTGACGAAATTAAGCAATCTGCCATCAGACTCAAGGGGCTACTTCAGGTATGTTTCAAAGATGTATCTCAGGCTGAGGATGTCTGGAATAGCAAGCCGAGAATTGCTAGAGCATCGCCTGTTGATGTCTGGGAGCAAATTGGCGAACTAAGCGGATGCGATGTGAGAATTCGCAGTTTAGGAAAACAGGGAAAATATGATGCTGTTGTTAAAGTTCGCCAATCTTGGAGCGACAAGGCTACTAAGTTAAAAAATCAGTGGTTTTTGTGGGATAAAAACCCTCAAGGATTTCAAAGAAATACTATTGGTTTTTTTGACAAAGATAATTTGCACAAAGAGTTGCGGAATGAAGTGGATTCCCAGGCAGAGCGAGTGATTGTAATTATGGAGAATGAACTAAGTTTAATTTTTCAAGAATTACAATCTATTGATATAGAAAAAATAGAAGTTTGTATTGAATGCTTCGACCTAAAAACTCAGTATAAATTTAGAGAGCGACTACAATCAATAGGCAGGGAGATTGTATCGAAGTTTACGGAGCCACTGAAATATTTGCCGGATTCTTATATGAAGAGTTTTAAAGAAACGCTGAAAGAACCTGTAGAAACTCTGGTTCATAAAAGCAAGATGGGAATCAGTTTGGTCGATTTTGAATATTCCTGTAAAGTGATTGAATTAATCCTGGATAATGTGATTATAGCAATTTTCGAGGAGCGCATGAAACTGGCAATTCAAACAGTTGAAAAAGCGATTAAATTCTACAATAATTTTCTAGAGAAGCAGGCGCGGTATCAGAAAGAAACGCCAGAACAGCGAGCGGCGGAAAAAGATTGGATCGAATGCCAGCGGCAGCAACTCAGGGAAGTTCAGCAGTATGTTGATGCAGTCATCAATCATTAGTCATTAGTCATTAGTCATTGGTCAGTGGTTATTTGTTAGTAGTTATTGGTTATTGGTTATTGGTTATTGGTTATTAGAACGAACAACTAACAATTAACAAATAACCACTGACCACTAAAAACAGTCAACAGTCAACAGTCAACAGTCAACAGTCAACAGTCAACAGATTATTGATATTGACCGCTGATTTCGTAAACGATCGCGCCCAAAGACGCTAAGCTAGCTAAAATTAGCATTCCGGCCGGCATGAATTTTTGAGTTTTAACAAGGCGCACAATAAAGACTATTACTAAAACAGCGGAGATGGCTGCTGCTAATGTTAAACCCCAACTTTGTCCCATAAGCTGGGCGGTGCCGGCAAAAATTAGCAGCGAACCGCTAGTCAAGCCGGAAATGAGCGAGGCTTGGCTTTTGGCTTTGATATAACCCATGATGCCGCCAACCAGTGTTAAAATGCCGTAGCCGATCGCCGCTGCTGTCCCTAAATTCATTTTTAATCCTCCAGATTTCACTCTTTGCATCTAAGTTTATACAGCGAGACCTGCAATTGCGGTCACAAATTGTTAGAAAATTTATTAAAGCCAGTCAGGATATGTAACCGTTATACAATTGCCATTATGTCAGCCCTAACTTCTGGTGCGATCGCCCAAATCCGTTACCTCCAGCGCCAAGCAGCATCCCTGCTGCTGTACCAATCAGTTCTCAAAAGCCCCGCAGGTCAAGCTTTTCTCGATTTGCTGCAAGCCCTTCACCACAGCGAAGTCAGCGGTTTGGAATGTCAGGTAGCTTACGGGAACTGGTTCAAACTTCAGGCTGCTAAAAATTTAACCTGGAAAGATTCTCTGATTTCCGAAATTCTCAAAAACGAAAACCCCTTTTCACGCCGAGCACAGCAAACAGATTTTGCAAGTTTGCCGCCCGCTTTGGTGGAGGCCGCCCGACATGATTTAGAAGTGCTGCAAAATATTTACGAATGCAGCAGCGAACAGTTGAGCAAGTGGGTGCGGGTAGCGGGTCAACTTGACGCAGTGCCTCCGATTTGGCATTCAGAAACTGTAGCAGAACAGGGAGATTTGCCGCTGCACGGGAAACTAGAAAAATGGTCGAGCGCGGTGGAATCTTTAGCCGTTTATTACCGACAGTTTGGCACGGGTTTGTTTGCCGAATATCGCGCTTTTGCGTGGCGGGGAGGGGAGTTGGCGAATATTTCGCATCCCGATGGCATAACTTTAAAAGAGTTGGTTTGCTGCGATTGGCAGCGGGATGCTTTGGTGAAAAATACGGAGTTTTTGCTGGCAGGTTATCCGGCTTTGCACGTATTGCTGTACGGCAGCCGCGGTTCGGGCAAGTCTTCTTTGGTGAAGTCGCTGTTAAATGAATTTGGATCTCGCAATCTGCGCTTGATTGAAGTATCTAAATCGGATTTGCAAGATTTGCCGCTAATTGTCGAGCAGTTGCGGGGAGTTCCTCAAAAGTTTATTATTTTTGTGGACGACCTTTCCTTTGAGGAAGATGACGATGCTTTTAAAGCTCTGAAAGTTGTTTTGGAGGGGAATGTAACTGCTCGCTCTCAAAATGTGGTAGTTTACGCTACATCTAACAGGCGGCATTTAATTCGAGAGTTTTTTGACGACAGGCCTCGCCCCCGCGACGGAGACGAAGTTCACGCTTGGGATACTGTGCAGGAAAAACTTTCCTTTAGCGATCGGTTTGGCTTGACTTTAACTTTTGAACCGGCCGATCAAAACACTTATTTAACAATTGTCCGACATCTGGCAGAACTTGCTGGAATCAAACTCGCTGCTGAGGATTTGGAACACCGCGCTAAAGAATGGGCAACTCGTCGCAACGGGCGATCGGGCAGGACTGCGCGGCAGTTTGTTGATTTCCTGAAAGCAGATTTAGCCATTTTTCACAAGTAGATCGTCTGCGCTGGGAGGGCGGGTTTTACCTGAAATATGGGAAGGCAATTCATGAGCTGAATAAACCCGCCACTGCAGCGCCTAAGAGCGAAAGAAAAATTCTTAAGTTTTTCATAATTTTATTGATAATAAATGACTAAAAAAATTTGATATAATTATCAAAATCCCCAAAGAAACATCCAGAGCCAGAACCCATCCTGACTCCATAAATCGACCACTAAATAATGAGGAAAATATCATGGGTTTATTTGATAAAGTATCGCAGACTCGCCAAGAAACGGAAGTAACGTTAGGGCCTGCCGAATCATTTGCGGCGATCGCGCTAATTGCTGTAGCAGCCGACGGTTACATCAATGACAGCGAAAGTAAAGCGATTAGCATGACGCTATCTCGGATGCAACTGTTCCGCAGCTATCCCGATGACGTGATGAGAAAAATGCTCGATCGCCTGCTGATGATTATGCAACGGCAAGGAGTTGAGGTACTGTTTAATGCCGCTTTGGCAACGCTTCCCGACGAACTTAAAGAAACAGTTTTTGCTGTCACAACTGATATCGCTTTAGCAGATGGCGAGGTTTCAGAAGAAGAAGAACAACTTTTGAACGATCTTTACAGTGCATTGGGAATTTCCGAAGATATTGCCCTCAAGATTATAGACGTGATGTTGATTAAGAACAAAGGTTAAGAAATCAGGGGGAGGAGTGAGTAGAGCGAGTTTTACAATATAAAAAATTAGCGCCTGCTTACTTAGCTGATAACTTCTCCATAAGTGCGGGTTTACCGATATGATGGTTAGTAAAAGTGCGATCGAATTTGCGATCGCCCGTTACTACCTCAAATGCCTTTCACTTACACCCGCACTGTCCGCTTTCAAGATACCGATGCTGCTGGAGTCGTTTACTTTGCTAACGTTTTGGCGATGTGCCACGAAGCTTACGAGGCATCTCTAGCAGCATCTGGAATCAATCTCAAAGCATTTTTCAGCAATCCCGAGGTTGCCTTTCCCATAATTCATGCTAGTGTAGATTTTTATCGCCCAATGTTTGCGGGCGATCGGCTGATAATTCAATTGACGCCCAAACAAGTTACTGGCGATGAATTTGAAATTGCCTATCAAGTATTTTCTGAGGAAGTTGCAGGAAGAAGCGCTGCTAAAGCTCTGACTAAGCACGTCTGCATCGATGCAGTTAGCCGAAATAGAAAACAGCTATCGGAAGACTTGATGCAGTGGATGAGGAAATTTGAAATTGAGATTTCAGATTAGTTTTATCTTTAAATAATAGCAGGGAATGACAGTCAGTCGATTTTAGATTTACTTGCAGCATTGAATCTGGGAGTTTCAACTTTGGTCTAAAATTTGGGACCGATCGCGACTTAAGTACGCGGCACGGTATCCGTTTTTGATCGGGGTCTAATTTCTTTTAGGTTGAGAATTTTTTCGGAGTTTTTGATAGTATGTCAAATCGCAATTATGCCATTGTGGGCACGGGAGCTTTAGGGGGATTCTACGGTGCTAGACTGCAACAAGCAGGTTTAGAAGTCAATTTTTTGCTTCGTAGTGATTACGATTACGTCAAAGAACACGGTTTGATTGTCGAGTCTCCCGAAGGCGACTTCACCCTCCCCCACGTCCGCGCCTACCACGACGCGCACAAAATGCCTCAGTGCGACGTAGTAATTGTAGCGCTGAAAACAACTCAAAATCACTTGTTGCCCAAAATTTTGCCTCCTTTATTAAAGGATAACGGCGCGGTTTTAGTATTGCAAAACGGATTGAATACGGAACCAGAAGTAGCTAAAATAGTCGGTGCAGAACGAGTAGTTGGCGGGCTGTGTTTTTTGTGTTCTTATAAAGTTGGCCCCGGTCACATCTGCCATCTAGATTACGGCACTATCACGCTCGGAGAATATGCCCAAGACTACAAAGCAATCGGTATTACTAATAGAATGCACCAAATTGCTAAGGATTTTAAACGTGCTCATATTCCTATTAAAATGAGCGAAGATTTGCTATTGTCAAGGTGGAAAAAGCTGGTTTGGAATATTCCTTATAACGGGCTGTCTGTAGTGTTGGATGCGAGAACTGACGAACTGATGGCTAATCCCGATACTCTGATTTTAGTTAAGGAAATGATGGGGGAAGTGGTAGCGGGAGCCAAAAGTTGCGATCGCATTATTCCCGATGACTTTATCCCACAAATGCTCGAATACACTCAGAAAATGAAGCCTTACCGCACGAGCATGAAAATCGATTATGATGAATCGCGGCCCCTAGAAGTTGAGGCGATTTTTGGTAATCCGATACGGGTGGCACAGCAAGCAGGTATTAAGTTGCCTCAAATAGAGGTACTTTACCGAATGTTGAAGTTTGTGGACGTTCAAAGACAAGAAGCAGAGAGGACGAGAAGGCTGTTAGGTTTGCACTAATTGGGAATTGGGAATTGGGAATTGGGCCGGGCCGGGGCGGGTTTGTGAGATTTCTCACTGGTGTTGTAGATATTAGTGAACCCGCCCCTACAGGAATTAATGTCAAATCCGGTTAATACTCTCGATTCACCGGCAATGACACATCGCAATTTCTTGCAATTGTTCTCGATTGACTTTGCCTTGAGAATTGCGCGGCAATTGTTCGACGACTACCCAATATTTCGGTCGCTTAAACTTGCTCAATTTATCTTCTATTGCCGCTTGCAGATTTTTGACAGTAACTTCGGAATTAGCGGGAACGTAGATAGCCGTAACGACTTGACCCCAATCTTTGTCTGGCAAGCCAATTACAGCAATATCCGCAACTAAATTAGTCGATCGCACAACGGCTTCAACTTCCGCCGGAAATACATTTTCTCCACCTGTGATAATTTTGTCGCTGCTGCGTCCGACGATATTTAAGTAGTTATTTTTATCAAAAAATCCCAAATCGTCTAATTGGAAATATTGGCTAACGCCAAATTGTTCAGGATAATAACCCAACGCCAAAGATTTAGCATTTACCGCAATATTTCCGATTTGATTGTCGCACAAAATATCGCCATTGGCACTGCGAATAGTTATTTGAGCGTGCGGTAAAGTTTGACCGGAACTGTTATTGCCAGCGAGAAAATCTTGGGGTTTTAGTGTAGCAATTTGCGAGGCGGTTTCGGTCATGCCATAACTGGGCGCTAATTTGATTTGATAGTTTCTAGCTGTTTCTAAAAGTTCCGGCCAAGCGGGAGCACCGCCCAAAAGTACGGCCCGAAACCGTCCCAGCCAATTAGCTGTATCTGGGTTTTGCAGCAGCCGTTGCAGTTGAGTTGGAACTAAAGAAATGAAAAATTCTTCTGGTTCGATGTCGCATATTTTACCATTTTCTAATTCTTTAAATGGCTGAATTGCCAGTCGTCCGCCGCTAGTAAAGGAACGCATAAATTGCATTAAACCGCTGACGTGGTATAATGGCAAAACGCAGAAAGAGTTGATTTTGTCAACTTGAAAATATTGTTGAAAACCTTGTACAGATGCCGTTAGTGTTTCCCAAGTGTGGATGGCAAAACGGATTTTTCCTGAAGAACCGCCGGTGGGAATCATGATTGTATCAAAACCGCTTTTAGTCTGCGAAGGGAATTCGCGGCTATACAAACGAAGTCCGCCTTCACGGACTGGGATATAGGGAGTGGTGGGAAGCGGGTATTGTCCTAAAAATATGTCTGGTTGGACTAAATCAAAGACTTGTTCCCATTCTGGTTTTACCCAGTTGGGATTGCACAGAAAAATCGGGCATTTGGTGGCGCGGGCGGCGGTGAAACTGGCAAGAAATTGCACTGGTTCTGGTTCGGCGAGGCAAATTTTTGGGGGTGTTTTTTGTGCGGGATTTTGGGTGATTTCTTGAAATAGCCGATCGACAATTCGGGCAAATTCGCGACTGTCACAACCGATAAGCCAATTATCAGGGAATCCAGACGCGATATCCAGGATATTTACTGTTAGATTTGTTGCCATAGATGCTTTCACCAAGTTTCTCGATTCAAAACAATTACCTAACCCGCTTGATTTAGTCGTGGGAGTAATCTAAAATCTAAAATCTAAAATCTAAAATCTAAAATCGAATGATTGTCATCGAACCAGGAATCGGTGCCGAACCCGAGTGCTCTCTTATTTAAAGACAATTGTGTTGCTAAATTTAATGCTGCTTGTCGGCCGATTTCGGTTTCAAATACTGATGAGAAAACAGCGTCTATATTGTGAGTTTGACAAAATTTTCGCAGTTGGGATGGAGAACCAGCAATCGCAGGTTTAATGACGAAAATGCCCCGCCAGCCTTGGCTGTAGCATTCTTGGATGCGATCGAGGTTGGCGGCAGATTCATCAAGGGCGATCGGAGTTGCATAAATAGCATTCAATTCTACCATTTCCTGAAACTGTGTTACTGGCAGCGGCTGTTCCAAAAATTCAATGTCTGCAGAAAAGTCGGGAGTTGCTTTTACCTTGTCGCAAGCTTCCAGCCATGTTGTAGCCTGCGAGTAACTGAGTCCCCCGTTGGCATCTAACCGCAAAAATGCCGATTCTCGATCGCACAAATTGTGCATTGCTTGGATTAGCTGCTGAAACATCTTTAATTCTTCCTCAATTGCAGCAACACCAATTTTCCATTTAAACGTGCGATATCCGTCTAACCAAAGTATTGGTAAAGCCTGCAAAGCTGTTTCACCTGCTGGCAATAAACCGCTGAACCGATTTTTTTCTTCCTCATTCCCAGCCTGTATCCATTGGTGACTGCTTAAGACTGAACCCGCAATCAATGTCGATTTTAGGCGAAGTCTAGATCCCCCTAAATCCCCCTTAGTAAGGGGGACTTTGAGAATATTTCTTGTCCCCCCCTTAGTAGGGGCGGTGCCCCCGTGCCCGCCCTTGATTAGGGGGGATCTAGAGTTTGATACTGCTGACTCAAAGCCAAATTGACAAGCCGGCAATTGGGCGGAAATAGCAAAAATCATCTCTTCTGAAAGATTAGCCGACAACGAGTTACAAAAATCTAAAGCTTGGTCAAAAGTTTCGGACCCAAACCAACTCAAAGGCGCAACTTCTCCCCAACCAATTCGACCATTTTCGCCAACAAGCCGCAGGATAATTCCTTCGCGAATATCCCAAATTCCGTGACTTGTTTGCAGCGGTCGCTTAAATTTTCGCTGATAAGTGCGAAACTCGAATTGATAAAGCATTAGTTTTTTAGTTAATCATAAAATTGTCTCACAACTGTGACAAACTTATCAATATTTTCCAAATGGATATTGTGACCAGCTTTTGGTACAATTTCCAGAAGAGCGGCCGGACACAATTTGGCAATTTCGGTATTTATAGTTGTAAATTTATCATCATATTCTCCCGCTAGCAAGAGGATAGGGATTTGATTTTGTGAGAGTTTTTCCCAGAGAGAGGGCTGGTTGCCGGTTCCCATGTTGCGGAGGGATTTGGCTAACTCTAAGGGATTGTTTGCTAAGCGGCTTTCTATGAGTTTGTCGAAGTTGGGAGAGTTTTTTAAAGATTTGAATAAAGGGCGATCGTACCAGTTGAATAAAAAATCTTTAATATTGCTATTTTCCAGCTTTTGTGCTAGCTGTAAATCGGCTTGCAGGCGGTGCGATCGCTCTTTTTCTGTTTTCAATCCCGGAGAGGCTGACTCTAACACTACTTTCTCGAATCTTTCAGGAAAATGTAATGTCATGTAAAGTGCCAATCGGCCGCCCATTGAATAGCCCAACAACAAACATTTGTCTATTTGTAAATCATCTAATAACTCGATTAATGCTTGGGCTGTATTGGTCATATTGTAGCAACTTTCGTCGCCGATTACTCTGGTTTCTCCGTGACCGGGAAGGTCAACTGCTAGACAGCAATAACTTTTAGATAGTAAGGAAATGACGCTGCTAAAATCTTGAAATTTTCCAGTGAATCCATGCAAAAATAAAATTGTCTGCTGATTTGTGTTACCATTTAAGGAATAGTGAAATTGATAATTTTTAAATCTCTCCATATACAATTCTTACTATAATTGCCGTATTTACTGAAATCTAATTTCCGCATCGCCAACAGAGATAACTGCGTGAAAACGAATGAGAAAGTCCATACCCAGAAGACCATCTATACGAACATTTGGCGGTATATCGTGGGCAAATACGTCAAAACTTTCTATTAGTTGACCCACGCAATTAAACCAAGATACATTAATTACAGGAACAGAGATTCTTCCTTGACCTGTAACTAATTCTTGCCTGCGTAGAGGATTGCGCGTATCGTAACCCAAATCCTCTAATGTTTTAACTGGCAATACTGTATAGCTGGCTCCCGTATCCACCAATAAACGCACCCGATACTCAGTAGCGTCACCATTATTTCCACCAATGGTTGCTTGCACCGCGAGCAAATTTCGTCCGTGACGCAATAAGCGATAAGCTTTTTGATAATCTGGCATTTTTGTTACAACATAGCTGCTAAGTCTTCAGGGATAGGGCCGGTGTATTCTATTGCCACCGATTTTCCCTTCCTTGACAAAGCATTATTGTAAAGCAAATCGCGATCCGGTGAGTGTGCTAAAACTTCACCTCGAAGTACATTCAAATCCTCATCCAGTTCAGTGTAAGCAATTAGCACCCACTCGCTAGGATATAAGTGGATAATTTCTTCTAGGCTCAGGATTTTGTCAATTTCTGTTTGCGTACTCATGCTTTTATTCTCCTTTTTTACGATTCAATATGAGGTACGGATTGCTGAATTAAACAAGATTTTGAGAAGTCACCAAACTCCACCAACTCTCTCAACTTAGCAAACCATACCTCCATTTTACCGTGATTCTCGATCGCCCGATCTACAAAACAAACCCCAACGCCAGCAGCAATCCGCTCGAAAAATGCAGAGTAACTGCGATAAACTTAGAGTTGCTGACCTTTCCCGGTTGGTCGTGATAGTCTGTGACATGGCGGCAAAGGTCGATCGCAAATGGCAAACTCCCAAAAATCAACAGCGTCCAAATTGGGAACATTCCCAAAGCCACAAATAGCACAGTCAAAGCATAAACGCTGCCGCACAACCACTGCAACAACTGAGCACCTTTTTTCGTACCGAGTCGAACAATCGGCGATTTTTTGCCGGCCGCCAAATCGTCTTCAACTTGATGAAAATGGGAACAAAATAAGATGATACTCGTTGTAATTCCCACGATTGCCGAAGCCGCAAAATTAGTGGCAGACCAAGTTTGAGTTTGACTGTAATAAGCAGCGGCTAAGGCTAGCGGCCCAAAGGTGAAAAAGCAGATGATTTCCCCTAAACCCTGATAGCCAAGACGAAACGGAGGCCCTTGATAAGTGTAGCCGAGAGCACAGCACAAAACTACCAGCAAAATTACTGTTGGGTCTTTTTGCCACCAGCTTATGGCGCAGATTCCCGACACTCCCACTGCTAAAAACAGATTTGCCAGCCCGAAAATTAAAGTTTTATTTCCGGTTAAATTAACTAGAGAATGCGCTTTGTTTTTATCGATGCCTGTTTCCGAGTCAAATACATCATTGCTGAGATTCAGCCATGCTATAATCAAAATGGCTGAAATTAAAAATGTCGAAAAAATTGACCAATTAATCGTTTGAGTTTCGGCAAAAGCAATTGCAGTTCCTACTGAAATAGGAATCACCGCAACGCTGTACATGGGCGGCTTGATTGCCGCCAGCCACAATTTACTATTTGGACGTTCAATTAACTTTGTTGTCATTACACAAACTTGATTCAATTGATAGCAGCGTAGTAATTTTACAATTTTATTGGTGAAGAAACTCTACTCTGTATCGGGTTGAGTGCCCGGGGGGCATCCGTTGAGAGGCTTTGCGGGCGATGGCGCGCCCGGTAATGCCCGTCTGCAAACCTCTGCGGGGTCGATCGCCTGAAAGTCGAGATTGAGTCGCTCAATCTTAAAGTTTTATGTCTAAATGTTTCGATCGATCGCGCGTTGGCGTTAGCTTTCGCGATCCGAAGGAAAGCCCGCCCCTACGGGGGCTACGCCAACGAAGAGGATCGTCTGTTTTTTGCCCGCCGCTGAGCCCAAACTTTCCGGGAAACTCGAAAGGTCATGTTTTGCGATCGCCCTCCCGTGCTTAGATCGAAATAGGGGTTCTAGCGGGACAAAACCGCACTCTTTCTGACAAATCTGCTATTCTCGCTTTCATGACAGTAATACCGCACCGCGCTAATCTTTTACAAGACCGCAATCAACTGCATCAGTTTCTGTTAGATTGCCAGCAGTCTTTAACCGACAAAGATCAAACAAAGATAGTTAGTATTTCTCAGGAGATTGCCCCCGTCGATCCGCTAGTTGTACTTCAAGAGATTTCCGAACCTTGCCAGCGGCACTTTTACTTTGAAAAAAGAGACCCGATTTCCGGCAACAGTTTTGCGATCGCCGCCCTAGATTCGACCATCCATTTAACAGTAGCCGGAACCGATCGATTTACCCTCGCTCAAAATTTTATTCAATCTTGTCTTGCCCGAACAATTACCATCGGTACAGAACGCTTGCCCTTCAGCGGGCCGCACTTTTTTTGTAGCTTTGCTTTTTTCGATGAGAATGTCGCCACCAATTCTTACTTTCCCCCTGGTCTCGTATTTTTACCAAAATGGCAGATTACTCGCTTGAAAGATAGTTGCACAATTGTTGCAAATGCCATCATAAACCGCGACCTAAATATTAAAATTATTACGGATAATATTTGGAAAAATTTTGATAAAATTGCGTCTATTCCTTACAAAAAAATAACTTTTCTGAGAAACAGTTCGATATTTTTAAAACAAATTCCTGTGAATGATGCCGCTCAATTTAAAACATCTGTCACGTCGGCTTTAGAATTTATAAAGTCTCAATATTTCAGTAAAATTGTTTTGTCCCAAGCAATAAATGTCATTTCCAAAACCCCTTTTAGTTTAATAAATTCCTTAAACAACTTGCGCCTTACTTATCCCGGTTGCTACGTATTTTCCACCAGTAACGGCCAAGGTCAAAATTTTATCGGTGCCAGTCCAGAACGCTTAATCAGCGTTCACAAAAATGAGTTAGTAACAGATGCCTTAGCCGGTTCCGCACCGAGGGGAAAAACAGAATCAGAAGATGCGAATTTAGGCAAAGGTTTACTCAACAGCGAAAAGGATATTCGAGAACATCTAGCGGTAATTGATTTTATAGTCGATCGCCTGTCGAGTCTCGGTATCAATCCCGAATTTTCTCCACTACCGAGACTGCTGCAACTGTCAAACATTCAGCATTTGTGGACGCCCATCAGGGCTAGAATTCCCCGTGATATTCATTTATTAAAGATTTTATCCCAACTGCATCCAACCCCAGCGGTGGCGGGCGTACCGAGAGATATTGCCCTCAAGCAAATTCGCGGCTGCGAAAGCTGCGATCGCTCTTTGTATGCAGCACCCCTCGGCTGGATCGATCGCACCGGCAACGGCGAATTTGCCGTCGGCATTCGATCGGCTTTAATCGACGGCGATCGGGCTATACTTTATGCTGGTGCTGGTATTGTTGCCGGTTCGGAACCAGAAAAAGAACTAGCAGAAATTCAACTGAAATTACAAGCACTTTTAAATGCTTTAGTTTAATTCAGCTAATTTACAGAATGTAGAGTTGTCTGGCTAATTGATTGAGTCTGTGTTAATGTTTAATTTTCACTTCCTCAAAATGTTCTACTATGGGAAAAGGATCGTAAAAATGGTGAAGCATTCTTTTCCACTCTTGATATTCAGCGGAATTCCTAAATTTAATTGTATGAGCTTCTAAATTTTGCCATCTCACCAATAATAGATATTTTCCTTGAACTTCTGTGCAGCGATGAAGTTCGTGAGATAAATAGCCATCTATAGACGCTATCAGACTGGAGGCTTCTCTAAAAGCTATCTCAAAATCCCCCTCACAGCCAGATTTGACATTCAGCACAACCGCCTCAAGAATCATAAAAATGTATCCTGACAATTATTTGGGTATAATATCGTAGCACAATACAAAGTTGAGCTACTCAGATTTAACAATGCCAATAGATTTTCGCAACACAAATACCGTCTGGGCTTCCGTATTAGCAGAAACTTTGCAGCGGTTGGGATTAACTACCGCCGTCATTTGTCCCGGTTCGCGATCGGCACCATTAACAATAGCTTTTGCCCAGAACAACAAAATAGAAACTCTGCCCATACTCGACGAACGTTCAGCAAGTTTTTTTGCATTAGGAATCGCCAAAAAATCCGGTTTACCAACCGCACTAATTTGTACCTCTGGAACCGCCGCAGCCAACTTTTATCCTGCGATAATAGAAGCCAGAGAAAGTCGAATTCCGCTGCTAATATTCACCGCCGATCGACCTCCAGAACTGCGGGACTGTCACGCCGGACAAGCGATCGACCAAGTTAAAATATACGGCAATTATCCGAACTGGCAAGCCGAATTAGCGATACCTTCTGCGTCCAGAGGAATGCTAGACTATCTGCGGCAGACGATCGTGTACGCTTGGGAACGATCGCAATTTCCAACACCAGGCCCCGTCCACCTCAACATCCCCTTTCGCGACCCGCTTGTACCAGTTCCAGACATAGCTGTAGAAGCTTTAGAAACACAATTCAATCCCGAAGATTTTTTTGCAGGATTAGAACCGATTTTCGCCGCAGAAACCTCTACTCCTCCCAGCCCCCCCTTGTTAAGGGGGGGAGAAGAAAGTACAATGCAACAATGGCAAAAGTGCGATCGGGGGATTATTATTGCAGGCGTTGCACAGCCCCAATTGGCCGAAAAATACTGTAGTGCGATCGGGCAAATTTCCAAATACTTAAATTGGCCAGTTTTAGCAGAAGGATTATCCCCAGTCAGAAACTACGCCCAACTAAACCCCCATCTAATTCCCACCTACGATTTAATCCTGCGAAACCGCGAACTAGCAGATAAATTAACCCCAGAAATCGCCATTCAAATCGGAGACTTACCCACAAGCAAAGAACTGCGAAACTGGTTAGATAAAACCCAACCAAAACGCTACATAATCGACCCCAGCCACCACAACTTCGATCCGCTACACGGCCAAACAATTCACCTGCGAACCTCCGTAGAAAATCTCGCAACTATATTAACTCAAGTCCCCCCCCTTATTAAGGGGGGGTTAGGGGGGGATCGAGCCCCTGCAACCCCTGCTATTTCCCCTCAAATCCCCCCCCTAAACAAGGATGAATCAACTCAAATCCCCCCCCTAAACCAGGGCGAATCAACTCAAGTCCCCCCCCTTAATAAGGGGGGGTTAGGGGGGGTTCCAACCTCACCCTCAAACGAATACCTCCAACTTTGGCGCAACACCGAAATCCAAGTCAGACAAACAATCGACAAAAAAATAGCAACAATTAACAACATAATCGAGCCCAAAGTTTCCTGGCTGCTTTCCCAAATTTTGCCGCCAGCAACACCGATATTTATTGCCAACAGTATGCCCGTCCGAGATGTAGAGTTTTTCTGGAAGCAGAACAACTTAGAAATCAAGCCGTTTTTCAATCGCGGCGCTAACGGTATAGACGGCACATTATCAACAGCGTTGGGAGTTGCTCACCGCAATCAAAGCAGCATCATGTTAACAGGCGATTTAGCATTTTTGCACGATACAAACGGTTTTTTAATGAAAAATAAATTTGTAGGCCATCTGACAATCGTATTAATTAATAACAACGGTGGCGGAATTTTTGAAATGTTGCCCGTTGCCAAATTTGACCCGCCCTTTGAAGAGTTTTTTGCCACTCCGCAGCAGATCAATTTTGCTCTGTTGTGTGCAACTTATGGCGTGAAACACGAGGTAATTGAGGATTGGGGACAGTTCAAAGAAAAATTAAATTTGCTGCCAAATAGCGGGATTCGCGTCTTAGAATTGCAAACAGACAGGCGATCGGATGCTAAATGGCGGCAAGACAATCTAAGTAAATTTGCCAAAGATTTGTAGTCAGGAATTTTGTCAATAAGCCTTTCGCGGGCGGGATCTTCGGCCCACCCCACAAGCAGAAAATTCACTCTTTGTGGAACAGGCATCTTGCCTGTTCTTGGGAATGCTGCAATATCTCAGTTTAAACCGCTGGTTGAGCTAGCAGCGGATCTAACTGTCCTTCTGCATCGAGTTTGTGAATGTCATCGCAGCCGCCTACGTGTTGGTTGTTAATGAAAATTTGGGGTACGCTGCGGCGTCCGTTAGCGCGATCGGCCATTGCCTTTCTAGCCGCTTCGTCGCCATCAATTTTGTATTCCGTGAAATTTACGCCTTTCCACCACAGCAAAGTTTTGGCGCGGATGCAGTAGGGACAGGTTTGCCAAGTATAGATTTCAACATTGGCTTTGATGCGATCGGGCTTGCGGCCCAAGATGGGATTGAGAAAGTCAAGCATTTTCGGTACCGGGGTAAAAATTAAACTGGTTGGGGGATTAACGATCATTTTAGCGAAATGCCGTCAGCCCCGCGTCCTACCCAAAAATCGGCGCGGGATGGAATTGCCTGTGGCCACCTGTGGCACTGTGACCCAAGTCACACATTTACTCTACTCGGATCACTGGCTTTCACCCTAGAGAATCACCTTCGCGGCCTCATTAATATCACCGATATTTAGAGGAAACCAGAAGATGATAAATATATCGAATTCAACCGCACTGCCATGCACCCCGTACAACTCCTCCCCGGCGCTATCTGTGAAATCCTCGCTTCTGTAACGGATACAGGCGTTTTGACTCTGGCCGATCGCTACGGTTTGATGGCCGCCACCTTCGACGACTCTCTGAATGACGAAGAGAGAGGCTGCGTCAACCGCTTGCTGCGGGCGGTTCTCAGAGGCCGAGTGAAAGTGGTCAACGAACTTTCAGCAGCATTCTAATGGGGATTTGAAGTTTTGTTCTGAAGGCAAGGTGAGTCAGCGGTAGATAAAAATAGTGGAAACTCAGGCAGGAATGGAAACAGCGGTAATTTGAATTCGATTTAAAGTTTTCTCCTCTAACTCAACAACGGTTTTTTTGTCAAAGCAGCCTTTACCGGCTGCTTTTTTTTGATCTAATCGCGGATTTCCAGGTTGTACTGGCGGCAGAGGTCGATCAGTTCTTGTTGGAAGCGATCGCGCACATTCTGGGGCGAGACAATCACGCAGTCTTTGCCGTACCGAAACACCTCTCGGAACAGCCAGAATCGGCTGGATACCCGCTTCACTACATGGCGCAGGTCTCCCACCATTTCATTTGCCACATCTTCATCCGGTTTGGATTCATAGTTTCCAGCCAATCCCCTTAAAAAATGTAAGTGTACTTCTAGATAGTCTATGGTTTCGCGCCATTTTTCACTTGCAGGTAACAAGTTAACAATCTTGTCTAAGCGCAAACACCGATTGTGAGCTAATTCCGGGATTTCTCTGGAGTCAGCATCGTCGCACCAGATTTCTAGGTACAGGCGCTTGTCGTAGAGGCGAATTTTGGCACTGCGGGCAGTAAATTCGCTCACTTTGTCTTTGCCTGACTGGTAAAACAGCCTGAACGGTTGGCGGTCGTCAATCAGTTGATTGAGTCGAAGCCGCCACGCTTCGGCAGTTTGGTTGACTTGTTCGAGCAACTTTTGCCGGAAAGGGGTTTCCAGATTGGCTTTGTCCAAAAGTAATGCCATGACGATCTGGGCGGCTTCGACTTCGCCAGAGTCGTTGAGGAATTTGACAGCTTTGTTCAATGATTGTACCTGCACTGAATTTAGGGTAAAGGGTTCGCCCACTTCGATTTTTTGTTGGGCGACCGCGACCAGTAACCCAGACACACTGGGACTTTTGCCCCATAAGATACCGAGGCGAAGGGCGATCGCCTCTAGCTGTTCCTTGGTTCCAGCCGGAATTGAAAGTGTAATTGTCTCTTTTTTGCGGGGCATTCAACAAAAGTGTAAATACATACTTGACATATTTGGTTTTCAATGCAAATATAATCTTAGTGCAATTACAAACCTCCCAGAGATAACGAAGGCTATCAAATTCAGTCCTGGACGCATGGGTAGTCAGAAACCGGGTTTTTTTAGGAAAATCCTTCGTTCTAGCCGACAGTTTGAGTAAAAAACCCGGTTTCTTTGGTTTTATGCGTTAAGGACTGAATTTGAGAAACGCCGCCTGAGCCGGCAGTAGCACGAAACCGATTGTTGCTGAACGGCGATAATCGGGTGTAATGCGATTTTGCGAGGCGTTGGGGGAAAATTTTCTTCCCATCTCCCTGTAAAGATAGAGTGCTAGAGACAAACTATTCTGACAACAGAAAATTTGCTGTCCTCGTCCTCGAATTTGTTTACTCTACAAAAGTTAACTATGCTCCAAATTTCCCCAACGCTGACTGAACTTCAGGAAATTGCTTCACAACTTCCCGAACAAATTCCTTACCTCAAAATGCTAATTCTCTTTGGTTCTCGTGCCAGAGGTGATACTCACGCAAAAAGTGATTGGGATTTTGCCGCACTTTACGATGAAAAGCTTAGGGAAGAATCTTGCAATAATCGAGGCTTTGCATGGTTTGAAGTTCCTGGCATTTTGGGTGAAGCTTTTAGCATTAACAGCGATGAAATTGATGTCGTTGAATTGAATCGCTGTTCCCCTCTGATTGCCAATTTTATTGCTCGTGATGGCAAACTTATTTATGAACAAGAATCAGGTCAGTTTGAGCAATTTGTCAAAACTCATCTGATGAACGAGCTGGAATTGCAAGAACTGGAACGTCAACTTTATCAGAGTATTGATGATTTTCTCAAAGATTGGAGGTCGGTATGAGTATTCAGAAAACAGTAGTTTTAACCAGACTCAAATTTATTGGAGAGTATCTGCTCGAATTGAGACGTTTTGAATCGATGAGCCTGGAAAATTATCTAGCTAGCTTCGATTCAAAAATAATTTCAGAAAGAATAATGGAGTTGATAGTTCAGGCAGCAGTTGATATTAACGAGCATATTCTGACCCGTGGAATGAAGGTTAACTCGGATAGTAATCGAGAATCTTTTGTTCAGCTTGGAAGCTATGGAATTATTACACCTGAAGTTAGTGAAGAATTAGTAAAATCAGCAGGTTTGCGTAACATTTTGGCTCATCGGTACTTAGAGATAGATTATGTAATGTTATTTAATTCCGTTCAAGTTGCTTTAATCTATTATCCGATTTACATAGAGCAAGTTGCTGAATACATTTCTCAAAAAAAATGAATAA
The DNA here is from genome assembly GCF_000317475.1 of Oscillatoria nigro-viridis PCC 7112. Classification (NCBI taxonomy): domain Bacteria; kingdom Bacillati; phylum Cyanobacteriota; class Cyanophyceae; order Oscillatoriales; family Oscillatoriaceae; genus Phormidium; species Phormidium nigroviride. The sequence continues at coordinate 6,567,235 of NC_019729.1, forward strand.
CAGCCAGTAACAATTCAGCGAACAACTCATAAAAATCAACAGATTAGGGCAAAATTATGTCCACAAAAAGTTTGCTTTTTGACGAAGAAACAACAACTTTAGACGAGCGCTATTTTGCAGAAGTTCGTCCGAAACTGTACCAACTGCATACCAATCACGGACAGTATGGCACTCGCCAAGGACGCACCCTTGCCGAACACCTCGATTCGGCTTGTCAGTTCGTTTTAACGGTTAGCAAAATTGCCGGAGTTCCCGATGACAAACGCGCTTGTATTCTGGCCGCGACTGCCGTTCACGATTTGAATAAGCTGGCAGACGACGGACGCAATGTTAAGACGTTGGCACGCGATCGCCCTTTTTTGCTACAACAACTCGATCGCGCTTGCGTTTCCAAATTCGCCCAAACTGATGAAGAACTCGAACTCGTCCGCCGCCTGATAGAACGCCATTCCGGCCACAACGCCAGCGATCCAATGCGTTTTTTACCAGAAGACCCCAATATCAAACGTTGGGCCGCGATGTTGATTGGGGGCGACTTATTTGACTTAGGAATTGACGAAGAAACACGCATTCGCAAAGTCGAAAATGAGTTAACAGTTGCATTGCAGCGTGACAGTAAGTTGTTTCAGGTCACTCTTTCCGAAGACCGAGGTTATCTGACTTCGCTGTTGCTGTCAGCTTGTGAAGAGGTTTTGCACGATCGCAATTTGCATACTCTCGCCATTGACCCCAACGGTCAAATTTTTGTCGGAGAAGCCTTTCCCGACGGCGATTTAAGCTTAATTCTCGCTCAAAAATGGCAAAAAAAGATCGATCGCGTCTTTAGCAGCAACGTCGAACAACTCGTGAACGCCACCAAAGACGGCATCAAAATCGACCCGCAAGCCATCCAACAAAATCCCGAAGCAACTTTAGACGAAGTAGATAAGTTACTGCTAAAAAAAGCCAGCGGTTACAAAGTGGAAAAAGTCGCCAAGGATATTGACAAATATGGCGGAGATGCTGGAGAAAATGCCGTTACCGCAGCCGCTGCTGTCGGCTTGCATCCAGTTTCCAATGCCGATGAATTTGCCATTTCTGAAGGACTAAAAACCGCTTACCTCAGCTATCGGGCCGCCGAACTCAGCCCCAAGGAGGTTTGGGATCGAATTGCCGCGCAAGTCGGATTATCCCCAGAACAGCGCGCAGCATTGGAACCGTTTAACGCCCAGTACGGACGCTGTTTGTTTGCTGCCAAATCCATTGAGGGCGATCGCGAACAGAAGCTAGAAAAGGTATTTGCCGCCTTAGAAGATTCATTTCAACTGCGCGGCAAAGCCGAAGAGATAGACGTATCTGAAGAATTGGTAAATGCCGTTCGGCAACTACTCAACTTTTCTACACCTGCGAACTGGCAAGGCTTTAACGAACTCACAGCCTACGTTGAAGCCAACCCGCGCCAGCGCTGTTCCTTGGGGACGACATCGCTACAAATCGGCGAATTGAGTTCCCCAAAAATGCCACCGGGAACCAAAGTCCAAGCTTTTTCCAATCGTCTTCCCGGCGGCATGATTGCTGAACCCAAACGGCGGGCAGATAACTTATCGGCATTAGGTTATCAGTTGATGGCAGTTGGTGCAAATTTCCCGAACTCTGTCAAACAAGACCCGCTATATCTTCACTTTGCCCTCCCAAAAGGATCGAGTATTGAACTCAGAATAATTTGGCAAAATTTTCTGAGGAATACCGCAGCCCAAAATGAAGATGGGACAGTAACAGTTGACGAAATTAAACTTTACCGCGAAAACGAGATAGTCTTTCAATCCAACAAAATGGTTGGCTTGGCACTGCCAAAACGTCCTGAATTTATCAACTCAACGGTGACAATTCCCGTACTGTGGGGAGAAGTTAATAACTCCCTGGCGTTGCTAAAATCGCTCAGATTGGCGTTGGAAATGAGTTTGGCCTTTGACTTGGGTTTTCCCTTTGTTTTGGGTGCCAATCTGGAAGTCGAACCAACTTGGGATTTTTTCGGAAAAGTTGAAGGAATTCCGTCATCTTTGCAGCCACTATTAGGCAGCGGCCAGTATCGGCGAAACGGTCATTTATCCAAGGAAGAACGGCGCACGGCAGTAACGGCAGAGCAAGTTTTAGAACGGCTGCGCTGTATCGGAAAGCTAGCTATTTCGGTGGCAAGTATTCAGAAAAAAGATGACTGTTTGTATGACTTGGCGCGGGCGGCAACTCGTCCCTTGAGTTTCTATTACGTCCTGCTGCGCTGGCTGCTGCGGGAACAAGATGACCCCAACTTGGAGGCAGTTTGGTCTCGGATAAAAGAACCTTTGAATACTTTACTGAGGAGTCTCATGTCAGAAGAACACGATCGCGTTTCTAGCTATCTCAAGCAAGCCGCACACATTGCCGAATTTGCCAAGTTGCGGGGCAGTTCCTTCCGCCGCACTGCCCAAACTGAACCGTTTTCGGAATTTATCAAAGCTGTGCGATCGCGAAAATCTCATATGGATTGGGACACGGTATTTGCCTCCCTAGTGCAGCAATATCACAACCGTCTCGATCGCATTCGAGAACACGGGGCGGGTGCGACAAAATACGAACAAATCAAGCAGTTTTATCAAGTTTTGCAACAACTATTTGAGGAGGTTTATCACTCGCGTCCCGAACGACTGCTAACTGATAGCAAAACCCTCGAAGCTGCCTACTTGTTTTTTTTACAAGAAGCGCGTCAAGAACTTAAGTCTAAAACCGAATCTGCAACCACGTCTAAAACAGAATCTGAATCCACACCTGCAAACAACTAGGAGAATACAAAATGTCGATCGCAAAATTGCAACCATTCCTCGCACCTAGCTACGAAAACTTCCCCAAAGGCCGCACCATCGGGATTGTTGTCCTTCGTACCACGCAATCGGAAACCATTTTTCGGACAGAGGGAACGGGCGAACCGATGTGTAATGAATACGTGCAAGCTGGCATTGAAGATACCGAATCAATTCCTCGGCTGGTGATGACAAAACGCAAACAAGTTGCACCGGAAAGGCGCAAAGGACGAGAGTTTTTGCGATCGCACAATCTTCTCTACACGGCACCAAAAACTGATGCAATTTGTGCTCTCAATACTAATGCGCCTTGTGAAATGTGCGTTGATTGCTTCCTCTACGGCTTCGCAGCGGGGGGAGAAGGGGCTCAAAAAAGCCGGGTGTGGACAGAGGATGCGTTTAGCGTGTTGCATTCGACAGAACTAATTGCCGATCGCACCATCAATGCTATCTTTGAAACCGGAACTATGCGCGATGAAAAGGGTAACGCTTCGACGGCCCTCAACACCAGCGAATACATCAAACCTGGGGTTCACTTCCTCGATATTGTCACCCTCAAAGATGTCACCGCTGACGAACTGCGCTACACCCTCGGCAACATTTTATTAACCAGTCGTTACGGTGCAGTTTCCAGCCGCGTGGGACGCATGGACAATCAAATTCTCGGTGTATTTGGCGGTATTGCTGAACTGCCGAGTTCTCTGGAATTAGTACAAGGGGTTTATGACAAGTTGAAAGCCCAAAATACCGCCCTAGAACATCCTTTAAAAACCGCATCTTTAGTAGATGCAACTCAGGAAATAATCGGCAGTTGGACAAATAAACGAGGCATTTCGATGCAGCTTTCCCCAGCCGAATGTGACGCGCTGATTGCCGATGTCGATCGACATTGGTCGCTACCGGAACAAGAAACCTTCCTCAAACGCCTCGATGAATCCTATGCACCTTGGCGGAAGGTGAAGAGTGAAAACAAGACCAAAGGGCGAGGTAAAAAATCGGAGGAATCATAAATCCTCTCGGTGTGTCGGGACGGGTTTACAAATATCCAGGATAAGACTTACCCATCGGAGCAGAGAAACCGGGTTTTTTTACGGAAATAGTGCATCCGGGCTTTTAATGTTAGTAAAAAACCCGGTTTCTTAGTCCCGATGCGTAATTCCTATAATCGTTTAAATTAATCTCAACCATGCCGCAATTAGAACTTTTCCGAACTTCTTTCACTTCGATAATTGCCTATCAAACCGCACGCTTAGTCGAACTTTGGTGCGCCGAACCCGTGTTTTTTGCCTCGCGGGAATTGTCCGATACTTACTATACCGAAGGGGCGATCGGCAATTATGCACTAGCCTATGCTTTAGGTTGGGCGCGATCGCCCTATCGCCTTACCGGCCAAGACACCAGCAGACCTCGGTATATAGAAGATTTAACGCCCCTTTCCGGTAATAGCTACATCCTCCCCGCATGGCCGGCTGGCGGCACTTTATCCTTCCGATTTGAGCGGTTTAACGCTCTTTCTGACTCCTATTGGTATGCGATGACAAATAACCGAGTAGCAACGGCGCGCGAAGATTTACCCCTCAGTAGAACGGGGAAAAAACCCAGTACCTATCGCCCTAGCAACTTCCCCCAAACCGGGCGATTGCGAGTAATTGAACGGGGAAATCGGTTTCAGACATTAGTATTTGGCGATCGCGAATTGCCCGAATACATTCGCGTCGGCAAATTTACCAGCAAAGTCCGCGTTGAAATCGTGAAAAAACTCGATTTTGTGCAACTTCCGAGGGGCGATTATCGCTGCAATACTTATCTCAGCGCTGCCGACTTACCTGCAAATATCGAACTCCTCGCTTTCGACTTAATTTCGATGCCGCCCGCATCGTTATTGAAAAATCTTTCGTTTCGCGGTGAAGCGCTGCAAGCCGGTGATTTTATTCTCCCAGCTAACCTTGAATTTTGTGGTGGAAACAACAATGGATCATCTGAAAATTAAACTCGAACCAGCAAGCATTTCTGCCTGTCCCCAATTGCCTAAACCATTGGAATTTATGGGACAAGCATTGCAGCATCAAGTCGATGTTTATGAAGCGTCCGAAAATAATGATATCATTCTAGACCTCGCACCGACTGGAACGGGAAAAACCAAAGCCGGATTGAGTGTTTTGCTGCACAATTCTCAGCGCAATGCTATCTATATCGCCCCGACAAATGCCTTAATTGACCAGCAAACGGAAGCCGCCGAAAAATTTGTTCTGGATGCGCGTTTACCTCATCTCGTGAAAGCTGCTTCTGCTAAACAAGTCAATTCCTGGCCCGACGATCGCGTTGGGAAACGTTCAGGGGAAAAAATCTATAATGTTTTGCGCGAACCTGCAACTATTTTTCCCGAATGCGGTGGCGGTAGACCAATTTTGCTGGTGACAAATCCGGATATTTTCTACTACGCTGCATTTTTTCAATACAATCCACTCGATCGCGGAAATATTGCCAGTGAATTTTACAGCAGTTTCTCGACTGTAATTTTCGATGAATTTCACCTTTACGATGCCAAACAATTAGTTAGCTTGTTTTTCTATCTCGCTTTATCTAAAGAGTTTGGCTACTTTCAGTACAAGAGAAAAATTGTTCTGTTGACGGCAACACCAGAACCTGCTTGTGAAGAAGCCTTAAATGTGTTAGGAAAAAATGGGGTAAAAATTGCTCGAATCGATGGCAAAAGTCAAATTAGTTATCTACGTCCTTCTCAAACTGAAGTCAATCTAGAAATTCGCAAGCAGGTTGATAAAGAAACTACGATCGCAGAAATTGTGCAAGAAGTTCTACGGCGACTCAGAGAAAATCCTGACCAAAATGGGGCGGTAATTCTTGATGCCAAAGATACCCTAGGGCGCATTTCTGACCAATTGCGCGATCGCGGATTTTCCGATTTCTGCGGGCGAATTACGGGGGATACACCGAAGGAAGAACGCCCGCTGGCCGCCCAAAAACAAGTGATTCTAGCTACGAGTACCGTTGATGTGGGCTTCAACTTCGATCGGGAGAACGAAACGCCCCGGCAAAATCTCGATTGGTTGATTTTTTCCACGCGCGATCGCTTTTCATTCTGGCAGCGCATCGGGCGTGTCGGAAGGGTTTTAGGGAAAACGCAAACCGAAATTCCTTCTGAGGCGATCGCCTATTTACCCGATCGCGCTTGGGAACAAGGCATCGAACAACTTGACTGTTTTGGCGGACGCAAAGCCCTGACGGAAATGTTAGAAAGTCTAGACTGCATGAAGCGTCCGTTTCTCGACATTTACTGGCGTTCCGAAGCTTTTCTAGAAATTGCCAAACCATTATTAGAACTAGAAATAGTGTTTGACAATTTGCCCGAAGCAAGTTTAGTTATGCAGCTTTATCAAACCATGCAAATAGTGTTGGGAGGTAAACGAGACTGGAATTCTTACCGGCGGCGGATGAAAGTATTGCAAGGTGCCGAAAATGTGGCTAAATCCACTATCAAACAAATTCAAAAAGAGTGGCAATACATTAAAGGCGGTCAAAACTGCGTCATCAGTTTTATGCAAGCAAACTATCCAGAAGATTGGGCAGAAATAGATTCTGGGAGAACGTCAATCGAATTAGTTGAGGAAAAAATCCGCAAAAACCAAAAAGTCGCCGAAGAGTTGAAAGAATACGCGACAATTCTCAAAGCCAGCTATGCACCACTTTTCAAATTTCGAGAAAGTTTGTTTGAAAATGTCAAAATTTACGACCCCAAAAACTTTTTACTCGATGAAGTCGGCGAAACCAATCTCGATCCCATTCACCTGCTGAGATTTTTTGAATTTGCGTCCGATGAAAATGGGATTGTGCTTACCGATCGCGCCACCGAAACTTACGGGCTCAAATTTGCCTTGCAAGTTGCAGATTTAGAAGATTTTGCGAACCACTATCTTGGCAAACTTTATGCTTTTAAAAATTGTAAGATCGAACGGACGATCGGCGATAACGTCCGTCCCACAGCGTTAATTTCCCAGCTTACACCACCCTTAATGCCCGGTGTGATTGTCCGAGAACATCGCAAAAATCGCTGGGCAATTCTCAAACTCAGAAAACAAGGAATCGAATGCTATCCGATTACGGTCAAAGATAGCTTTGCTAACGAACAAGAATATACATTTTTTCCAAGTTTATCCGGCATTTTGGCGATCGCCTCCGCTGGCGTTACCTTAAAATGTCCTGACAATCAAGAATTCTGGGTAATCTAAATTATGCCGCACAGCCTGGTTCTCAACATCCTTCCCCTGGCCCCAATTCCCCCCGGATACCTCACCGGAAGACACCTGCACGCCCTCTTTCTCACCCTCGTGAGCTCCGTTGACAAAAAACTCGGCGATCGCCTCCACGATGCCGCCGCCCAAAAATCCTTCACTCTCAGCCCTTTGCAAACTAAAAAATGCCCTTTCAAAAAACACCATTTCCTGCAATGGGAACACACAGAACCGATTCCAGAACATACCCTCTGTTGGTGGCGGATTACTCTGCTTGATGACACTCTATTCGGCCAATTAACTAATCTTTGGCTGAATCTCAATCCGTCGAAGCCGTGGCATCTCGGGCCCGCCGATTTGATGATTGCTAAAATTCTCGGAACGCCCCAAGTAGATCAACCTTGGGCTAATGCTTGTAGTTACTCTCAACTTTACGAACAAGCTTCCGAAACTAATCGTTTAATTGCTTTCAGTTTTGCGACTCCTACTACTTTTAGGCAAGGCAAATTCGATTCAGTGATTCCTACTAGAGATTGCGTTTTTAACAGTCTACTCAGTCGCTGGAATAAGTACAGCCCGATCGCAATTCCCGATCTTTCCTTCGATGCACTTTTTTCCAGTTTTGTCAATATCCGAAGTGAAAGATTGACTAACTATCAAAGCGATTTTGTGGGCATGGTTGGGGAGGTTAGTTATCGGATTTTGGGAGATGTCGAGCCTTTAGTGATTAAGCAAATTAATGCTTTGGCTGATTTTGCTGTTTACTGCGGTGTGGGCAGGAAAACTCCGATGGGGATGGGAATGACTAGGCGAATAGTTGTTAAAAAAGTTCTTGATAACTGAACGTAAAACCCATAGTCTGCCAGCGGTTGAAACGCGATTTTTACAGTAGGGGATACGCAAGGGCAAGCCTTAACGTAAAACCCATAGTCCGCCAGGGGTTGAAACCCCTGCCTCAAAGCTAAAGTCCTCTAAAGAGGACTGCAAGTATGAATGATTAAATTGCTTCTTCAGTCGGTTTCAACCTTTGCGCTTACTGTTACCTACAAGCTCAAAATCTCATCAATGATTAAATTACTTCTTCAGTCGGTTTCAACGCAGTAATTCGTAAGCTTGGAGGTACGGCACATACTTCATCAATGATTAAATTACTTCTTCAGTCGGTTTCAACCGACTTTAGCTATGAGACAGGGGTTTCAACCCCTGGCGGACTGGGGCATCACTAATTAATTCCAATTACCAATCTATTACAAACCCTTAAAATTATGAACGATTCTGATTACATTTCGATCGCATCTCTGAACCAGTATTCTTACTGTCCTCACCGCTGTTGGCGAATGTCCTGTGCGGGAGAATTTACGGATAATCAGTATACCATAGAAGGCACGAGTTTGCACGATCGCGTTCACACGATGGGCGAGATTAATCGCGATGAAAATTGGCAGGTGCGGGCGATTTGGCTGAAGTCTGAAAAGTATAAACTCATTGGTAAATCGGATTTGATTGAGTCGGCGGAGGGCGAACTTTATCCCGTGGAATACAAGCGGGGACGGAAGGGAGAATGGGATAACGATGAGTTGCAAGTTTGCGCCCAAGCGCTTTGTTTGGAGGAGATGACGGGGAAAACTATTGCGACTGGATATGTGTATTACGCGCAGTCGCATCAGCGGCAATTAGTCGAGATTTCTGAGGGGTTGAGACAGGAGGCGATCGCCACTATCACCGCTATCCAATTTTTGCTGCAAACAGGCACAATGCCTAGACCTAATTATACCAAACGCTGTCAAGGTTGCAGCCTTTATCAGCAATGTTTGCCACAAGCTGCCGATAAAGTCCTGCGCTATCAAGAAGCTAATTAATCCAAACTACAAATTTAGGAGTCAATCGTGGGGACACTGTATATCAATCAAGATGATGTGTTTATTGGGAAAACAGATGAACGCCTCAATGTCAAGGCAAAAAATCAAATGTTACAGGATGTGCCTTTGATTCATTTAGATGGAGTGGTGATTTTGGGACGGGCGACTATTTCTCCGGCGGCGATCGCAGAATTGCTACAACGCAAAATTCCTCTGACTTTTATCACCGATACCGGTCACTATTTGGGTAAGCTGGAACCGGAATTAAGTAAAAACATTTTCGTTCGCAATGCTCAGTGGAAAGCGGCGGGGGAAACTCCGCAAGCTATTCATGTTGTCCGGGGTTTTATTCGCGGGAAAATGAAAAATTATCGCAGCAGTTTATCTCAAACTCAGCGGGAACATTCCGAACTAAATTTAGCCTCGGCAATTATGCAGATTTCCAATGCGATCGCCAAACTTGACAAAACTGACAATATTGACTCTTTGCGCGCACAGGAAGGTGCTGGTAGCGCGGCATATTTCAGGGTTTTCAACCAATTAATTCGCGCGGAAGGCTTTGTGTTTCAACCGCGACACCGCCCTGCTACCGATCCGGTGAATTCTTTGATGAATTTTGCTTACACGCTGCTGCGTCACGACGTGCAAAGCGCCATTAATATTGTGGGATTTGACCCTTATTTAGGATACCTTCACATGCAGCGCTACGGCCGCGCGGGTTTAGCATTTGATTTGATGGAAGAATTCCGCCCTTTGGTAGCAGACAGTATCATTTTGAATGCGATTAACCGCCGAATTCTGACGCCGAATGATTTTACTGTGGAACCGCTGAGTAATGTGGTGCGACTGTCGGAAACGGGACGGAAAGAGTTTCTGAAGTTGTATGAAAAGAAAAAGCAGTCTGAGTTTAAGCATCCTGTTTTGAAACGCAAGTGCACCTATCAAGAAGCTTTTGAAATTCAAGGGCGGATGTTGGCGAAATATTTGATGGGCGAGATTGACAAATATCCACCTTTAGTTTTGTACTAGATATGCACATTCTGATTTCTTACGATATTTCCGAAGACAAGCGCCGGATAAAGATTCACAAAATGCTCAAGTCTTACGGGCAGTGGATGCAGTACAGTGTGTTCGAGTGTGCTGATTTGAGCGAGACTCAGTATGCTAAGTTGCGATCGCGCCTGAACAAAGTCATCAAACCGAACGAAGACAGTATTTTGTTTTTCCCGCTGTGCGCCTGCTGTCAGGGTAAGATCGAACGTATTGGTGGCGTAGTGCCAGTCGATCGCACAATATTTTTTGCTTAGTTTCCGTGAATCGGTAGGTGTTAAAATCGGGGTATCAAATTTTTCGGCTCAAACTCATGTCCGGCAAGAGTTTGATGCCCCCAACCTGAAAAAACGATTCACGGAAAGTCTGAAAGCTTTACAGGATAAGGTTTTGGAGTAAGGAAGAAGAATTTGCTATTGACAAGGCCCAGGCTGGAATGATACTTTGGTTTTAGATTCACGGAACTGCACCTTGAAAACCAAATACAGCAAGGCTTCTGGAACGGGCGGCCGAAATAAACCTAAAACCCTATCAGGGATTGAAACTCAACAGCAGCACCGCAGCCCAACAGCTCCAATCCGCCGAAATAAACCTAAAACCCTATCAGGGATTGAAACTCTGCAACGTATTTTTCTGCTAATCGAAAACCGCCGAAATAAACCTAAAACCCTATCAGGGATTGAAACCGCTCCTTCAATTCCAGATGTAAAATTATCGGGGCCGAAATAAACCTAAAACCCTATCAGGGATTGAAACCAATATCATTTTTAGAAATATTGGAAATATTTTGCCGAAATAAACCTAAAACCCTATCAGGGATTGAAACGCAATTCAGCAGGTGTGCCAGCTAATCGATAAAATTCGGCCGAAATAAACCTAAAACCCTATCAGGGATTGAAACTGACGAAAGTTTGGCGAAATATTCTCAGGCTCACGCCGATCGCATGCCGAAATA